>NZ_JBFUKI010000003.1:0-460891 GCF_056400925.1 Alsobacter sp. P4_H11
CCGACGGATTCCCGACGGATTCGAACCATCGAGAGCAATGCCGCAGCGGAGATTGCTGCTCTCACCGAGGAGTTAACGCGCACCCGAGATAAAGTTCGCCAACTTGAACAGCAGGTCGCGGAAGCCGAGGTCCGCATCAAGGCGGCAGATAACCGGGTAGCTGAAGCCGAGTGTCGCCTCCAGAGCGCAAACGACTGGGTGCACAAACTTCATGACGCCATCACCAAGGCGTTCTCGGCCTATGAGGGCACGGCAGCCACTCGGTGAGTGTCTGCCAACTGCCGATCCACGATTCTGTCGCGGAAAGCAGGCCGTGCAACATTAGCGGCGGCACTGGCGGAATAATGCTACGGTCGCTCATCGTCAGCTGTAGCTCACCGGTTGCTGACGCTGTGAGATGACGGATTGGCCGTCTGCTCCATCCTCTGCGGTTGGAGTACGACATGACGGCTACACCCGCAGGTGCATTGATACTTCTCTTAGTAGAAGACGATTCCGACCTTCAAACCCTTCTGCACGTGGCACTTTCGGACGAAGGCTTCGATGTCGTTCTTGCCGACAGCGGGGCCGGAGCTGTCGCCGAGATGGCCACCGATGGCGCACATTTCAAAGGGCTTATCACCGACATTCAGCTTGGCGCTGGCCCCAACGGTTGGGACGTAGGGCGTAGGGCGCGGGAGGTGTTTTCCAGTATCCCGGTGGTCTACATGAGCGGCGACAGTGCGCATGAGTGGTCAGCCAAAGGCGTGCCGGAAAGCATAATGCTGCAAAAGCCCTTTGTGATGGCCCAACTCGTCACCGCAATTACAACGCTGCTGAATGACGCGAGCAGCGCCACCGCGTTGAGCGAAGCCATGGCCCACGACCGGAACACCAAGCCAAAGGAATAGCTGTTCGCCGCAGGCGGCCCATGCCCAATCAGGGCGTTGATCGTTAAACGGGTTCGCACCACTGAGCGCTGGAGCCGCCTGGCATCAAACCAGCAATGGAGATTGCGGTCGTGTGTCTACGAAGGGTTTGAACGAGCTCTTCGAAGCGAGGCGGCTTGCTAAGCCAGGCATCGTATTTGAACGTCACAGTGGTCGAATGTTCCGGGTGACCAGACAGGATCACGATGGGCACGCCGCGCCGGCGCAACTCATCAATCTGGACATCGCCCCGCCCATCAGAAAGCTGGACGTCCATCAAGGCGCAGTCGGGTGTGTCGTGAACAAGGTAATTGGCGATTTCAGCGCAGGTCCCGAACGGGCCAGCGACGCTGAACCCCTCTTCGGCTAGAACTTCGCCGATCGTGAATGAGACGATGGCTTGATCTTCCGCGTAAAGAACGATGGGCTTTCGGACGTCTAACATGGGGAGATCTCAGGCGCGGAGAGACCCCAGGCGTATCTATCACTGACCCGCCGAGATACCCGCTGCCGCGTCGGGCACGGCGGGTATCTTAAGCCTAGCTGTTCGTGCCTTGGCGAACGAGTCAGGATCATTACGGAGCCTGGTTATGCTCTGTTGTGCCTGAGCATCTCGCCCTCGGCCATGCCTTGGGATCCGCGGCCCGGCTGGGATACCCCTCACGTCTCGTGGCATTGGCAACATGGATCAGCTGGGGCCCCCGGCATTCAGGATCGGCGTTCATCAGCCAATTCAGCTGCGATGATGTCGGTTAAAGCCCGCACCTTGGCAGGGATAAACCGGCTGCTAGGATAGATCGCATAAGCAGTCCGCGGCAGTGGCTGATAGTCCCTGAGCACCGGAACGAGTTTACCCGTTGCAATCTCTCCCCCAACGATAAACGCCAGTTGAAACACTATGCCTTGGCCCGCAACAGCGAGCGCGCGCAGTAGGTCGCCATTATTCGCCTTTACCGACCCGCGCACGCGCTGGGCGATGCGCTCACCATTATGCTCGAACGTCCACTCGTCTGGAGGTTCGTTATCGGTGTAGATCAGGCACTCGTGGCCGGCGAGATCGGCCGGAGTTTCGAGAGCGCCGCGCCGCTCCAGATAAGTGGGTGCGGCGCATGTGACGATCGGAACCGAGGCGATCCGCCGTGCGATCGTCGACAAGCGCAGCTCAGACGCTATCCGGATGCTCAGGTCGAAGCCATCACGGATCAGATCCGTTGGCGAGTCGTCCAATCGAATTTCCAAATCCACATAGGGATGCTCCTCGCGAAACCGGCATATTGCTGCATCGAGCCGTCGTGTCGCGAAAGTGGGGCAAAGCGACACGAAGGCGGGCGGCGCCGATGCCATTCGCTCCTGAAGCTTCGGCCTCGATGCTTTCCAACTCCTCGATGACCTGGCCGTAGAAGGCGAAGAGCTTTTCACCCGCATCGGTGAGACTGAGGCTCCGAGTCGAGCGGTTCAGCAGACGGACGCCGACCGCTTCCTCCAGCTCGCGCACTAATCGTGATGCACTGGTCTGGGAAAGATCGGCTTGTTCCGCCGCCCTGACGAACGAACCGGCCCGCACGACCTGCAGGAAGACCTTAATTGCCGCCAGCTTGTCCATTCGACATCACTCCCGTGCGTTG
Source organism: Alsobacter sp. P4_H11 (assembly GCF_056400925.1). NCBI lineage: Bacteria > Pseudomonadati > Pseudomonadota > Alphaproteobacteria > Hyphomicrobiales > Alsobacteraceae > Alsobacter > Alsobacter sp. P4_H11. Next base: position 2,534 of record NZ_JBFUKI010000003.1, read on the forward strand.
CTCGATTGTGCCGCGTGACGGCATACACTCAGCCTCAAAGGCTCGATTATCACGATCGAATTGCCTGTCTATCTATGGGCGCGACAAGCCAAGGGAGGCATGTGGTGAGATCGATCATAAACATTGTAAGTGGAGCAGCGATACTCATGAGCGTAATCATAAGCCAAGCGACCGCGGGGTCAGTTCAAGAGAGCAATAAAAAGCTGGTTAGTGACGCGATACATGAGCTATTCGTCACACGAAATGCCGAGAAAGCCGTCAAGCTATATTTCGGTGCACCGTATCATCAGCACAACCCGATGATCCCGGATGGCGCAGAGGACCTTCCTGCGGTCGTGAAGGGCCTTCCGGCTAACTTCAAGTACGAGCCAGGCATCATTGTCGCGGATGGCGACATGGTGATGATCCATGGCCGCTACACCGGGTGGGGCCCCAAGCCGTTGGTCACCGTGGACATCTTTCGGGTGAAGGACGGCAAGCTCGTCGAGCACTGGGACGTGATGCAGGAAGATGTCCCGGCGTCGCAAACAAAGAGCGGCAGGCCGATGTTCCCGATCGAGCGCTGAAACTCGGCGTGCGGTCGCGCTGATCGCCTGGCCGCACGCTGCTCCCGTACCAAGGATGGGTTATGCCGAACAAGGATACGATTGGGAAGATGGTGGCGGTCGGACTCGCTGCCTCGGCGACAGTGCCTCCCTATTCCCATGCAGCAGCCCCGAGTACTTATCCGCCCGTGGGTAAGATCGCCGTTGTCGACTTCGGGAATGCGGTGTTCCAACTCAACTTTGTTGACGGCCGCACTATGTCGTTCAAGGACGCATCTGGAGCATTTCAGGGCGTCACGGACACCATCGAGTACACCGCTTTCAAGGTAAGCGGTCAGGTGTTCATGATTTACTGGCATGAGCCAAGCACCGGCTCTAACGTCGTCCATGTTCAAGACTGGAATACGGGCACGGTCTACACCAATATCGCAGCGAAAGACGGCTCGTTTCTTCACTTCAAGGGCACAATCCGACTGCAATAAAGATCCTGGAGTTTACCGTCACTCCGGCTGCCGGATTGCAGGAATTCAGGTCACGCCTATGGCAATCCGCCGTGCCTCGTCCCAGGTGAGATCCCCTGCCCTCGGGTCGTTGTATTAGACGCAGCCAAGCGCGAACCCCGGCGAGTTCACCCTAAACATGCCGTCGCTGTCCTCCACGGCGTACGGGCCGGCGGGGATGTCGCCCAGGTCGGCCCTCTCGCCTTTCAGCGCCGCCGGCAGCTTGGCGATGGCGTGCGCGACCCACTCGGCCGTTGCGGCGTCCATCTGGCCCATGACGGAGCTGCGGCCCTGGAAATCGGCGTAGCAGTAGACCAGCCGGCAGCCTGTCGCGTCAGACACGAGGAAGCTGCCGGGAACGCGGTGGGCGGACCAGGGTGGCGGAAACCGCCGAGCCGTGGAATCTTCGCCCTTCGAAAGGGAGGGCTCGTAAATGTTTCCGTACTCTGAAAATGCAACCGATCGCCTGGCGGAGATCATCGGCGATGTAATGTCGCTGCTGGTTGTGCTCGGCCTTTTCCTCACCGCGTTCAAGGTCTGGTGATGGACGGCGTAGCGTGGCTGAGAGAGCCCCGAGCCTCATCGGTTATCTTTGGCAGCTTCGGGCCTTCCATTCGCCATGCTCTAAGGCCGGGTGCCCGCCACCAGAAACCATGCGGCCTAGCCCATTGGCTCAGGCCTGACAGCTTCCAAGCGCATCGCGCAAGCATGGCGGAATAAGTCAAGTCCGTGTTCGTCGTGAGCATCCACGGATGCGATGCCGTCCCTGCGCTTGGCAAGAAGATGCCGAGCTCGGCGCGGCTTCGCACCAGTGGCCATGAGTGGAGATCTTGGCCATCTAACTCAAGTAGATCAAATGCCATCAGCACCGCCCGGCCGGCGCCATAGCGGGACCGCAGAGCGTGCAAGTCGTCGCGTCAATTGGAGAGCTGCACGACGGCTTCGCCATCGAGGATGCAAGAGCTGCAGGGAAGGCGCAGGAGCCCGCAGCGTTACGCGGGAGGCGATCGGTCCAAACAGGGCCGTTGCGGCTGTACAGGCGCGCGCCTGCCTCCCATTGGCCCTGCATTCGAAGCCATCTTGCTTGACCTGGTACTGCCAAACAGGACCGATTGGAATCACATCGCTCTGAGTGGCAAGCGTAGGCGGGATGAACCCTTCAGGGCTCTACCGATCGCGAGCCCACAGCCGTGCAAGCCGAGCCATAGAAAGGATGATTTCAGGGCAAGGTGGTTCGCTGGCGGATTGCCTGCGCGTCGGATAATTGACTCGAATTATAGAACGTTTGAATGGCAGGGCGCTTGGGGCGGGAGTATGAGCCCATCGACAACGATAGCTGGAATCAGACGTGACGAAGCCGCGGCCAGAGGTGACCAGCCTCGCGAGAGAGTTTCTGGAAGGGTGGCTCGATGAGCGGTTGCCGACGGCTATCACACCGTTCGACCTCGTGCATGCCGAGGCTTGTCGTCTGTCTTTCGAATGCCTGGTTGCTGCAGACATCGCTGGCATCCGGCGGCAGGCGATCGAGAGAGCGGTTGGCGATCTGGTCAGCCATATCGAAGTCGCTCTCGAGGAGCGAAACGCCGAGTTGCGAGGAGGCGTGGTCCCACTCGGACGCTCCGCCAAAATTGTCTCCTAGCCTCCGCCCGTTTAGTGTTGATCACCATTCGAACCGGAACGGAGTTCGCGGCAGGTCTGCCCAGAACGGCTCTGCAATTTGCCGGTCTCGTCGTAGTGCATCACGGTCACGGATCGGCAGCGGGGGCTCACGCTTCCCGTCTCGATTTCGTCATTGTAGCGGGATGGATGCTCTCGGTCCCAAACGCGGTCAAAATGCATTTTGTGGTCGAGATCATTAGCGGCGCCGATCGATGCGAAGCTTGCAGCAAGCATGATCCCCGCAACGATCGTGCATTGCATCCGACCTCCTCGCGCCCCCGCTCCAATCCAATCTGACTGAGCGCTTCCGCCCCCACGGCAGCGCTCCTTCGAAGTTCCCAGCTTGGGCAACACAAAGCCGCTCCGAGGCGAGCGTCTGTTATGCGCGAGCGATATGCCGGTCGCCACGTTAGGCCCCGCTCTTCGGCTTTGATAACTGCTTCTCCGACGTCGGCCCTGCCAGGCGCTCTTGCCGGAGGCGCTCCGTCTTAGCTCTCATGTCGCCAAGCTCTTTCTCCAGCAAGGGCTTCACATGCTCATCAGTGGCGCGGGCGCGTTCAGAAGCCGACATCTTGGGTGACTTCTCGGACGTGGTCACTGCTCACCCCTTCAGCTTCCCGGCTGCCGCATCAAGCACCTTACGGTTGCCGCCATGCTCTTTGAACAGCTGCTCAGCCTGATCGACGGTGGTGCTGTGCTTCTTGGCGAAGTAGCGAACCGCGTACCCTTTCTCCGCCGACACGCGGCCGCGGTCCTGCTGGCCTTTCTGGGCCTTATCGTCGCTCATCCCTGTGCTCCCGTCAGAGTCGGCTAAACCTGAAGCTGAGCGATTCAGTTCCGCGGCGGGATTGCACTGGCTACAGAAAGCTTTGCCCCGGGTGAGATCATTTTCGAAAAGGCAGTACATCCCCCGGAGGCAGGCTTTGCTTTACAGCCGAGTAAATTGCGGCCACGAGGTCACGTTGTAAAAATGGCTTTGAAAGCCGTCTCGCGCCTTCGGCCCCACCCGGCGAGATGTCGCCATACCCTGTCGCCAGCACCACTGGCAGATCCGGCCGCTGGGAAACGACGGCGGCGATAAGCTGAGTACCCGTCATACCCGGCATCAGCTGATCCGTGATCAGGAGATCAATGGACGGATCGCGTTTAAGAATGCGGAGCGCTTGCTCACCGGATCCAGCTTCCAGCACCGTATGGCCGAGATCTTCCAGCATGGCGGCGGTGTTCGCGAGCACCAGGCCATCGTCATCCACGACCAGAACGCAAAGGGGCGCAATGTTGGCAGGGTACGAGTCTGCAATTTCGTCTGACTTAGCGCGAAGCGACGCCGTCCTACTTCCAGCAGGCAATAGCAGTTCGGCCCTCGTTCCTTGGCCGAGGCTGCTGCGCAGGTGCAGCCGGCCGCCGGACTGTGTTGCGAACCCATGCACCATCGAAAGACCCAGACCAGTGCCCTTCCCGACCCCCTTGGTTGTGAAGAAGGGTTCCACGGCTCGCTCGAGGGTATCGGCGTCCATCCCTTGGCCATTGTCCGTGACCCGCACGCGAATGTACCGCCCCGGCTCGACTCCTACATCCGGATCGGGAGTATCAAGCGCGAGGTCCTCGGCCGAAATCGTAATCGAGCCACCCTCCGGCATCGCATCGCGCGCGTTGACGGCCAGGTTCAGAATCGCAAGTTCGAGTTGGTTGGTGTCCGCCAACGCAGGTCGAAGCACGAGCGGGAACTGGGTAGTTAACGATATCCTCGGGCCGATTGTCCGCTGCAGCATGTCAGCCAAGCCGCGAACAAGGTCAGGCACGTCCACAGTCTCGGTTTTGAGTTCTTGGCGCCTGGCGAAAGCGAGCATGCGCTGCGTCAGCGATGCACCCCGCCTGGCCGCTTCTATAGAGTTCTCAACAAGTGGCTTGAGGCTCTCATCAAGTTCTGATCGCCGCCTGAGCAGATCGAGGTTGCCGAGTACGACGGCAAGAAGATTGTTGAAGTCGTGTGCAACTCCGCCGGTGAGCTGGCCGATCATCTCCAGCTTCTGCACCTGGGCGAACCTGGCCTGAGCCTCCTGAAGCGCTAGCTGGGCATCGCGTCGCTCAGTGATGTCTCGGGTCACCTTGGCAAAGCCGATCAGCTCGCCGCTCTCATCCTTGATAGCGTCGATCACCACGTCCGCCCAGAACCGCGAGCCGTCCTTGCGGACGCGCCAGCCCTCCATGGCGAAACTGCCTTGTCGCCTTGCATTCTCCAGAGCCTTGGCTGGCAGGCCCGCTGCGCGGTCCTCGTCGGTGTAAAACCGAGAAAAATGCTCTCCGATGATCTCGGATTCTGTGTAGCCCTTGAACTGCTCCGCACCGGCGTTCCAGTTTGTGACCCGCCCCAGTGGATCGAGCATATAGATTGCGTAGTCTTTGATGCCTCTGACCAGGAGGCGAAAGCGCTCTTCGCTCAGACGTAGCCGTTCTTGCGTCTCTTTGCGGTCGGTGACGTCGCGGGTGATCTTCGCGAACCCCAACAGATTGCCTGACTGGTCGCGGATAGGGTCAATGACGACGTGCGCCCACATGCGCGTGCCATCCTTGCGAACACGCCATCCTTCCTGCTCGAAGCGGCCTTCGATCTCGGCAGTCTTGAGGGCGCGCCCGGGAAGGTCAGTCGCGCGGTCCTCATCGGTGTAAAAACGAGAAAAATGCTGGCCAACAATCTCGTGGCTCTTGTAACCCTTGAAGCGCTCTGCCCCGGGGTTCCAAGTCGTGACCAGCCCCGAAGGGTCGACCATGTAGATCGCGTAATCAGTGATGGATTCGATAAGGAGCTTGAAGCGGTTCTCACCCGAATGCGGGCTGACCGTCTTGTTTTCCAAATGCATGGTGTTCTCCGGCGCATCGGTACGCCAAGCGCTCGTGCAGAATTGCGTCATTGTGCCGCGGGGTGACACGGCCGAACAACCGGAAAACTAGTTTGGTTCCGTAGGCGGGCTGCTCGTCGCTGAAATCGTGCAAGCCAGATCATCACTCACTGCTCGTACATGGAGCAGGAGATCGGCATGGTTTCGCGCCCGCGAGGAGCTGACGCACTAAGGCTAGAAACAACCCTTCGCAAAGCGGCTTGGGCAGAAAAGGGATACCCGGCGGCAGGGCGCTAGAAGGGAAGTCCTGTCCAGAGATCAAGATAATCGGAAGGCTCGGGTGAATGGCCCGTATCTCTGCGGCCAGCTCAGCGCCAGTCATGTCGCCTGCAAGATTCATGTCTGAAACGACGAGATCCGGCAATTGATCCTCATCCTCGAAATGGAGAAGTGCGGAGAGGCCGTCAGACTCATGTCGGACCTTGTATCCGCTTCCCTCCATCAAATCCTTTGTAACGAAGGCTATGAATAGATCATCCTCGACCAAAAGAACGTTGTACATGCCGGCCCCTTGTGGCGATGCGATCGTCCCACGAGAGCTGGCTACAGAGCACATTCACAATAGCGTTCGCAATCCGTACTTAAATTCGAACTAGCCGTTCGAAAAATTGCATCAGGTGTTTGCAAACGGGGTTAGGCAGCCCCGCTCACATTGAGCGTCTGACGGGTTGATATAATCGCGTTCGTTGCGCTCCAGGATGCTCATGAGCATCAGAATTTCGGGCGGCAAAGGCTCATCCACGATCGATCGCCAGTAGAGGCGTAATCGCTCCACAGTACGGTCATGCTCACTATTGTACTTGAAGGACACAACGAACTGGAGCCCTCGTGTTTCGCCAACGCCTAACATCCCGACCTCGCCTTCAGGAAGTGAGGTCAAATCTTGGCGGCGGAAATCGTTCTACGATGATTGAGCTTTTTGGGCGGACAGGCGGGCAGCCGCAGAGCAACTCGAACGGCGGCCATCAACGCCCCTCAACGCTGACGGCCGCCACCCTGAGTTGCCCCAAGCTCATACTGCGTAACGCTGTTTCCGTTCGCAATCCCAAAACTGCCCGAAGAGATCAAGCTGCCCGGCCAACAACTTCTGGCGGCGTCCCCTCACATACGGCAGCGGTAATCATCTTTCGGAGCTCGGGCGTGTCCTGGTGGCCATGAACCGCCACGGCATGCTGGACGGCAGCCTCAACCAGTTCGCGCTCCGTGTCGGCCGAGATTGCGATTGTGCAGTTGATTTCACTCGGGATGCTGCGGCAGTCGATGTACTTGCGAGCCATTGTCTCCTCCCAAGGCACCTGCAAATGACGTACGCTGACGGCGAACCTTAACCCTCCAAAGATCCGAGGCGTACTAGTCGCCGGAGCTAAGCCTAGGCATCTGTGGCTCAAGGTCCGAAAAAAACCCCTGCAGCGGTGGCATGCTGCAGGGGCCGGTAGATCCATGGGATGATCAATCCCAAACTTGGACCAATAACGAGATTGGCCGGCTCGGGTTCCCTCTCTGCGCGCCGCCTGAGTTGAAGACTTCGACGATGCGAATGTCCCGGACGGCTCCATCCCCAAGCTGCCCCAGTTCCTGGCGGCCAGCCTGAAGCGTAAAGCCCAAGCCGCTCTCTCTCTCTCTCTCTCTCTCTCTCTCTCTCTCTCTCTCTTTGTCCTGAGCAGCGCCGCGGAGCCGATAGCCGTCCATCCGTTCGGCATAGAGCTGCTCGGCTCGGTCTTTCTCAGTAACGAGGCATCATGGTGCCTACGCTCTTCGGACGTAAGCGGGCCGGGCCGGATCCGGCGTGGTCGTGGAACTCACGCAGGCAGGCTTGTTGCCGATCGACGTTGGGCAGGTGCGCGAAGTGGCTCTCAATCTCGTCCAGGGTCCGAACGTAGATCAGAAGCGCCGGAATCTCGTGCCGCTTGCCTTCAAAGGTCACGGAGACGGGTGTTGTGTAGCCGATGAGAACTTCTGGGCGTTCTGGCACTCCTGCGGCCCTGAGCCGGTCCTCGGCCTCCCCTTGGGCGTCCAGCGCCGCAATTTAGGCAGCGTGCACCGTGCGATGGTGCTCGATCGCGGCGAACACCGGATCGGGGCTTTTGGCCGTGCCACCCCGCCCGGAGGTGACGTATGCCCTCAAGGCGACGAGCGAAGCAGTGTGGCGGCGAGTCATGTTCAAGCGTGCGTTATCGTTCGGCGACATGGGACATGGCGGACGAAAGCGCCCCGCAGCTGTGGCGTGCAAAGAGGCCGGGGGGTTAACCTCGGACTTAAGAGTTCGTGTTCAGCTCACATGATGGACACCGCTCACGTCGTTTTCGACTATCTCCACAACGCTTCGCATCTCGTCTGCGCGCTGCTGGCGGCCAGCATTCTATGCCGTCGCATCGATCGGCTGGGACGGGTGTTCGGCCCTGCGGTGATTGGTGTGCTCGGAATGGTCATTGCCCTTTTGAGCATGGCTGATCCGATAGTCGTCGACAGCGGCTTCCGCTTCGACGGGCGCAACGCGGTAATCGCCGTCATCGCCGGCTGGGGCGGTCCAATAGCCGTTTTGTTGGCCGGAGCGGGAGTCGGAGTCGGCCGCGCTTACATTGGCGGTATCGGACTTTGGCCCGGACTGGCCAGCGTCGGCATTGCTTCGGTCTTTTCGGCCCTTCTTACCGCTGTCCGTCCAGGTCGGCTGCAAAGTGATTTGGTTGTGTATGCCGCAATCGCGGGCATTGCGACGGCTGGTGGAACCATCGCACTCGGCAGCGCCGATCAGATCCGGGCTTTGTGGCAGCTTCTCTTGCTGGCGAGCATCGCCAATTTCATGGTCGCATACGTCTTGGGACGCCTGCTGCTTTGGCATTTCGCCCAGATGCACACGACGCAAGCTCTAGCGGACACCGATCGCCGCCTTCAGGTCGTCGTCCAGAACATGAAGGGCTGCGTGTTCCAGATGTTCCGCGACCATGGTGGTCAAATTGGTTTCACGTATGTGTCCGACGGTCTCCGATCTCTTCTGCACATGGCGCCATCTGAACTGCTGAAGGACCCGCGGCGGCTCTTGGCTACAATCCACCGCGACGATCGGGCCCGATGCCGAAACGCGATGGAGCAGTCCGCGCTTGCAATGTCGCCGAGCACTTTCTGCGGCCGCTATGTAATTGATGATAAGACGCACTGGCTCCAGTGGGACGCGGTGCCTCGAACCGAAGGCGACCGTTTGTTGTGGGACGGTGTCGTCGTCGACGTTTCGGAACGGATAGCGGAGGAGGAGCGCCGCCAGCTCGAGAAGCAGCGCGCTCTGGAGGACACTGCGTCTCGGCTGGAGATGAACATTGGCGGGGCTGTCCAGTCGATTGCGACATCAGCCGCCGAGATCAGCACCGAACTGGATACGATGCTCGACCGAGCTCACGAGGCATCCACTGCGACCGTGATGGCGCGCGGTGTTGCGGCCGGAACAGTGAAGCGGTCGGGAGAATTAGCCACCGAGGCGGACGCCCTGTCGACCTCTGTCAAAGACGTCGCCGCTATGTCGTCAACCGTTGCCGAAGCGGCGGAGGCCAGTGCGCAGAAGGTTGCGCGCTGTCTCGCGACGGTGAAGCACCTAGCTCACGACTCCGAACAGATCGAACGCATCGTTTCGGCGATCCAAGAGATTGCCGCACAGACCAATCTGTTGGCCCTGAATGCCACCATCGAAGCGGCAAGGGCCGGCCATGCCGGCCGTGGCTTCGCCGTGGTCGCGGGTGAGGTCAAAGCATTATCGACCCAGTCGGCCGGGGCGGCGGAGCATATTTTCAGGCTAGTCGGTAACATCCGGGAACTTGTGACGCGTTCTCTGGAAGAGATCGACGACGTCGCGTCCATCTCAGCCGAAATGCAGTCGACGGCGGCAAACCTCGCCAACGCAGCCGGCGCGTGCGCGGAGAGCACGCATCGGATTGGATCAGCGTCCGAGATCTCGTCCCAACAAGTGGCGCAGATGGCAGAACTCCTCGCACGGACAGACGAACAGATTTTCGCCGCGCTCGATGGAGCTGCGAGGCTGACAAAAGGCACGCAGTTCCATGCCGATCGTGTTCAAGGCATTCGGGACGATCTTGAGGGTTTCATCCGCAAAGTGCGGGCTGGCTCGTAGGAGCGAGGGTCTAACCCGTGAAGTTCTCCAAGTCAGCCGGCACGTCGCCGACACGGAGAAGCACGACAGCGTCGTCGAACTCGTCGACCGAGGGGTCGCCAGATCGCGAGAACGCCACCGCACCTCCGTGCTTCTTCACCAGCGGGTTCGCAGCTTGCGTCGCGGCGCCCGGGCTCTGGAACTCGGCGGCCTCGCCGGCGGCCAACTCGCCTTCCTCGTCGCGCGTGAATGGCAGCGCGACATAGTAGGTGACACGTTTGCTGGCCGCCTCGGACTGGGAACGCTCCTCCATCTTTTTCATGCTCGCTCTCCTCTCTCCTCAATCCCGGACCACCCGGCCTCCACCGCCCTCGGGCGTGTAGTGCGGCTTGGCCCAAAACCGTCGGTGGTCGCCGGTCAGGGCGCCTGCGAGGTTGTCCAGGAGGGTCAGCAGCTCACGGCAGGCGATAGCGCCCTCAGAGCCGATAGGAGCGCGTGTGAGCGCCCGGACAGCTGCGGAACGGCACTCCTCCACCGCCCGGAGGAGCTCGCTTGACTCTGCTTCGGAAAGGACGCTCCGCCGTGTCCTCACGGCCGCCCCACAATCCGGATCTGGCGGCCGCGGACGAAGCCAGCCGAGACGCTTGCCTCTCGATCGTCGGCCAGCGTCGCCAGGTCCTCGAGCAGCGCCTTGATTGCGGCTTGGGCGTCACCTTCGAACTCCACCAGGAGCGCATCGACATCGGCGTCGGTGGGGTAGGTTGGCGATGCTGGAGGTGTGGTGGCGGTCGACATCGAGTCGCTCTCTTCGCTAGAACGAAAAGAGAACATCAGCGGCGTAGACGAGAGTCAACCGACATGGCCGGCCGATGTCAGGCCAGTTCGCCCAGGCGGGTTGGTGCGAGATGGCCAGCCTGCCCCAATGCCCCCGCTATCCACAGGGCGCGCATCTTGCGGCGCAGCTGCATCTCAGGTGTGTTCGTTTGCCATCCGGCAGTGAAACACGGGGCCGATGATGATCCACAAAGTTGCTGCAATGGTGGAGCCCGGGAGAATTGCAGAGGTCGCCAAGCTGGTCAGCCTGCTTGTCGAGCAAGGCGTTTTGGATCGAGTGAACGCGCTCGAATATTTCGATCGCGCCGCGGTCGCAGCATTGGAAAGCGATATCGGTCCTTATGGATCTTTCGCATTGCAGGGGGTCTCGGACCTCCTGCGTGGCGCTTCCAACGTCGGTTGCGCGAACTGACCCTGACGACTGCTGGGCGAGCCGCGGGGCTCGCCCTTTTCTCCGACGACCTCTTACCGACCGACTCCTCGGCAGCGGCTTACGCAGCTTTCTTCGGCCTGCCGCGCTTGGCCGGCGCCGGAACCGGCTCAGCCGCCTGACGGCGGTTGACGCCAAGCCCCATCGACTTGGCCAGCGCCGATCGAGACGCTGCGTAGTTGGGCGCGACCATAGGATAATCGCTCGGCAGCCCCCACTTGGCGCGGTAATCGGCCGGGCTCAAGTTGTATCTGGTCATCAAGTGGCGCTTCAGCGACTTGAACGACTTGCCGTCTTCCAGGCAGATGATCGCGTCGGGCGTGATCGACTTCCTGATCGGAACGGCGGGCTTCAGGGCTTCGGGCTCAGGATCGGCGACCACGCCGCCGGCCGCGGCGGCCATTGCCGCATGCACTCCTTTGATGAGCGCAGGCAGATCTGCGGCAGGCACGGAATTGTTCGTCACGTAAGCTGCGACGATGTCAGCCGTCATTGATGCTAGTTCGTTCTGTTGTCCTTGCATGTGCTGCTCCCCTCGTAAGAGCTTTTACTTAAAGCAGTTGCGCTGATTTGGACAGTACCTATCAGCTCAGCCTATCGGCACATGTCCGAAGATTAGCGAGTTCGCGTCGCCGCGCTGGATTAATCAGCATCGGAGCCGCCGGTGAGAAAGTGGTCTTCCCAAAGTTGCCGCGGGACGGCCGATCCGGCGATGAATTCGAACGACTTCACCGCCGCGCCTTTGTCGTCGCCGCCGCAAGTGAACCGAAGCCGATACCAGCTGTGGCCCGCGTGGTAAGCCGCTCCCGCCGCTACCAGCCTTACCCCGTCGAGGCGCACGGGCTCAAAGGCGTAGGCCAGCACCTTGTCCGGCTTGACGCCTCCGTCGTGAGCGGCGATTTGGGCCATGGCTTCCAGGTTGCAGATCTGCTCCAGTCTGGCGCTCGGGGCGAGTTTGGCCAGGGTCTCTCGCGACCGACGGCTTCGTGGATCTTGAAGAAGCTGGGCGGAGTAAAGCCTCGTCGCTTTGATCGTCGAGCTCGGAACGGCGGGACGGGACACGCTCGGCGCCGCCGGCGACGCTACGTTCGGGCCTGGGGCTGGCGGCGTGGGCTGGTCGGCAGTCGGCGGGGCCGGTTTGGCGGCCGTCTCAGGGGCTTGGTCGATGATCACTTCGACGGGGATTGGCTCCTGCAGTTCGTCGGGCGCAATCACCCGCTGCGAAACGAACAATCCGAGCAGGAGGATGTGCAAGGCCAGCGAGGCGACCAGCGCGCGCAAGCGGTCGGACTGTGCAACCCGCCCCGCCGCCGGCATAAGCTGATAAGCGGCGGTCGACACGACGCATCTCCGGGAAGTCCGACCGGAAGGTTATGCCTTTGCGCTAGTCGGCCGTGCAACTGGAATGCGCAGGGCCTAACCGTTCGAGTCTTCCCGCGGCCCGCGGGCGACGACGATAAGGGTGCCGTCCGGTAGCGGCCGCTGTAGCCGCAAGGCTTCCTCGGCCGGCGCATTCAACCAGGCTTCCCAATCATTCGGTGCCGTCAGGATCGCCGGCATGGCTTTCGGATGGACGGCCCCAACTTCAGCGTTGGCCTCGGTAGTCAGGAAGCCGAACAGCTCGTGCCGGCCCTCGATCGGGTTGGCCTTGGTTCCCCGCACGCCGTGCCAGCCTGTCCAGATGCCTGCGAAGAACGCCAGCGGCCGGCTCTCGTCCAAGGCGAACCAGGTCGGCGTTTTGCGTGGCTTGGTGTCCTCGTACTCGCAGAAGGACGTGAACGGGACCAAGCAGCGGTTGGCGGGCTTGAGCCAAGCGCGCCAATGCGGGCTTTTGGTGTTCCGGATGTTCGTCACGGGCTGGCCGCCATAGGCCGGCGGGCACGGCATACCCCAGCGCAGCATAGCTAAGTCGCGGACCCCATCCGGGGCATGGCGCACCACCGGCGCCATCTGGTCAGGGAAGATCCCCGGTAGGCTCGGAAGATTGCCCGTGCTGTCGCGCATAGCCCGGGTGAGCTCCAGGATCGCGGCCTGGTTTTTGGTCATGCTGTATAGATTGCACATGCTCTGCAATGTAGCCGCGGCAGTGCGAGCGAGGCTATCTTAAGATCGTCAGCCACACGACCCTTCGGCTATCAGCATCGGAAAGCAGCATGGACGTGATCGTCGAGATGGTCGCTAAGGAGCCTCCGACCTGGTCGCTCGTAGACCTGCTAGGGCGTAAGATGGGGGTTGTTGTCGAGAACAAGCCCGCCCAATTTACAATCCAGCCGGCTGGAATGGCGGTCGGGACAATGGAAGGGTTGAGAGGCGGCCCGTTCTCCTCACTCGATCTGGCGCTGGCCGAGATCGAGCGACACACTCGAGGGGTTTGCCGCAGAAATCCCGGGGCAGACGGAGTCTAGGCTGGATCTATCCTAAGTTCTGACCTTAGCCAGGCAGCCCATGGCAGTCAGCGCGGCACAGGCCTGAAGTAGATGTTGTCCTCCCCGTCGTTTCGCCCCCACCAGTACCCCTGTTCGGCATCACAGCCGGAGTTGCTGAAGGCGGTTACGATATAAGCCTCGATCCAGGCGATAGCCTCCTCGCGGCTCTGCTTGGTTATCGTCAGCGCTCTGAGCAAGCGCTCGTCGTGACCAGTGCCGATGTAAGCGTCAACGCCCCACATTGTTAGCGCTTCAGCTTCTCGGCCGCGGCATCCAGCACGCTCCGTCGGTTGCCGTGCTCCCTGATGAGCTGCTCAGCTTGGTCGACCGTGATGCCGTGCTTCTTCGCAAAGTAGCGAAGCTCGTAACCCTCGTCGGCCGAGACGCGACTTCGATCTTCTTGGCCCTTTTTCGTTCTGTCATCGCTCATGCGTTCGCTCCGCTTAGAGCGGACTCAACCTGAAGCTGAGCGACTCGGTTCCAGCGGCGGGCGTGCAAGCCCAGAACCCGCTGCTTGCAACGTGCTAGGTATTCCGAAGCGGGATCGCCTATGTTGGGCATCCGCTAATCAACTAGGCCTTCCAATGCTTCGCGCGGTTCTCTCCTTGCGTTATGTCATGCTCCTTGCCAGCCTCGGCGCGGCGTTTGCGGCACTGATGATGTTTTGGGAAGCTATCGAGAAGCTGGCAGGCGGCTTCAAACATCTCGTATCCGCCCAGGGCGACGCCGGTTCAACGCCCATCAGCGCCGTTATGGGCGCGACCGACGCTTTTCTGTTTGGTGTTGTGCTCGTGATGTTCGCTTACGCGATCGCGTTCGGATTTGTGTTTGAGATCTCAACCGAGATGCGTGCGAGCCTCCCACGGTGGATGCATACCGACGACATCGGACACCTAAAGCGAACTCTGATCGAGGTCATCATCGTCTACCTTGCCGTAGACTTCGTGACGGACGTCGCGGAAAGCGAAAGCCACGCGACGTGGCAGAACCTCGTTCTGCCCCTCTCGATTTTTCTGCTGGCTGGAGCGCTATGCCTGATGACCCACGCACATGGACAATCAGGACCGGCAAACCATAGCGACAAGAGTTAATGGGCCGAGATTGCATACCCGCAGGCACGGCGAGCGGGTATGTCCACTGGGTCGCTCACCCCCGATTTCGTGAACCGCCTTTGGCCTTCTTCGGCTCAGCCGGCGCCACAGCTTCGGCCTTCTTGGCTGCTTTTGGCTTCTTCGATGCGGCCAGCGGCTTGGGTCGTGCGGCCGCCAGCGCCGCCTTCTCCGTCTCGATGCTGCGCCGAAGCGCGTCCATGAGGTTGACCACGTTCGTCGGCCTTGGCGCGGTCGGCGCATCGACCACGGCAGCACCGGCCTGCTTCGATTTCAGCATCTCGACCACGGCCGTCTCGTAGCGATCCTCGAACTCGGCCGGATCCCAATGGCCGGCCTTGCGCTCCACGATGACGTGCGCCAGGTCCTTCATGTCGGCCGGGATCGGCATGTCGGGAATGTCATCGAAATAAGCCGCGGCGTCCCGAGGAGCCATGCCGGCCCTCCTGTACTCGATACCGCAACTGGCGGACTCAACCTGAGGCTGTACGACTCGTTCCGCTCAAGCTCCAGCTTATCCAAACAATCGTCCGTGAGCTGTGGGTCACGGCGGGGGCAGGATAAAAAGGGGTCGCCAATCGCCGACCCTCGCCTTACTAAGCCCCGACACGAGTTGGGCCACTTTATGCTTCAGAAGCCATTCCTAGATCTGCTGAAGCGAGCTCTCCGAGTGAGCCGGACGTACTCCGATGATCCTCAACGCTCCAACGCGGCCAGCGAGGCTGAACTGCTGCTTGCAGCCTATCTCCGCGCGTACCGCGCGCGTCTTAAAAGAGGGGCGTTCCAAGGATCTTTTGCCCTGAAAGCCAAAATCGCTCGGCGAAGGTTCGCACGCGATAAGGCCCAGCAGCTTGCTCGACGCATCAGGCAGGGCAAACGAGTGCCGTTGAAACGTGAGGCGCTGCTCAAGCGGTTCATTGATTCTCCTATCCTCACGGCCCTCCTGCCAGACCGCTTGGAGAGGTGGATCCCGATCACGAAGCGTCGAAACCGAGAATTCGTTGTGGAGCTTACACTCCGCGATTTTTCGATTATCGATAATCCCGGCGACACGCTGAAGGCCATCAAAAAAATTGCGGAAATTGAATGTGAAGCCGTGTCTGGACAGCTCCATTTCGATGACACTCATTGTGCGGATATTGGCGCCTATCTCGTTTTGGCTGAAATCTGGCCAGCTATTCCTAACCTGTTCCGAGGTGGGCGAATGAGCAAGCCCGTGCAAAAGGTCATTGAGGCTGTTGGCTTGCGAGAGCCGCTAAGGATGAAATTTCCCGAAGCGAACGAACTTGATGACGTGTGGGCTTTCCCCCTACACAGGAGACGCCCGGCGGGGGCGTCGCGATCACCAACTAGAGATCTAGAGCCACAACGGCGCGAGAAGGTGGCCGACCGTTTCTGTGCAGCCGTGAACGAGTGGCTGGCGCTGCCTGAAATCGAGATGGAATTGAGCGAGCACGGTCTCTCTTGGTTCAGCAGCATCATCGGTGAACTACTGGACAACGCGGAACGGCACAGCAAGCTGCTTGGTAACGACGGTAGCTGGTCTGTAGCCGCGTTCATGGCAAGGCGGATTGAAAACGGTCAGGTCGTCTACCGCTGCCACATGGCGTTTCTAAGCGAAGGGACGTCAATCGCGGAAAGCCTGGAAAACTGCGCTCCTGAAATTAGTGAGGAGTTGGACGCCTATTGTGGAAGACATTACCGCGCTGGCCAGAGCAGGGATACGCTAGCCACTTTGTTCGCGATCCAAGACGGAGTGACGAGAGATACGCTTGCGTCCGCCGAAGGCCGCGGCGGAGTCGGTTTCCAGGACGTTCTCCGGTTCGTTGACGACCTGGGCGGTACGTCCGCAGTGGGGTATGAACCTAAGCTAACCATTGTCTCAGGGCGCTCTTGTCTAAGGCTACGTCCACCGTACATGATAGGGCAGCGCCGTGGTACACATGCGCCGCGCGTGCTATGGTGTAATGAACACAATGATGCGGCCAGCCCCCCAGATCCAGCCTACGTTTTCGATCTCGAGGAACGGTTTGGTGGCACTATCGTTGGGTTGGCATTCGTGCTCGACCCGGAGTATCTGAGGACAAAGATCGATGAGTGAAATCAGCCTTCTACCACTGACGGGCGATGGTGAGGTGCGCAACCTCTCTGGCCATGAGCGGGGCAAGGCTGCTCGTCAGATGTTCGAATTGGACCGTTTAGATGGGACGACTGCTCCAGTGCGAGTGGTCGTGCCTGAGCATGTCTACACCCTCACGCCCTCGTTCTTTCAAGGCATGTTTGCTAAGAGTGTCAAGAAACTGGGAAGCCGAGAGCAATTCCTGAACCACTACGGCTTTGATGCAAGCCCGATCGTTTTACGTCAAATTGAAAGTGGAATCGAAGCGTCGCTAATGCAGCGCGGATCTCTCCTGGCGATCTGAGTAGCTCGATTGCCTACCCCTCCTGCCGAGAGTTCAATCGCTTGGGGCAATCTCGGTCAGTGGATCGGGATTGTTGCCACGCTTTTGTTCAATGTTTTCAACTATATGCGAACAAGCAACGATCCAGAAAAAAGCTCGTTCTGATGCCGTCAGACTTGATGAATTCAAGCGGTTGAGAACGGCCGTCGAGACTCCGCTAGCAAATTTAAGAGATAAGCGAGCGACCCTTAGGAGCTTAGAAGTCTCTGCGTCCAGCACAAAAAAACTTCAACAAGAAGTCGCTGGGTGCAACAAAGAGATTGCAGAGGAATTTTCAAAGCTTCAACTCTCTTTGTCGGATTTGGATACAAGTACGATTATTTCGGAAGACGGCTGGGCGGTTTGCATAGACAACTGTCTTGATGGCTTCAGTAATGCTATCAATGCCGCATACAATCCAAACAGTAATGATAGCGAGATTAAAGCTGCCATCGCGAAAGCTGTAAGTGAAATCGACAAGCTTGTTGCTGTTATTCAAAAGAAAATGGATGCAGAACTCTCAAAATACGTAGATGATGATTAAGTTCAAGCTTTGATAATGCTTAAGATATGTTGATCTCTGTTGCTGTCTAGCCGCCTTCAGCGCCATTCGAGCAACGGCGCTATCTGTCCACCCGTTCGCGCCACTGCCTCGCCATAGTTGGCGGGCCTGCCGCGAGTTGCGGCCGCTCGGATCAGGTCGACGGAGTTCGGGTCCAGGAACATATCCGCGAGCGTCCCGATGCTTCGGCGCATTGTCGTCCGGCGCGCCGCGTCCGCCGCGTTCGTGATCAAAGATGTTCCCAAGCTGCGAAGCGCCAGCGCGCCTTGCGCGCCGAGCGAACCGTCGCCGAGCTCAGCATTGAGGCTGCGGTTGAACTCGGTGGCCGAGCCGATCGGCTTGCGCCGGCCGGTCGCTTGCAGAACCTCGAGCAGCGCATCGGTGCTTCCCGCTGCCGGGCCGCCCGGGATGCCGTTTAGGACGGCGTTCAGAACCTCCCGCCGCGGGTCGCTACCGGCGACGTCGTTTCGGAACTTGGCGCCGGCGAACTCGCGGTTGCCCTCCAAGGTGTCCGTCGCCGCGCGACCGTAGCGATCGGCGAGGTTCTGGCGAACAACGCCGAGCGTCGCGTCCGCGTCTTTCGCCAGGAGGCGCGCAACGGCGTCGGCCGTCTCCGGCCCGGATCCCGACATCGGGTTGTGGGGCAGGATCGTCGCGCCGGCCTCCTGCGTCGTGGTGGCGCGAGAGACCTTACCGAGAGGCCCTGCGCGCACGCCGGCAAGACCGGCGTCGGCCCGCGGGACCGCGGCCAGTCGTTCGGCCACTGCCGGGTACTGCGACAGAAGGTCCTGATTGTCCCGCAGCGCGAGTTGAAGCCTCGCCGGATCGACCACGCCATTCGCGTCTGTCACCGAGTCCATAATCTTCGTCGACAGGTAGTTCTCGTAAGCGACCCGCGAGTTCGTCGGAGCGACCTCGTTGAAGGCGCGAGCGGCCGTCGGCCCGCCCGCCTCCAGCGTCGCCGGAACGTTCTCCGGCGTCGTGGTGAAGTTACGGTTGGTGTTGTCCCGGGCGATGACCTTGTCCACGGCCGGGTTCTGGAAGGGCTCCAGCGGCGCACTGGCCGCTTGATAGCCCTGCCGGGCGCGGGCGTACTCCGGCACGCTCGTCAGCGCGGTGTCGAGCTGACCCTGCACGGCGCGGAGTGCTTCTGCGGTCTGCCCGTCCCCGGCCTGCACGGCCTCATTGATGCGCGCATTGATGCTGCCACGGAGGTTATCTAGGCCCGTGACGCTGGTGTCGACGCCGTTCGGTCCCATCAGCCCGTTGCGCACGCCGCGCAAGGCGTCTTCCGTGCTGCCGCGAGCATGGACGAGCGCTTCGTCGATGTGGCGCATGACGGGCCGAGGGTCGACCTGAATAGCGCTCGGCCCCGTCAGGCTCTCCATGGCGACGGGCTGCGGGGGCGTGTCGACGCGCACTGGCTGCATACCCGGCGCGGCGCCGGTAGCCTCGTCGGCCGCTGTCGGGCGGATCGAGTAGACCGGGCGTTCGGCGGCCACAGTCTCAGGCGCAAGGCCGGTCGCGTCGATGCGCGGCGGCGCGGCGCGAGCGGCCGTATAGTCGCGATCGCCGAGTGCGTCGCGCATGCCGTCGCGCCGGTCGAAGATGCTACTCAGCGGCTGCTGGATCTCCTGTCCAGCCTGCATCGGCGTGGTGCGCGGGCCCGCGCCGAAGATCGCGTCGTTCAACGCTTGTCCTTCGGGCGTCTGCTCAATCGCACGCCCAGCGGCCGAAGCTGCCTTGGCGCCCAGCTGCGAGGGGTTTGGGCTCTGAGGGGCGATGCTGTTGAGCCACTGGCCAACGGCGTCGTCGACCTGTCCTGGCCGAGCTGCGAAGAACGGGCCGGACCTGGCGCGACCTTCGACGCTGCCCTCAACGACGCGCATCACGTTCGGCAGCGCGGACGCGCCGCCGGTGGCCTGCGCGATGGCCTCGGGGCCCGACAGGCGCACGCCGTGAGGGTTGGCGGCCAGGTCGCGTGCGGCCTGCCACTGCGCTTCGGTCATGTCGCCAGTTGCGCGCCGCACCACGTTCTCGGGTGCGTTGGCCGAGCGCACGGCAGCCGTTCCGATGTTGCCCGCCGCGGCGCCCAGGACGCGCGCCCACGGCTCCGCCGCCGTGCCGTGCGTCAGCTGGCCAGCCGTCTCGGACACCAGCGCCGGCGCAACCACGTTGCCAACGAGCTCCCCGGCTGCCGCTCGGACCATTGCGCCAGCTGTCGGCGCGGCGCGCGCCATGCGGGACGGCATGGCGCCGGGCCCGGCAAACTCGCCGATGGTCTGCGCGTACTCGCCGGCTTTCGTTTGCGGCTTGTGCCACTCGCCGGTGATGTTGTCCTCGACGGTCTTCTGCACGTCAGCGGAGCCGCCTAGGCCAAGGTTCGGCGTCATGGCGCGGCCCATACTGCGCATCCCCTCCCGCTGCTCCGCCGTCGGAACAGTGGGATCGAGACCGAGCAGTGACCGGACCTGGTTTCCGACACTCAGCACGCCGTCCATCATCGGCCCCGTAATGAGGCCGGCGACGTCGCGCGGGGCGCCGATCACCGACGCGGGCTGGCGCAGCGCCGCGCCCGTGGCGAAGCTCTTGGCCATGTCCGCGGCGACTGACGGCTGGTCCGGTTTAGCCGCGGGCTGTTCCGCGGGAGTGAAGCGCGACCACTCGTCAGACCCGGCCGGAGCCGGAGTGAAGCGGGACCAAGGATCGCTCATCGAATGAACTCCCGACCGTCAGGGGTGCGAAAACGTGTTCCCGGCGCAAGCTTGTCGGCCTCGTCAGGCGAGCTCACGGGTACGGCTGCTCGCGCTGCTGGCGCGCCGGCCGGCGTTGACGGAACGGAAGCCGCCGGCGCGATCCCGCTCGACTTGGCGGCGGCCTCCCGCTCGTCCTCATCGAGCGCGGGGCCCGCCTGTCGGCGGATCGCGTCGCGGTAGGTGGCGAACTGGCGTCGCTTCTTCGCCGTGACGCCCGGGTCCTCACCCTTGATCGGCACAAGCTCTTCGGTCTTGCGGCCGTACTCGCTCTCGGTCACGCCGAGACCCGATTGCGTCAACAACTGCATCGGAAGCGCGGTCCTGATCTCCTGCAGGAAGTTCTGTCCGGCCGGGGACATTTGATTGCGCACCATCCCCTTGGCGATCACGGGTGAGACCTCCGCAAGCCCGCGGAGAACCTCGTCCCCCTTCGTCGGGAGACCTTCGCCGTTGGGCGCGTCGAACGCCTTCAACAAAGCGTCTGTGGCCTCGTTCGTCATGCGGTGGGCGTAGGCGGCCTTCCGCTGGTCTTCGGTCGACTTCGAGCCGAGGCCACCCGGGGTCTGCGCTTGGACACTCAGCGTCGCCGAGCCCGTGCCGGCCGGGTACGGCGTGCCGGAAGTCGGCTCGACATACTTCCCGTTACGCATCACGCCGACGCCGAGAACCCGACCCGCGGCATCCACCGCGTTGGTGATTGTCTCCTTGCTC
This sequence comes from Alsobacter sp. P4_H11, assembly GCF_056400925.1. Taxonomy (NCBI): domain Bacteria; kingdom Pseudomonadati; phylum Pseudomonadota; class Alphaproteobacteria; order Hyphomicrobiales; family Alsobacteraceae; genus Alsobacter; species Alsobacter sp. P4_H11. The sequence continues at coordinate 23,503 of NZ_JBFUKI010000003.1, forward strand.
GGATCAACCGGAACCTCGGCGCCGGCCGCGTCGGCCGCGTTCGCGTAGACGCGCCTTCCGCCCTGCATGATCTCGGTTGGCTTGACGTCCTTCATCGCGATCGCGCGCCGGTCGTTCTGCGGCAGAGCGCCCACAACCGCGCCGATGACTTCGCTCTCGGTCAGCGGCTTGGCAGGGCCGGCAATGACACGCCCGTTGGGCAGCGTGGCAACTTCGCCCGGCTTGCTCTCGATCACGCCCGTCTGCGTCGGGTCGACCTTGAACATGCTCGCGACGTCAGGCGGCACGAAGCGGGTAGCGCCGGCGGCGACCGGCTGCAGCATCGTCGTCGTGACCGCGCGCGCATTGTCCGCAGCGTTGGTCTGGAGCGCCCGGCCGTTGTCCCGCACGTTGTTTTCGGTCGATGCCTCGTAAGTCCGATCGTACCCGTAGCGCTGCGTGTCGTTGTTCATCTTCACGGCAGTGAAGCTCTGAGCCGGGTTGAAGAACTGCCCGGCGATGCCGACGCGCTCCCGGACCTCCGGCGGCGTGTTCGGGTCATTGTAGACTTGCCAGGCTTGGGCCGCCCGCGCGGCTTCCTCGCGCTTGGCGGCGGCCGTCGCGCCGGCGGCGATGTCTTGGGCGCTCGGCGGCTGGAACATGCTGGCGATGTTGGATAGGCCTTTCGCGATGTTTGGGTCGTTTGGCGCATAAGGATTGCGGCGAATGCTGGCCATGGTTGAACCTCAGTGGAGCAGGCCGCCCGAAGGCGGGAGAAAGATCTGAGCCATCGCGATTGCGCTGTGCCGGCGGAAGACATCGCCCCGGCTTTCGATCATGCGGCGGCGGTGAAGGGCGTCGAGCTCGTCCGCGAGAAGCGCAGCGAGGTCGAAGCGATCAGCGGCGATCTCTGGCGTCTCGGTGGCCCACAGCTCGGCAGGGTCTTTGCCGAAGAGCCGCAGCAGGCCCGACGCGGCGCCCAACTTCAGCGCGGTCTCGTCCATGTCGAGGTGAGGGTGGGCGGCCGCTATGATGGTGGCGGCGGCCCGCTTCATCGCTTCGTCGGCGCATGCCGCCAGACGCGGCGACACATCGTCTGTGTGGGCCTCTATCGACATCATCAGCCGGCGAAGCCCCTCCACGGCGCAGACGATCGGATCTTGGTCGGGCTGATCGGCCTTCAAGAACCAGTGCCCTGCGGCCGCAACGTGTTCACCCGAGGTCCCGGTCATCCGAAGAGCCCCGAGCCGGGAAAGATGATGATTTCGGCGGGGCCCCGCTCGGCCCGTTCCTTGGCCTCGCGCTCGGCTTTCTGCTCGGCCTCCCGCTTCGCCACGCGCTCGCGAAGCTCAAAGCGCAGGGAGGCCGTGAAGGCCAAATTATGCAGCATTCGAACCGCCAGAATGTGCTCGTAAATTTCGGACTGAAAGGGGTGCGGCCGACGCTCCGGCTGTTCGGCGAGATAGTTGACGAGGACGCCCACCGCTTCGAACCCTGGCTCGATAACGCTGGCCGGACCCTCGGCGGCCAACTCCGCCTCGCAGGACTGCCAGGCTCGGCCAAACATCTGGATCAGCTCTTCGCGGTGGCCCTCGCCAAACTGCGGGGCGCGCGAGCCGCCGCCAGCTTCCCGTGCCAGCCGGTCAAGCGCGGGGGTTAGCGCGAAGCACCGGTGCTCGGTGGCGAACACGGCCGGCGTGAGATGCATGAGAAGGCCTTCGGCGACCTCTCCGCCAGTCCTCTCTAGTCGGTTCTGCAGCACGTCGCTCCTCCGATCCCCTCCGATTGCATCAGAGGCCGTACGGGGACGCGGATAAACGGAAAAGCACGCCGAATTAGCGTGTTTCCTTGCAGGTGGACGCCATGTCCGAAAGGTATTTTCGGCCGAAACTTTCTTCGGACGTCGGGCGGCGTCTCCGCCGCACGGGTCCGACTACCCCGCAGGGGGCGGACCGGCCGCCGGGCCGGAGCCGGCCTTTGCCCCGTGTCGCCTGTGTCGCGAATGTCAGGCGACGTCGCTCGACAAACCCTACACGCCCGACAAGCGGGAACGGATAGGAACAATGATGAACGGGCGTGAATGATGAATTGACAAACTCAAACGGTCGTATAGGATTGTCATATCGACCGAAAGGGCCTCGCATGTTTTCCTATGTCGCCTACTACCGCGTCTCGACCCGGAAGCAGTCGCTCGGCCTGGACGCCCAGCGCGCCAGCGTCGAGGCCTTCGTGAAGCAGCAGGGCGGAGAGTTGATCGGCCCCGTGTTTGTCGAGAAGGAAAGCGGCGGCGACAACGAGCGCGCCCAGCTTCTCGCCGCGATGGCCTACGCGAAAGCTCATAACGCTTGGGTCGTGATCTCAAAGCTCGACCGTCTGTCACGCGATGTCGAGTTCATTGCAAGCCTCATGAACAAGGGGGTTCGGTTCGTCGTGGCCGAGCTCGGCCACGACGTCGACCCGTTCGTCCTCCATCTCTACGCTGCGCTGGCCGAGAAGGAGCGCAAGCTGATCTCCGAGCGTACGCGCGCCGCCTTGGGCGCGATCAAATCGGGCGTCAGGACCACGAAGACCGGCAACAGGCTCGGGAACCCGCGCGCAGCCGAGGCGGCCGCCCTGGGGGCTGCTGCGGCCTCAGAGCAGGCCACTCGGCGGCGTTCGGCCGTCCTCCCGATCATTGAGCGGTGCAAGGCCGCCGGCGCGTCTACGCTGGCCGAGATCGCCGACTGCCTGAACCGCCTGGGCCACAAGACGCCCCGCGGCGGCTCTTGGGGCCCCACACAGGTCCGGCGCGTCCTGACGGCCTGAGATCCACCGGCAACGCGAAGGGCGCCACGTGGCGCCCTTCGTCTTGTTGGATTGCCCTCCCCGCTTCAGGCGGCGGGGTGCTTCGTCGCGAACAGATAGCTCTCGACCACTTCCATCGCCGAGCGCAGCACCGCGTAGCCCTCGACCGATCCGGAGGCGCCGAGCAGCTTGTTAAAGAGCAGCGGCCCTCGGCCGTTGACATTGTCGGCCGCGATCGCGACCCGCGCGGCGAGAAAGCCAAGCTCGATGCTGTGGCCCTGCGTGACCTTGCTGACGGTGGTGTTGTCGTTCATCGGGTAAACCTCCTCGCCGTCTCTAAGCGGCGTGTTTGGCCCCGGGGCTAGAAATAGCCGACCGTTGGCGGCTCCTCCGCGCCTTTAGGCCTTTCGGCCTTGGACATGCGCGCGGAGACCCCGGGTGCTTCAGGTTCACTCTATGCAGAGTACGGATAGAGAGCTTTCTAGGCCCTTAAGAACGAGCCTATCTTTGAGTAGTCGTGCTTCGCAAGTGAGTATCTTGTCAGTATTGTCGTCTGACATTGCACGACATTAGACGATTCTTGTCTAAATCACTGAAATAGATCGCCTTCCGAATGGAATTGATCTGGACAAGGCCCACTAATTATTTTTGCTCGGTCTCCGGCGACACGTTCCAGCTTGTCGATTGCCTGTTGAATTTCGGCGGCCGTCATCTCGTGCGGTTCTTTGGCCTGGCCATCGTCGCCACGGCCCACACCGGAATGCTTGACGAGCTCTGTTGCGGCCCTGACGCGCGTTCCGCCCGGTTGGCGGCTGTCCAAGGCAATCTCGACAAGCACGGACACCCCGACCTCGGCGCCCTCCGTCTCGAGCCGCTTGCGGGCGTTGCGGCGGATCTCGTCCAGGACGGCCGGCTTGCCGAGGTTCGCCGAGGCCCTTTGCGCCGGCGAGCCGTAGCCGGCTTTCTCGGCCGAATATCGGCCGTCGCCGGTCGATGCAAAGTGCTTGGCGAACACGCGCTCTTGCGGCGTTAGGCGACCTTTAGTGTCCGGCATCCGCGCGGCTCCTGGATTATCGTTTCGGACCCGATTTATCTCAGGTTCCATAACTCCGCGCAAGTTGCGGCCCCGTCCAGTGCCCGAACGCTGGCCCGGGTGCCTATCGGTCACTCGCAAGCCCCGGTGCACATCGGGACAATCTGTCCATTTCCGGATTGGGCGGGGTGGCGCGCAGCAGGCAGGCGAAGCAGCCGCCGCCCTCCGAAGGATGGGTAATTTCGCCAACGATATCAATGACTTAGCTGACCTAGTTTCGCTGGCAGTTTCGCTTTCAGTTTCGCCAGCAAAATCAATAACTTAGAGGCTGCTGCTTCGCTATTTCGCCCTGTTTCGCCACTTGTTTCGCCTTCCAATTTCGCCGGCAATTTCGCCTCGGCTAATCGAACAATCCGGTGTCAGCGCTAACAAGTTGTCCAGGGTAGGACACAACGCGAAGGCCCCTTTTATTTGACTTCTTGTCGCATTTACCCTCGCCGAGCGCTCCGGAGCCGAGCCAAAATTCAATGCACTTTCCGGCCTCCTCCAGCGGGAAACCGTGATCATCGGCCATGCGCTTTGCCGCCCACCGCTCGCCAGCTCTCCGATGTTTGCTCCAAGGCTCCTTAGCGTCCCACGCGGCCGCGATCGCGTCGAATACGGCCGTCGCCCTCTCCGGCGTTAGCGCGGTAACCACGGCCCCTTCAACGCGCGTTGGGACGAGCGACGACTTCCCGTCGCCAACGCCGACCACGTCGAAGCGGTAGTTTTCTTTCCATCCGTCTGGCGCGTCCTTCTGCTTCTCGCATGTCAGAAGGCCCATCGTGGCCGTTTTTGAGCGTTCCAGCTTGAACACGAAGTCGCCGGCGCCGAGCAGCACGGTCGACCCGCGCATGTCACCGTCCCGGTTCGCGTGGTGCACGCCGAGGACGCAACAATCGAACTCCTCGCGCAGCACGTCGCAGTTCTTAACGAACAGCGTCATCTCCTTCTGCAGGTTCTCGTCCGCCCCGGGCATGGCGCGCGAAACGGTGTCGACCACGAGCAGCGCAACGCACGCGCCGTCTTTCAGGATCTTCTCCCGCAACGTGGCGGCGAGCCGGCGCACGTCGTCGGGCTGCATGAAGTCGACGCCCTGCTTCAGGAGCCGGAAGCGGCCGCGCGCGCCATCCGGAACGGCGTGGTGCTTGCGCCAGGCGGCGAGCCGGTGCTTGACGCCCTGCGCGCCCTCTCCCGCCAGGTAGATCACGGCGCCGTTGGGTTTCGATCGGATCGCGTCGCCGTGCCAAGTGTCCCGGCCGTAGGCCACATGCATCGCCCAATCCAACGCGACGAAGCTTTTCCTGGCGCCGGGCGCGCCGTACAGAAACCCGAGCGATTGTTCCGGGATGTGGCGATCGATCAAAAAGACCGGGTCCGGCATGCTCTCCACGTCCTCTTCTGAGTAGAGGTCGAAAAGCTTGGGACCGACCGTCAGGTCGTGAGGGCTCGGGCCCTCGGTGGGGAACAAAGGGGTGTAGTCGGCCGCGGCCTGATCAAACCACACCTCGGCCCGGTCAAACTCCCCGCCGCTATGCTTGTCGGCGAGCTCGTAAACGTAAGACGCACCCACCCGAAATGGCGGCTTCATGCGCTGCCAATCGCCGACGGCAAAATCATAGTTCGGCGCGCCGTCGGTCCAGCGCTCGCACCAATCCCACCACACGTTGAAAGCATCAGGTTGGCCGGCCAGCGCGGCTTTGACCGCTATGCCGTACTTCACATAGTCGTCGCGGCTGGGACAGATAGCCGACGTGTTCGGCGTCGCCGCGATGGCCTTCCGGACTAGGTCCGGGTCGCCCTGCAGCGTTTCCTGCGGCGGTGCGCTATCGGCCGAGGCGCTCGGCCGTTGCACGCGGCCCTTCGGCAGCTTGCCTGCCACGGCCTCGAGCAGATCAGCCACGGCCGCGGCCGACCCGACAGGCAGTTCATCGAACGGGACAAGACTTTCGGTCCAGCGATACGGCTGGCGCGTGCCGGGGTGCACGCCGGACACCACAGCCTGTCGACCCTCCGCAAGTATCTCGACGCGTTCCGCCAGCGTGCCGCGTTCGTTGAGCTCGCCGAACTCCGCTCGCGTGTAGCGAACTTCGGCGTCAACACGGATCAGGTAAAGCGCTTTCGGGGCCTTGCCGATCCGCTTCGGCGGCACGCCGAAGCGGCTGAAGACATCCTCGGCGATAATCGCGGCCCACTCCCGGTTGAGTGTGTCCGCGTCGATGCCTAGCAGCCAGGTTCCGTCTCGCTGTTCACCCATCTTGATGCCGACGCCGGCGCCCGTAGTGTGCCAGCGGTCGAGATCGTCCTCGGTGGCCTCGTGCTTCGTCCAATTGTAGCTCGTCCAGCCGTCATGGGACCGGACCCCAACGGCCTTGCCGCGGCAGCCGGGGTTTTTGCTGAGCGATGATCGCGGCGACAGCTCGGCGTCCGGCGGGACGATCGGGACCAGCCGGCGATAGCCGAGATCCCAAAAGACGCGAAACGGGTTCGGCTGGACGATTGTCGGCTCTGCCGTTTGCGGCAGCCGCGCGCCGACTATGTCGCCAAATTGTACCGACGCCAGGCCGTGTTGATCTAAGGCGCCGTGACGCTCTATAGTGTGGTCATCCATAGCAAGGCCTTTCGGGCCGGGCCCCGTTCGCGCGGGACCCGGCCTATTTTCTTTTCAGGAGTTGGAAACGGCTAGATAGAGGGGAGCTCTCGGCAGGGCCCGGGCTGCATCTATTCTGTTCAATGGCTCGAGCCCGTCGACATACTTAGCGATGCTCGCGACAACGACGAACATGGGGCCGCCTTTCGTCGGGCGTACGGCGTTCAGGACGCCGGCCGCGACAAGGCGCCGAATGTAGCTCCCGGAATAGCCGAGGATCAGCCCGGCGGTGGCCGGCGAAACAAACGCGCGCTCGCGCCAGTGGAGAAGTTGCGGTTCAGACATGGCGGTTCGTTCTCCCGTTCCTGTAGACGGTAGGGGTGCGCTGCACGCGCAAATAGGCCGTGTGGTCAGTAGGTTTTCGCCCGCAGCCCGCTAAGCAGCTTGGCTGGCCTGCCCGCGGCGGCGCTCGTCCCGCTGCGTTTCGAGATCGGCCAAAATCTTCAGCAGATCTTCAAGGTCGCGCTCTAAGGCGTGCCGGTTCACCGGCTCCCCACCCGCTTGGGCCAGCATCCGGTTCCTGACGCTGCGCACTAAGACGAGCAGCTCCGCTACGTCCCAGGCCGTTGCGCGCTGAGCCGCCAAGAGGCGGTCAACGCGCCTGCACGACTTGGCCACGCGGTCGGGAGACACGCCCGTACTATCGGCCCTGACGTGGAATTCTAATCCCAAGCTGCGAGCGGCCGCTTTCCGCAATTCTGTGAGCGACATCCCGGGGTGAAGCTCGCGCATGTCTTCGAATTCAGCTCGAAGCACGAAGTCGTCGAACGTCTTCGAGGGCCTTCCCGGGCGCCGGGACGATTGCTTCATCTGCTCTTCGTAGCCCCGGGCCATGTGTTGCAGGTTCCGCAACGTCTGCTCTTGCCGGTTGCGGCCGACACGGGCCCTTGCGAGTTGATCCAGGAGCTTTTGCATTTTCCCGGGCTTGCTCGTGCTCACGGAGCCGCCCCGATCCAGGCTTTCACGTCCTGCACCCTATAACGAGGCCGGCCCTCGACAGTCGTGATCCGCGGTCCTCGTCCCTCCTGAACCGCCCAATTGTGAAAGGCTCGTTCGGTGTAGCCCGACAAAGCCGAAACCTGGGCGCGAGTAAGAAGCGCGTCAGGCGGCAACGCGCTCAAGTCTGGAGCCGACTTTTTCATCTGTGTTCTCCTCAAGCGAGGCCAATTGCCCCTTGGGGAACAAGATGGAGTGTCGTTCTGCTCCTGGCAATATGTTTTCTTGCTCTCGTCAAATAATTTGAAAGCAACGCGCCATACGTTACTGTCCTTGCACGCCCGGACAATCTGTCCATTTCGTTCGCATTGGACAACTTGTCTTTTTACTGCGGCTTGGGCGCATTGTCCGTCCGCCCGTTGTTGGACAACTTGTCCTTTTCACTCTCGGCCAGCTTCGGTAACAGACGAATATGGTCTGCCCACCGCTCGAAAGCCTTGCGCAAGCTGTCGCGGGCGTCGTCACGGTTGTAGCGTCCCTCGAGGTCGTCGCGGGCGTGACCGAGCGCCAGTTCGGCGAGATCGGGCTCCACGCCGAGGCGCGACAGGCCCGTCCTGAATGACCGTCTCAGGTCGTGGAGGTTGAACGCCACATCGGCCTTCTTCTCCAGGCCGCTCACAAGCTGCGTCCATCCACCGATGACGCCGCCCGAACGCGGCGACGCGAACACGAGATCCGGATCGCGCGCATCGACGGGGCAGGCCTTCAGAAGCTCCGCAAGCGCCGGTGCGATCGGCACGACATGGGACCGGCCCTGTTTCGTGAAGACGGCCGGCAGCTCTATAATGTCGCCCTTGATCATGCTGTGCCGTAGGCCAGCGCCCTCCCCTCGCCGACAGCCCGTGAGGATGAGGAAACGGACGAGCCGGCCGAAGTTCGTGGCCGGGTCTGCGGCGCGCCAGACCGCGCCGAGCTCGGCGTCGGTCAACGCGCGGCCGTGCTGCGCCTTGGCCACCCGATCGGCGCGTGTCGCGCGCTGCTTCCGGTAGCCCTCTAGGGGGTTCTGCTCGATGACCTTGGCCTTGGTCACGGCGTAGGCCAGGAACGCCCGCACGCGCGATCGGAAGTCCTGCGCCGCCCCTGGCTTCCCGGTGCTCTCCAGCCGCTCGATGATGCCGGCCAGGTCCGCCCCTCTTAGCTCGCCGATGTCGGCGTGCAAGTGCCTCGCAAGGCGAGCGCGGAGGCCGGACATCACGACTTTCAGATTGACGTACTGGCGCCGGCGCAAGTCGCGCTCGTAGGCGTCGAGGACGTCCGACAGCTTCGACTTCTCACGCCGCTTCTGCTCGGCCCTCTCGGCCGCCGGGTCAACGCCCGACGCCACCCGCCCCAACAGCACCCGGGCGGCGTTGCGCGCCTCCTGCGTCGTCTTGAACGACTCTGCCGGGCCCACCTTCAGTTTCTTCGAGTTGGCCGAGCGCCCCGCCCCGGCTGGTCGATAAGCGACAATGAATGTCCGGGTCGTCGCCCGGATCCGAATGCCGAAGCCGGTCAGGTCCGTGTCCCACAGGATCAGCTCTTCACGGCCGGCCGGAACGGTGGTCTTGTCGATGACGGCGTCCGTCAGTTTTATTCGCGGCATGGCGGATCCAAGGGAGTGGTGAACTGTCAGGCGCTCTCCAGGTAGCACAATGGCAGCACCGTTCGCCAGACACAGGTTCACCGTCGTTCCGCTTCGTTCCGGCCGAAACCGTTGGCCTACCTAGGAACTCCGGACCACGTTCCGCCGGATGCAACTCGGTTCAGTCTATCCGAGGTATTTGGTAAGGGAGAGGTCGACAGTTCAATCCTGTCCGGCAGCACCAGAATTCCCTGCAATCAGTACAAAGATTCACGCCAGCTGCGTCTCGCAACGGCAGAACGAACCGCGGCCGTGCATGAGCGTGGATGCGCTGTGGCTCAAGACCGTCAGCACGCCGCCATTGGTTGATCCAGGACAATGAAGCCGCAGGGCGGCCGTATAGGCTGAAGTCCGTGCGAGCCGGGGCGTGTCTCCCAATGGAAGCCGGTCCCGGCGGACCCGGGCGGCGTTGCGGCGGCCCCGTGCTGGTCCGGGCGGGCAGAACCTGATTGCATCAGATGGGAGATGGGCGATGAGAGGTCTTACCCTTGTTTCGCTGGCGGCTCTCGCCCTCATGGCGCCGGCCTCGGCGCAGAACAGCCCTTATTCGGAGCCGGCCGCGCCGCGGATGGGGGGCTACGCGGACCCGGCTGTGCCGGCGCTCGGCGACGTGATGCTCTCGGCTCAGCTTCGTCACATCAAGGTCTGGTTCGCGGGCCGCACCGGCAGCTGGGCGCTGCTGAAGCACGAGGCTGTACGCCTGCAGGACACGCTGATCCGCGCGGCCATGCTCTACCATGGGATCCCGATCGAAGAGGTTGCGAAGATCAACGATCCGATCGCGGCCATCATCCAGGCCTCGGAGGAAAGAAACGTCGCCAAGTTCCAGGCCGCCTACGCGGACCTGACGTCCGCCTGCAACAGCTGCCACAAGTCCGGCGGGGTGGAATACATCCGGATGCAAACGCCCTCGGCGTCGCCCTTTTCCGACCAGGCTTATCCCGGCCTGCCATAAGGCCGGCGCCCTCGGTGAACGCGGGCCAGCGGCCCGGCGACAACGGCGAACCGGAAGCTGGGCATCGATCGAGAGCGTGTTCCACGCCAACGACGCCCGGCCCCGGGCGCCTCACGTCCAGTCGCCTGGCTCAGCAGGCCTCGACGGCGAAGGAGCCGGCCGGGGCCAGCCCGGCCCGCAACGGCGCTCAGTGCGCCTTTGAGTCCGACCAGCTGAGAAACATGCCGACATCGCCGGGCAGGCCCTGGGGCCATTCGATGATCATGGCCTTCAGCTTGTAGCCCGCGGGCCGCAGCTTATCGCGCCAGATCTCGTAGGCCTGGCGCGGCCGGCCCGTCAGGGTCTCGGGCCAGCCTTCCTCGGCGTTGTTGATGGCGCGGCCGCCGTCCGAGCAGAGGGCGTTGGGGAAGCGCATCACCATGATCTCGGACACGCCGTTCTTGGCGGCCTCGCGCAGCCGGGACCCGAGGCGCCGCTTGATGCCCTCCATCACATCGGGCGTCAGCGACAGCGGAGTGGCCATGGTCTTGATCAGTTCGTTCTTGGCCTGATCGGCTTTCGCCATGGCGCTGACTTCCGCCATCGCCTCCGCCATCGACATGTTCTCCATGTACTTGCGCAGCTCATCCGCGCTCATGAAGACTTCGTCGCCAAGCGTTGCATGCTCCTTGGCCTGCGATGTGGTTGCCGCCATGGTGATCTCCTGTCCCACGCATACCGGCGCTCCGGCGCCCGTCACAGGCGCGGCGCGATCCGGGCCCGTCCTCCCCGGAGCTACCGCATCGTCCGGCCCACGGACTGAGCAGGATCAGTTTTGATCCGACGCCCGGCGCTAGGATGCCGGCCAACGCAACTCCGCCGCGCCAGGCGCGCCGTCTCGTCCCCGATCGGGAGAGGGCGTTGGCGATGTCCCGCAATCCCGGGACCGGGCTTGGCGCCTGCAACCACCGAAAGGAACGATCTCATGAGCTCAGCGAAAGAGCCCAAGGCCATCACCGCGGCCTCGCACTTCAATCCGATCGTCGTCTGGGAAAACTATTGGACAGACGCCCTGCAGCGCTCCGTGCTCATGCTCGACACGCTGCGCAGGCGCGGCAACACCTTCAAGGCCCAGTCCGAGAAAATCGCCCCGCACATTCTCAATTTCGAAGGGGAGGTCGTTCTCGACGGGCGCACGCTCGAGCGGCCCGTCAATTATGCGCTTCTGCGCATCAAGCCGCGCAAGGGCGTCTCGATCGACCACCGCAAGCGCCCCTTCATCGTGTTCGATCCCCGGGCCGGGCATGGCCCCGGCATTGGCGGCATGAAGCAGGACAGCGAGATCGGCGTCGCCCTCGAGGCCGGGCATCCCTGCTACTTCGTCGGGTTTTCGGCCAAGCCCATCGAAGGCCAGACCATCGAGGACGTTTGCGTCGCCGAGGCGACGTTTATCGAGAAGGTGCGCGAGCTGGAGCCCGAAGCCGTCGGCAAGCCCTGCCTGATCGGGAACTGCCAGGCGGGTTGGCAGATCATGCTGACGGCGGCGATCAAGCCCGACCTCGCAGGCCCGATCATCCTCGCCGGATCTCCGCTGTCCTACTGGGCCGGCGTGCGCGGCAAGAACCCGATGCGCTACCTGGGCGGCATGCTCGGCGGCACGTGGATGACGGCGTTGGCCGGCGATCTCGGTCATGGCGTCTTCGATGGCGCCAGCTTGGTCGCCAACTTCGAGCAGCTCCATCCCGAAAACACGCTGTGGGAGAAGGCCTACAACGTCTACGCGAAGATCGACACGGAGCCGCAGCGCTTCCTCGACTTCGAGACGTGGTGGGGCTCGCCCGTTCTGCTCAACGCCCAGGAGATGCAGTGGATCGCCGACAACCTCTTCGTCGGCAACAAGCTGCGCGAAGGCGGGATCGTCACGTCCAAGGGCGAGCGGGTCGACCTGCGCAATGTGCGCTCCCCCATCGTGGTGTTCTGCTCCTGGGGCGACGACATCACCCCGCCGCCGCAAGCGCTGGGCTGGGTGCTGGATCTCTACGACAAGGACGAGGACGTGGTCCTCGCCGGCCAAACCATCGTCTACTGCGTGCACCAGACCATCGGGCACCTCGGCATTTTCGTGTCCGGCAAGGTGGCCACGAAGGAGCACAGCGAGTTCACGTCCTGCATCGAGATGATCGATCTGCTCCCGCCGGGCCTCTACGAAGCCGTGATCACCGAAGCCGGCCCGGACACGCCGCGCGCCGACCTGATCGAGGGCAAGTACCTCTTCACCGTGGAGCCGCGCTCGCTCGACGACATCCGCGCCTTTGGGGTCAACAGCCCGGATGACGAAGCCCGCTTCGCCACGGCCGCGCGCGTATCCGAGATCAACAAGGGTCTCTACCAGACGTTCCTGTCCCCTCTCGTGCAGAAAGCCTCGACGGAGAGGACCGCCGAGATGCTGCGCGACCTGCATCCGCATCGGCTGCGGTTCTCGGCCATATCGGACAACAACCTCATGTCCGGCGCGATCGAGAAGGCCGCCGAGACGGTGCGCGCCAATCGCCGGCCTGTCAGCGAGGACAACCCGCTGCGGCACGTCGAGGACATGATGTCCCAGCAGATCAGCAACGGGCTCAGGACCTGGGGCGAGCTCCGGGATATCTGGACCGAGCAGGTGTTCCTGGCGACCTACGGCAATCCCCTCCTGCAGGCCATGGTGGGGCTGAAGGGGGCGCCGGCGGACGAGAAGCACCAGATCGTGCGCGACATCACGCGCCGGGGCGATGCAGAGGCGCTCAGGAACGAGGTCGAGAGGACCCTGGACGAGGGCGATATGGTCGACGCCGTGTTGCGGGCCGTGCTTTACGTCGCACGCGGGGCCAATCGCGGGGCGGACGAGCGGTCGTTCAGCACGCTGAAGGCGATCGCCTCCAGCCTTCCGCAAGGGCTGAAGGTGGGCCGGGACAGGCTGAAGGACGCTTTGCGGCGCCAGGCGCTCACTTTGTCGCTGGACGAGAGCCGGGCTTTGAAGGCCTTGCCGAACCTCCTGCCCGACGATCCGCAGCAGCGTCACAACGCCCTTTCGCTCATCAGGGCTCTTTTCGAGAGCCGCGACAGGACGGCGGAGGAGACGCGCCGTCTCGCCGAAGTCTCCGCGATCTTCGAGCCGAGCCGGGCCCGGGTGGTCCACCGCCAGCCCGCCGCCTCGTGAGCGAGGATACCGCCATGACGAATGCGCTCGCCGGCCGCAAGGCCCTGGTCATCGGGGTCGCGAACGACAAGTCGATCGCGTGGGGCATCGCGTCGGCGCTTCGCGCCGCCGGCGCCGAGCTCGCGATCACCTACCTCAACCCCAAGGCCGAGCCCCACGTTCGGCCTCTCGCCGAAAAGCTCGGCGCCCAGATCGTCGCGCCGCTGGATGTGGCCAGGCCGGACGACGAAGACGCGTTGTTCAACAGGATCGCGATGGAGTGGGACCGGCTCGACATCGTGGTCCACTCGATCGCGTACGCGCCGCGTGACGATCTCCATGGGCGCGTGATCGACACCACGGCGGACGGATTTGGCCAGGCGATGGACGTCTCGGTGCACTCCTTCGCGCGGCTCTGCCGCAGGGCGGAGCCCCTGATGCGCGCCGGCGGATGCTGCATGACGGTCAGCTACTACGGCGCCGAGAAGGTGATCTCGACCTACAACATGATGGGTCCCGTCAAGGCCGCCCTGGAGGCGACAGCGCGCGAACTGGCGTCCGAACTCGGACCCCGCGGCGTGCGCGTGAACGTGCTGTCGCCCGGCGCCATGGCGACCAGGGCGGCCGGCGGCATCGCCGAGTTCGACTCGATGCTGGAGGCCACGATCGAGCGATCGCCCATGGGCCGGCTGGCCAGCATCGAAGACGTGGGCGCCACGGCGGCGTTCCTGGCCGGCGACGGCGCCCGCAGCATCACGGGCGAAACGATCCACGTGGACGCCGGCTACCACATCATGGGCTGACGCCCATCCGCCTTCGGTCCTTTTCAAAAACTTCAGAAAGGCTGCTCATGAGCGCCCGCGATACGATCAGCAACCGGACCTGGGACGAGCTCGACGTCGGCGACACCGCGAGGGTTGAGCGGGTCTGCGCCGTTCAGGACCTGATCCTGTTCGCTCACGCTTCGGGAAACACGAACCCGCTGATGCTGCCATCTGCGGACGAGGCCGCCCAGCCGGGCGACCTCGCTATGGCGCCGTCGCTCTGGGTGGGCTCGCTCATCTCGGCGGTTCTGGGCAACATCCTGCCAGGGGCCGGGACGGTGTACCGGAGCCAGAGCTTCCGTTTCCCGTCGCGGGTGCATGTCGGCGACCGGCTGCTCGCCACGGTGAAGTGCGTGGCCAAGCGGGAGCGCCCTGTTGCGGTGTTCGAGACGACCGTTGCGACCGCCGATGGCCGGCTCGTCTGCGAGGGGACGGCCGAGGTGGAGACGCCGCTCGCTTCCGTGACGACGCCGCGCCGGGCGCTGCCGCAGATCATCGTCGACCAGGAGGATCACTTCGCCAAGCTCTTCACGGCCGCCGCAGGCCTTCCGCCGCTCAACACCGCTGTGGTCTGCCCGGACGATCGCAATTCTCTCGAAGGGGCGGTGCTGTCCGCCAGGAGCGGCCTGATCCGTCCGATCTTCATCGGCGACGAGGCCGCCATCCGCCGCATGGCGGCCGAGATCGACGAAGACATTTCGGGCTTCCAGATCGTGGCCGAGAAGGATCCCCGCGCCGCGGCCGCCAAGGCCGTCGCCATGGTGCGCGCCGGCGAGGCGGCCGCGATCATGAAGGGCAACATCCACTCGGACGAACTGCTCGCACAGGTGGTGAAGAAGGATGGCGGACTGCGCACCCAGCGGCGCATCAGCCACTGCTTCGTGCTGGACGTCCCGACCCTCGAGCAACTGCTCTTCGTGTCGGACGCGGCCATCAACATCGCGCCGGACCTGACCACCAAGGTCGATATCGTCCAGAACGCGATCGACCTGGCGCAGGCCTGCGGCATCGCAAAGCCCCGCGTCGGCGTGCTGTCGGCGGTGGAGACCGTGAACGTCAACATCCCGTCGACGCTGGACGCCGCCATCCTGTCCAAGATGGCCGACCGGGGCCAGATCAAGGGCGCGATCGTGGACGGCCCGCTCGCGATGGACAACGCCATCGACCTGGAGGCCGCGCAGACCAAGGGCATCGCCTCCCTGGTCGCCGGCCGCGCCGACATCCTCATCGTCCCCAACCTCGAAGCCGGCAACATGCTGGCGAAGGAGTTGACGTTTGTGGCGCGCGCGGAGGCGGCCGGGCTCGTGCTGGGCGCGAGCGCGCCCGTGATGCTCACCTCGCGCGCGGATGACGCGCGCGCGCGCAAGGCCTCGTGCGCGCTGGCGCTCCTGTACGAGCACTTCCGGCGCGAGGGCGCGCCCGCGCGCAGGCTCGCATCATGAGCGCGTGCCTGCTCACGCTCAACGCGGGCTCGTCCTCGCTCAAGTTCGCGGCCTACGCGGTGCGCGCGGGCGAGCCCCACCGCCTCGCGCGCGGCCAGGCGGAGGCGCTCAAGGGCCATCCGCGCTTCGAGGCGCGGCTGGGGGACGGGCCGAAGCAGAAGGCCGCGCTGGGGGATGGCGGCCCCGCCAGCCACCGGCAGGCGCTGGACGCGGTGCTGGGCTGGCTCGCGGAGCATCTGCCCGACCACGAGGTGGCGGCCGTAGGGCACCGCGTGGTGCATGGCGGGCGGTTCTTCTCGGGACCGGTGGTGGTCACGGACGAGGTGCTGGAGCGGCTTCGCCTGCTGGAGCCGCTGGCGCCGCTTCACCAGCCGCACAACCTCGCTGGCGTCGCGGTCGGCAGGCAGGCGTTCCCGGGCGCGGTGCATGTCGCTTGCTTCGATACGGCCTTTCACCGCGGCCATGGCTTCGTGGAGGAGGCTTACGGCCTGCCCCGCGAGTTGTATGCGGCCGGCATTCGCCGTTACGGCTTTCACGGCCTGTCCTACGAATCCGTCGTGCACCTGCTGCTCGCGACCATGCCGTCCCTGTGGGACAAGCGGCTGGTCGTCGCCCACCTGGGCAACGGCGCCTCGATGTGCGCCATCCAGGGCGGAGCCTCGGTCGCCTCCACGATGGGGTTCACCGCGCTGGACGGATTGCCGATGGGCACCCGGTGCGGCCAGCTCGATCCAGGCGTGCTGCTTTTCCTTATGGCGCATCGCGGCATGGACGCCGCCGCGCTGACGGACCTGCTCTACAACCAGAGCGGCCTGAAGGGACTCTCCGGGATCTCCAGCGACATGCGGGAGCTCGAGGCGTCGGGCAAGCCCGAGGCCCGGGACGCCATCGCGTATTTCGTGGCCCGGGTCCGCCGCGAGATCGGGGCCCTCGCCGCCACCATGGGGGGACTCGACGGCATCGTGTTCACGGGCGGCATCGGCGAGAACGCCTGGCGCATTCGCGAGAAAGCGCTGGAACGGTCGGAATGGCTCGGGCTCGCTTTCGATCCGGAGGCCAACAGGGCCGGCGGACCGGTGATCTCGGGCCCCAACAGCCGCGTCAAGGCGCTCGTGGTGAAGACCGACGAGGAGGCCGCGATCGCGCGGCACACCATCCGGGCGTCGGGCATGGGCCTGCGGCCCCAACCGGGGACGCACGAGTTGGCGGGGGAACTGGAATGAAAACCGCGATATCGGCCCGGGACGCCGCCGCTATGATCAAGGACGGCGCGAGCCTCATGATCGGAGGCTTCATGGGAGCGGGCAGCCCGCACCGGCTCATCGACGCACTCGTCGAGGCAGGCCGAAAGAACCTCACGGTGATCGCCAACGACACGGCGCGCCCTGGTTTCGGGATCGGCAAGCTCGTGACCGCCGGGGCGCTGGCGCGCCTCGTCACGTCTCACATCGGCATGAATCCCGAGACCCAGAAGGGCATGCTCTCCGGCCGGATCGAGGTCGAGCTGACACCGCAGGGAACGCTTGCGGAGCGTATCCGGGCCAGGGGCTTCGGCCTTGGCGGCGTGCTGACCCGGACGGGCCTCGGCACGCTCGCGGCGGAAGGCCAGCGCGTGATCGAAATCGACGGAGAGGAGTGGATCCTGGCCAAGCCTCTGAAGGCCGATTTTGCGTTGATCCACGCTGATCGCGCCGACTACCTCGGCAACGTCGCCTACCAGCTCACCGCCACCAACTTCAACCCGGTCATGGCCATGGCGGGCGCCACCGTGATCTGCGAGACGCGCGAGATCTTACCGGTGGGGACGATCCCACCGGACGCGGTGGGCACGCCGGGGGTGCTGGTCGACTACCTCATCGAAAGGCGCGTGTGATGCAGCCGGAAGAGATCATCCATCGCCGCGTCGCCCTCGAGTTGAAGCCCGGCAGCCTGGTGAACCTGGGCATCGGCTTGCCGACGGGCGTGAGCCATTACGTCCCGCATGGGGCCGGTATCCTGTTCCAGTCCGAAAACGGCATCGTCGGGATGGGTTCGCGGCCGCCGGAGGGCATGGCGGACGAGGACCTGACCGATGCGGGAGGCGCATTCGTAGCCGCCGTGCCGGGCGCGGCGACGGTGGACAGCAGCATGTCGTTCGGACTGATCCGCGGCGGGCACCTGGACGTCACAGTCCTGGGCGGCTTGCAGGTCGACGAGCGGGGTTTCCTTGCCAACTGGACGATCCCGGGCAAGATGGTGCCCGGAATGGGCGGGGCCATGGACCTCGTCAGCGGCGCCCACCGGGTGATCGTGGCCATGCAGCACACCGCCAAGGGCGGTTCGAAGATCGTCCCGGAATGCACGCTTCCCATCACGGCGATGCGGCGCGTCACGCTGATCGTCACCGAGCTCGCCGTGATCGAACCGACGGATCGGGGCTTGGTCCTGCGCGAGCGGGCCCCGGGCGTGGCGATCGGGACCGTCCTGGAGGGAACCTCGGCGCGCCTCATCGTGCCGGAGGTGGTGCCGGAGATGAAGCTCGCGGGCGTGCAATCTCCCGAAGACCGCGCCGCCTAACAGGCATCGCTCCGATCCGAGAAGAGGCGGCGGAGCGATCCCGCCCCGCTCACGCGTGAGCAGGGCGGCGAGGCCGGCAGTTTCGTTTTCGCAGTAGCGCCAGTCGCGGTAGGGGTTCGCGCCGTTGAACGACGAGGTCAATCCGTTGCCGGCGTAGACGGCGCTGTTGCTGAAATCGACTCGACATATACGTGCCGAACAGCGACTGCCGAATGGTCGGCGTCCAGTAGTGCAACGCGGCCGCGGTCAGTCCCCAGATGCTGGTGAGCTTCAGATCGCCCGGCGCGCTTCCCGCGATCACGGCGTCCGGCATGCCGAGGTTGCCGACCCCGCCGATGCCCCATCCGGCGGCTTTCCCGAGCCCGAAATAGTTGCCCATGATGTAGGAGCTCGCGCCGTGCGTGTACGTGCCCTGCAGGTAGAGCGCGTCGCCCGAGCCGATCATCGGCAGGTTGAATTTCACGCCGGCGTTCACCGCGCAGCCGTACTCGGTGGAGGGCGCGAAGCCCTGAGGCGTCACGCCGCTGGCCAGCGCGGTCTGTTCACCGACCCTGACCTGATGAAGCGCGCCCGAAAGCTGCGCCGCGCCCCATGAGGCGTCGTAGCGCAACAGGCCCACGACATCCGGCACGCCGGAACCCGCATAGGCGTAGGTGGGTGCGAGGCCGGGTACGGCCGTGACCGCCGTCGCGGTGGCGTTGCGGGCCTCCACCGGGTCCTCGATGGCCAGGGTGGCCGAGAAGCCCGATCCCAGATTGGCCGTGTAGGCCAGAAAATTCGTGAGATCGTTGAGCGACGACTGTCCGGCCGTGATGCCGACCCATTCGAGGTCGCCCTGGTAGAACCCGAAGAAGGATTGCGTGCGCCCGGCCGTCAGGCCGCGAACTGGATGAAGGCGCGGTCCAGAACGACCTGCGTCTGGGCGTTCCCATTGTAGTCCACGCTCGTGCCCGTGAAGGCGTTGCCGATGCGGGTCGCCGTGCCGCTGTAGATCGCGCCGTTGCGGCGCGCGACGTCGACGCGCACAAACGCGCGGAGCAGGCCATAGTCGGTCGCGGTGCGCGTGTCGGCATAGATGCGGCCAAGCCCGCGCGTGCCGGTTGGGTCATCGTTGCGCGCGTAAGTGGTCTGCATCTGGAATTCGTAGCGAACGCGACCGCCGATCCGAACCCCGTGCGCCTCCGCCAGGCGGAACGCGAGGTCGAGCGGATGAACATGCGATTTCAGGTAATCGACGGCTTTGTCGCCGATGTTCTTGCGCGCCCAGAACTCGGAGTCGATCAATCCATAATAGGCGTCGAAGTTGGGATTTGGCTCGACCTGCAGACCCAGTCCCCCGATCAGCGCGCCCGCGCGCCGATGCCGGGTTGTTGGCTACCACCGGCCGGTTTCTTATCGGGCTTCGCGCTACCGGGTCGCGCACTGCAGGGCGGGTCACGTGACGCATGCGGCCGGGCATGTGCGGTGCCGCTAGGATCGCCGATAGGGCGGGCTGACCCGCGCTTCACTGGGGCGCGGGTTTGGCCGCCGGTCCAGGTCAGAAATCCGGATATCGGCGCGCGCTCGGATCCGGCAAGACTTTAGCTGCCAGTGTCCGATAAAATTCGGGATAATTACGACGGACTGTGACAGTTCATGATTGCACCGTGACAAAGTATTTCTGGAAATGGAGGAGGCGTTATGACGGCTCTCGAAGCCAAGCTCGACGAATTGGAGCGCCCGCTCGTTGAGACCTGCGTCGAAAAGATCTGCGGCAGCAGCGAGTTCCGGCTCCGACGCGCGCCTGAAAGCCTATTCGATCGCGCTGGCCGTGTTCGACCGACCGGAATCCTTCGACGGGCAGATCGACCCCGTGGTGCGTATCGAGGCCGGGCGCCTCAGGCGCGCGCTGGAACGCTATTACCATTCGTCCGGGAAGGACGATCCCGTCGTGATCTCGGTTCCGCGCGGCGGCTACGTGCCGGCCTTCCAGAAGCGGACCGAAGATGGCTGTATCCCGAGCGACGAGCATGATCCATGCCCGGAGGAGAAGGAGCGCGAACCGTCGTACCATCACCTCGCGATGCGGGCGCGGCCAAGATCGAACCGGATGCGGTGGAGCGTCGCCGTCGCGGCGGTCGCGGTGGCTCTGCTTGTGACGCTCGTCCCTTTCTGGATTTTCGACGATGGCCAGTACGGCTTCAACTCGTCTTCGTCGAAGCCTCTGGTGGCGGTCACGCCTTTCGTGGCCCAGCGGGGCGACGCCTCGGCGGAGCAGATCGCGAAGGGCTTCTCGGAACAGCTGATCGACCAGCTGGCGTCGTTCAGCGATTTACGAATCCTCGGCCGAGAGGCGATAAGCCAGGCGCCCGACGGACCCCGGACGTCGACCTGGACCCGCTTCAACGTCCGGTAGGTCATCGAGGGCAATGTGGTCATGTCGCCCAGGGGCGGTGTCCTGACGGCGCGCTTGGTTGACGCGCGAAGCGGCCAGATCCTCTGGATCGAACATCAGGCGATCGACGGCGGCGCGGAGCTTGCCCCCAAGACGCAGATGAACCTGGCGCAGAAATTTTCCGACACGATGTCGCGGGCTTCTCTGGCGTCATCCGGCGCTGGGCGCTGAGCCCTGACAGCAGGCTCCGGCGACGGGGGGACCGGCACCGAAACTGAACCCGCTCAACCGCAGTGCGGCGAAGGTTGCCTGAATCAAAGAAACCAGACTGTGGACCAGCCGCGAGGCCGTTAGCGGTTTGGACTACACTGGCACTGAGGCCATCGTGCCCGGGAGCATCGTGTGCTCAAAGGTGGTCACGAAAATGAATGGCTTACCCTTAGCGCGTAGAGCTTCCGCCGCCGGGTAAGACCGCCCATCGTTCGGGTTCAGATTCATAATCGCCGCGTCGAACTCCCCCTTGTCGATCAGAGCCAGTGCATCGGCCACGAGCGGGACGGGGCCAACAACGATGGCGCCGGCGTCTTCCAGCTCGCATTCCAATTGATTGGCGATAAGAGCCTCGTTTTCATCGACGAGAATACGAACTTTAGCGAGCGGAAGCGGTTTCAGAGCAACCATATCGGCCAAGGGCCAATCTCGACCGAACGTTCCGTTTGGTTCGGGTGCGGTCTCACGGATAGGGGACAGCGTGAGAGACAGCTTCATTGTACGGCGGATTACAGTTGTTGGTCTGATGCTCACGATCACTGCCAATCTTGCAACCTGCGCCCATGATCTTCGCGCAATTTTGCAAACGCCGAGCTTAGACTCGAGCTTTCGCCATTCTGACGGACCTTAGATCCGATAAGGAGTGAGCCCGCTGTGGGCTTACCGGGCGGGCTCACGACTTTGCAGGCTATGTCGGTGGTCGCTTGCTGCGCTGGAAGGATCGCTACACCCGGTTGTTGGTTGCCTACACTGGTGCGACGAATGCCCCAGCCGACATGGGCGCAGACAGTCAGGCGAGCACATGACGCCGAACGGATTGGACTATTCAGGCTCGCGGCCGAGCTGGTGGCCGAGTTCGGACACCTGGGGACTGAAACGCTAAGCAAGGAGGTGGCGCGCTTCCTTGCAGGCCACCCTGAGATCGACGCCGACGTGTTCATGGACATTGCGATTGATCTCTACTTGGATCGACGCCGCCCGCCTAGGCTCCACTAAATAGGCGGAAGGTGTGGCCGGGCATCGATATGCAGGTCACTCGCCGTTCAGATGCATCTTGATCTACGCTAGAGACGTCCGCCCCCTGGCTCGGGACCGGCCATGGAACGAAATCGCGAGGCCAATACGTGCGGGACAGTTCGTTGGATCGGTTCGTCAAGTCTGCCGGTAGCTTTGTCCGCAAGACCCTGCAGCTGTGGCCGGGCCGGCTGCGTGCACAACATTCGTATTGCCGACAAGCATGGGAGTAGCCGTACTAGGGCTGCCGCCGCTAGCGATCGGTCAAGCGACAGCCCGTCATTGGCCGACCCCGGCCCCGCACCGACTGTCCCGCACAGGACCGGGCGACTTTGAGGAGGGTACCGAGGCGCACGTCAATCGACCCGGTGCTTGGCAGAGTGCGAGTTGCTCATCAAGCGCAGAGCGCCCGCCAAGAGGAAGATTGAGAGTGGTATGACCAGGTTCTGCCACGACCCGTGGTTCTCACTTTCTGCGATGTCCGTTACAGAATCCACGGCAAGGTAGACGAGGATAACTTCGATCAAAGAGCGCTTGAGTTCGCTGCGAGGGTGCTGAGCTGGGCTCTATCCCGGCCGGCCCGTGGAGCGTCGAACACAGCGACGGTAGTTTCGCGTGTACTCACAGGGCAGTTCCGACCGAAAAAGAGCCGGTATTGAAGCCGAGCGGGTCCTAGTGTGGCGGCCAATGCCACTGGCGCGTGACAAACGACCGCCTCCGCCCCGGCGTTGTCCCGCCCATGCTGGCCACGCTCTCGAACGTGGTCCCGATCGCTTCCCCGCATTGCCGCCGGCCTCGACGGATGTAGCCGCGCACGGTGCGGGTGTCCTTGCGGCGACCGGGCCCCTACAACTCCACAGAAGACAGCGCCGGGCTGACAAGCACCGCAAAGACCGCCCACATTCGCGGAAACGTGCAAGGCACAAGGAACGCGATGCAACCGCGTAGAAAGCCGCACTCGCCTGACGATCGGTTCAATTATACAGTGTCCCGGCACAACGACAGACACGGTCCGAAAACTCATCCGCGTGGGATCGCAGGGCTTCATATGAAAAAGCTGATATCCTTGTCGGTCCTTGGGTTTCTAATATTCGCCATTGTGCGGAGCCCAGTATCCTTCGCTGACCTGACCCAGTCATCCCGTCCCGTCTATATTCTCGGCGTGGTCGCGTTCTGCCTCCTGAACTATGGAGTCTCATTCAAGCGTTTCGTAACGTCGTTCAAGATCTTAAAATTCAGAATACCTGCATGGGCGCTCTACCCAGCGTTCTTCGCTGGTCAGATCGGTGCCTTGTCGATCGGGGGCCCATTCGCGCAAGGATTCGCCCGGCAGGCGATGTTGTCCCGCACGGGCATCTCGCCCTCGGTCGCGGCCTTTCTCGGACTAGCCGAGCGCGCAATCGCATTGCTTTCACTTTTGGCGCTCGCGACCACCGCAGCTCTTTTCTATTTTCCTGAGGCTGCCAGCCAATTCGATGTACAGGTGCAGGGGATCTCGGCTTTCCTTTATGCCGTTGCCTTGGCCCTTGTAGTGGTGGGATTCGTCGCAGTAGCGCCCGTCCGCGTTAAAACGAGTTGGCGACGGACTTTCAAAACGGTGAGTCTCGCCGGGACTCTCCAGTCCATCCTCCTTTCCTTTGCCTCCCATCTAGCGATGCTCGGTGCTTTCAGTTGTGCACTTCTGACATGGGGAGGGCAGATCGGGATGGCAGAGATTGCTGCGCTATGCATTGTGATGTTCATATCCGCGCTGCCGATCAGCTTCTCGGGCTGGGGTGTGCGCGAGGCGGCGGCGGCCTTCATGCTCGCGCAACTCGGCAAACCCGAAGCCGTGGGCGTCGCTGTGGGGGTAACAGTCGGCCTGTGTTCGCTGCTGCCGCTTCTTGCTTCATCCGCCTACGAGTTTGTTCGCAATACTGCGCGCCCGCCGCCGCTTCTGCAGCGAAAGCGGGTCGCGATGGCGCATCTCGACCGCAGCATCGTGCTGGGCATGGCTGGGGTGATTGCCTGCCTAATCTTCTTTCAGGTCCGGATTGCAGCTGGCTCCCATTTGACAAACGTGAATGGCGCGGATCTGCTCGCCACTGTTGCGCTAATTATCGCCGGGACTGAGCTCTATGTCCGTCGGGCGGATGTGGATGCTGACCAATGGAAGACATGGCTCGGACCTCTGGCGCTTTTGACTAGCCTGATTGCAATTGCAGCGCTCAGTTCAGTCTGGAACGGCGGCGGGACCTGGGGGCTCGTCAATCGTGGTCTAGGCTGGTTGCTTATCTTATCTTACGCGATGATTGGCCTCACGGTGCGGCTCGTCGGCCGCTCACAGGACGTCGCGGCCGTGCTGCTGAGCATCGTCTTCGCCAATGCGCTCGTTGCTTTGATCCAGATTGCCGCCAACCTTTATTCGATCGCTGGACGCGACGACCTTGGGACTTGGTTTGTTGGTTGGCATGCTCTAACCCTCGACGCCAACGCTTATTGCCTGCAGTGTTGCCTTTCGCTGATCGCCTGGCATGTTGTTCGTGATCAGGGTTCCGCGCTGCCAAGGGGCGCAATCGCGAGGGGACTGTTCGCCTTCGTTCCACTAATCCTCAGTTCTGGGGTCCTGCTCACGCGATCCCGCGTCGGCGTCGTCCTTCTACTCGTGGTGTCAGCGGCCTCTCTCCTGTTGCCCCGCGTGAGGCGGCGGAGTCTCGCCAGTCTATTGGCGGCGGCCGTTTTTGCGCCGGGAGCAACCGCCGCGTTGGAATTCTCACTTCGAGCGTCCAATCGGTATAGCGGCGGGGCGGTCAGACTCGCCGACAAGGCTTCGGATGGAGAGCGGTGGCAGACGATACAGGATGGCCTTGATCTGTGGTTCCAGCACCCAATCTTCGGATCAGGTCTGGGAGGCTACGTTCAGGCCCGCCTCTCAAGCGGACAGCCGCCCCAGGTCATCCACAACATCTATGTCTGGCTTCTAGCCGAGGCTGGCATCGTCGGATTCGGCTTGGCCACAGTGGCTTTCACGGCCTTCGCTGTAGGGGTTTTTCGCGCCTATAAACAGCAGGGGCTCACAAGCTCCGTCTACGGAGCCGCAGTAACACTGTTCGTGTTCCTGACTGGCGGCCTTGTTCACGACTTCTTCTACCAGCGAACGGTATGGCTGATGTTGGGCCTCTTCGCCGCAAACCTCATCCTTCCCCGGCCTCCTATGACCGCTGCCTGATGAACGTGCTAGCAGTCGCCTGCCCGCCTGCGTCCCCCTGCAAAAGCAGGCGACATGTCGGGCGCGGTCGGCGCTGCCGCTGTGCGATCGCCTGCTCGCGGTTCGCCATTAGATAGCTGCGACCATGAGGCGGCGGCACCGCCCCCGAAACCCGCTTCCTTCAATTCGGATGGATTGCCGCACCGGCAACAATCGCCTAAGGCAGACCGGATGACGGATCCATGGCGTAAGCTGCTGTGCCGCATGGCCTTGGTAACTGTGGTGACGAGCGTTGCCGCGGCGGCTTTTATAGCTGCCGTAGATCCCTATGATGCAGGCCGGATACCCGGTCTCGGGCTGGGCTACACGCGGGCGCAGGCACCACGCACTGCGCACGCAAGCCGGGCTCGGGATCCCGCATTTGACGCCGTAATCATTGGAAATTCGCACGTCCAACTCATCAACCCCCTCCGCCTCGGTCAGGCGACGGGAGCACACTTCGTCTCGCTGGCGGTACCGGGCTCCGGTGTTCCGGAGCACCAGGCATTGCTGAATTATTTCCTGCGCCGGCGTCCCCAGCCCCCAAAGGCGGTTGTAATAGGCGTCGACGAGTACACGTGTCGGGCTGGCACCATCACGCGGGAACAGTTGCAGGGCGGCCCCTTCCCGTTCTGGCTCTATGCTTCCGACTTCTGGACCTTCGCCAAGGGCTCGTTCCGGGCGCACGTGTTCGAGGACGCCGTCGCGTTTGCGCTCGGCGTTGGAGGTGCAAATGTGCTAGCTGGCCGCGACGGATACTGGAACTACGAGTTGGGGAGGACGTGGCGCGAGCCGGAGGCGGCGGTGGCGGCCAGGACGATGTCGCTGGCGGACAGACCGGGACCGTTCCGAGGTGTTGGAGTTCTGCGGGAAATGCTTGAAGAGATCCCACCGCTCACGCCGGTTATACTACTGCTTACGCCAGTCTATGCCCCGTGGCGGCCGAGACCAGAGAGCCCGGCCGCTTTGGCAGAGTTAGCTTGCAAGGTTGCCGTAGCCGAGATCGCGGGGCGCACGAATGCACGATTGCTCGATTTCCGAAGCGACACCCCGCTAACCCGAGATCCAAAATCGTTCTGGGACGGCTCGCATATTACGGAGACGGCGGCGCTGCGCATCGAAGCGGCGATCACGGAGGCAATTCAGGCCTCGAAGAACTGACAGATGTCACTGATGTGGGCTCTAGCAAACTTAGTGCATCCACACGTTGGGTAAGTCGTATGAGGCGTAACCGCTCAGGCAAGACCAGGACGTGGAGATGCCCCGAACGAGCCTGTTCGAAATCAGAGCGTATGGTCGCCGGAGAGAGTTCGCTCTTTCCCAGCGTGTCGTCAAGTTCCTGCTCGGATCGAGTTGTGCCCTTGTAATGGCCGCTTGGCTCGCTTTCCTCTGCTGGAGATTATGGCGTTTGTTGCCCCTAACCCTTACCACTGGTTCGTTGTCGAGAGCATCACGAACAGCGATCGTGACCGCTGCGTGGACCTGAGCGGTTCCCGCTGCACAGTCACCCTTTCTGCAGCTTGTGTGGTGCTGCCCAGAGGCACTCCACGCCACCGCCAGGTTGAAAGCAGACCAAATTGTATTTGATCCCGACACCCCGCAGTTCGCCCGTGGCACCGGCGAGTATCGGGATATCATCGCGATTTGCGCCAGACGATCGGATGCCTAGCCGTGTGAGTTCCTGGACCGCGGCTTAGTTCTTGGTCAAGCTGTAAAGACTGCACATACGCCGTACTGTAGCCGCCGCTGCGCTACCGCCGCCAGCCTAGCGGTGGCGGCCGTCCGGCTTGCCTCTGGTCCTTAATTGTTGTCTGATTTGAACTCATCGGAGAGGGCGAACGTTGCGCAGCCGATATGAGATCCTCAAGGAAGCTCAGGAAGCAAATTTGTCGCCGGTTGAGATGCTCGATCTCTTTTCCGAACAGGTTCGTCGTTTCGGAGGTGAGTGAGCTACTCCCCAATCCTTGGACAGATTTCCGGCTGGCTTAAGCTACTCTGCGGGTCTGCTGATCGGTTTCGATGGCGTTGAAGTAGACCATGGCGGGCGGCTGCCCGCCATGGGCGGCGTGAGGCCGCTGGTGGTTGTAAAAGGCGATCCACCGCCCGACACCAGCCTTGGCCTGCGAGCCGGTTTCCCAGGCGTGGAGGTAGACGCACTCGTACTTCAGGGACCGCCACAGGCAAGATCGTGGAGAACCGCGAGGCGACCGGTGTGCAGGTGATCACGCGCGAGACCACCGAGGGGGTAACCGAGTTTTCCTGCCGGCTCGCGCGGCGTCGCAAAAAGGAGCGCGGCACGCCCGGCCGGGTTACGCTCGTTGACAAGGCCAACGTGCTTCGCTCCTTCGCCTTCATGCGCAAGGTCTTCTACGAGGCCGCCGCCCGCAAGACTCATCGCCTACGTAAAACTGATCACGATCAGTAGCCAAAGGTCCTCTGGGGTACACACTTGGCGACCTGCACGCCCAGCCGCGAAAATTATGACGAGAGACCCATGTGGTATTGGTTTTGCCCCGCTAGCGGACGCACTTAGGCTGCTGGCGTGGTTCTTAGCCAACCACGGCGGTTCCGCCTGACTACCAAGACGGATGATCGTGCGAAAGGGATCGTCAAGATCACCGAAATGGCGGCGCCCCGTCTTTGAGACCCGGCTGGGGTCCAATTGACTGCAAAACGTGTCTTCAATGCTCGTGCGCAAGCCCAGGACGGGAGCAGGCACATGGATCTTCGCAAATGCAGCGCCGAGGCGATCGGCACTTTCTGGCTTACTTTTGCGGGTTGTGGCAGCGCGGTGATATCCGCCGGTTTCCCCAGCGGCGGCATCGGGCTACTCGGCGTCTCCCTCGCATTCGGCCTTACTGTTCTGACCATGGCCTATGCTGTCGGGCACGTTTCGGGCTGTCACCTGAACCCGGCCGTGACAATCGGGTTGGCGGCGGGGGGACGGTTTCCCGTCAAGGACATCCCGCCCTACATCGTCTCGCAGGTCGTAGGCGCGGTTACCGGCGCCGCGGTGCTTTACATCATCGCAAGCGGCGGCTCCGGTTTCGATTTGAAAAACGGATTTGCTTCGAATGGCTATGGCGAGCACTCGCCTGGCCATTACAGCATGGCGGCTGCCCTGTTAGCGGAGTTCGTCCTGACGATGATGTTCCTTTTCATCATCATGGGTTCAACCCACGGAAGGGCTCCCGTCGGTTTCGGCCCGATTGCGATTGGGCTCGGGCTGACCTTGGTCCACCTCGTCGCAATCCCAGTGACAAACGCCTCGGTTAATCCTGCGCGCAGCACCGGTCCGGCCGTGCTGGTCGGCGGTTGGGCCCTCGCGCAACTCTGGTTGTTCTGGGTGGCGCCGATCGCGGGCGCAATCGTCGGAGGAGTGTTCTACCGCTGGCTGAGTGAAGAACCGTCAACGCCTGTCACTGGCGAGCTCGCGAGCCCCGTCTTTCTGCCCGACAGGAGGGAAGCTCTCAGCACCCCCGGATTACATCTTAAAAATGAAACTGGACCCGCTCATGGTGGCGAGGGCCAGTTGCATCGAAAACGGCTTCCCAGAGCCTTGCTGGGCATGCGGTCGAGATGACGTAGGTCCAACGGAGGTGTGGCATGGCGCTCAACGACATTGTCGAGAGTGCCGGCTGACGCGATCGTTCCGTAGCCGCTACGCAGCGCTGACCTTCCAAATCGAACATGGCTCCGCTCGGAGAGCAGGGCGCGTCTCAAAACAATGTTTGGGTGCTCTCCGGCTTCTTGCCTTCAGATTGGCCCTGATCTTACAACGAACTCTGAGCGAGGCCGCACTTGCGGCGCTCGCGCAGGGCGTTAACTCTGGGGCACATGGCAGATCCTTGGCGAAGGGTTCTAGGCACTTGGGCCTTGACGAGCGCAGTCACCCTCCTTGTGGTGGCGATATTCGTGTTGGCGATCGATCCCTATGACGCCGCCCCGATAAAAGACCTTGGCTTGGGAATGACGAGGGCGCAGGCGCCGCGCACTGCGCATGCGAGCCGGCGCGGGATCCGGCATTCGACGCCGCCATCATCGGCAATTCGCACGTCCAGCTCCTCAGCCCGGCCCGCCTTGATCGCGCAACGGGCGCGCGTTTTGTGTCGCTCGCAATCCCGGGATCCGGGATCCCTGAACACAAGGCTTTGTTGAGCTATTTCCTGCGCCACCATCCTGGCTCGGTGCGCGCCGTTCTGATCGGCGTAGACGATTATACCTGCCGAGCTGGCCCCATCACCCGAAAGCAGCTGCAGGGTGGGCCGTTTCCGTTCTGGCTTTATGCGGCCCAGCTGCCGACTTACATGATGGGAGCCTTCCGGCTTGACGTGCTCGAGGCGGCTGTTTCCCTACTATTGGGGCGCGGCGGCTCTATCGTGAGGTCCTCCCCGAAATCCGGACAGTGACGGAAGCTACGATGTGACGTCTGCTGATCTCCAGGGACAAGGAGATCATGGCATGCGCAAACGCAGGAACCATGACGCGGGCTTCAAGGCTCGCGTGGCGCTAGAAGCCGTAAAGGGTGAGCGCACCGTGTCGGAGTTGGCCGCCGCATATGGGGTGCATCCGACGATGATCCACCAATGGAAGAAGGCGCTCCTCGATGGAGCGGCGGACATCTTCGAGCGGGGCGGCAGGAAGCCGGCCGAGGTCGACGAGGACACGGTCCGGGATCTCCATGCCAAGATCGGGGAGCTGGCGGTCGCCAACGATTTTTTGTCACGAAAGCTCAAGCCGTGGACCGGGAAGTGAGGCTCACGATGATCGAGCGCAACCACCCCTCGTTGTCGGTCGGGATGCAGTGCCGGCTGCTGTCGCTCCCCCGGTCCTCGTTCTACTACGAGCCGCAGGGCGAAACAGAGATGAACCTCGCCCTGATGCTGCTGATCGACAAGCAGTTCCTGGACACGCCCTTCTACGGCGTTCAGCAGATGACCTGGCACCTGAAGAACGAAGGGCATCCGGTGAACGTCAAGCGCATCCGGCGGCTGATGCGCCTCATGCGGTTGATGCCGATCTTCCAGAAGCCCGACACGAGCAGGCCCGCGAAGGGGCACAAGACCTACCCCTATCTGCTTGGCGGCCTGAGGGTGGATCGGCCCAACCAGGTCTGGTGCGCCGACATCACCTATCTGCCGATGCGGCGTGGCTTTCTGTATCTCGTCGCGATCATGACTGGTTCACCCGCAAGGTGCTGGCGTGGCGCGTCTCGAACACGCTGGATGCGGACTTCTGTGTCGATGCGCTGAATGAGGCACTGCACAGGTTCGGCTCACCCGAGATCATGAATAGCGACCAGGGATCGCAGTTCACGTCCTTCGCCTGGACCGATCGGCTGAAGCGGGCCGGCGCCCGGATCTCGATGGACGGCAAGAGCCGCTGCCTCGACAACATCTTCATCGAACGCCTGTGGCGGTCCCTGAAGTACGAGTGCGTCTACCTCCACGCCTGGGAAACCGGCTCGCAGGCCAAGGCTGGTGTCGGGCGGTGGACCGCCTTTTACAACCACCAGCGGCCTCACGCCGCCCATGGCGGGCAGCCGCCCGCCATGGTCTACTTCAACGCCATCGAAACCGATCAGCAGACCCGCAGAGTAGCTTAAGCCAGCCGGAAATCTGAGCATCTCCCGCAAGACGTCCAAACCCAGGAATGGTCCGGGCGCCTCCGCCAGAGACATCGTTCTTTTCGACGTCTCCGCTTCCGGACCGCTCCACGTCCGACCCAGTTCATATCAGAACTAGCTGAAGCCGTCCGGCGCGCAAGTCCTTTCGAACCGCCGCTCGCCAGCAACCCCCGTATCGCCACCTGGGGTTCAACCCAGCGCCCGGCCTGTCGGATCGCGCTCCGTAGCTTACTGTAAAATACCGCCCTGCCTGCGCAAGAAGTGGTTTGATCGTTCCATGGCTTGATTGAGCGAACAAAACTTTTGCGAGGCCAAAGGCGAAATCTTCAACCTTGCTTTGCAATGACTGAAGCCCTTGGCCCATGTTCGCGGACGGCGGCGCAGACCGTCAAGTTGCTGGATCGGGGCCAGCGGTTCGTCTGTTGGACAAAGGAGCCGCGGCCTACCCCTCGAGGATCGGCGACGCGAACCGTTTCAAAGTCCACCAGTCCCGTTTTCCAGCAACGCCCGAAAAAAGGACAATCACCATGCTGAAAACCTTGCTTATCGCAGCCGCTATGCTGGGTTCGAGCTGCGTCGCACAGGCCCAAACCGGGTCTCCGGCTGCGCCCGACCAACTGAGCAGCGCTGATCTGAGCGCCATTCTGGATGCGCGCGTCTCGGCAACCAAGTTCGCCCTCCAGTTGACCCCGGAACAGTCGAAGATGTGGCCGGCCATTGAAGAAGCCATTCGGGCCAGGGCTGCGATCCGTCACCAGCGGATCGCACGCTTGCAATCGGGTCAGTTCGGCGACGGCCCTCTGGTGGACCTGATGCGGACGCGGGCAGACAATCTAATTCAGCGCGGTGAAAGCCTGAAAAAATTGGCCTCCGCCTGGACTCCACTCGCCGCGACCTTGTCCGATGAGCAAAAACATCGGCTCGCGGTGCTTACGTTGTTTGTTCTGCGCGAAGCGCGCGAACTTCTGCCGCGTGATCGTGCTTCGGTCGAGATCTGGGAAGAAAGCGACGAGTAGTGGTCGCCATCCACGGGAGAGCACCCATGCCTAGCCAAGGAGAGACGCCGCCGATCTAGGCCGCGCTCTTGCGTCGACTTCTCCGCAAAGCGCGCTGTTTCGCGTCGGTCCCGCAGCTACGCAGCGATCCGATGCGCACTGGCACAAGGAGGTCACCATGAAGAAAGCGGCGTCACTTGCGCTAGCCGCCATGCTCGCCTTCGGCGTTATGGCGCCCGCCACGGCATCCGCCCAATGGCGCGGACACTGGGCTGGCGGGAACGGCGGTTGGCGGGTCGGCCATGGCGGTTGGGGACACTGGCACGGCGGCGGCGGGCACTGGCAGGGTGGCTGGGGATGGGGCGGCGGCCTCGTGGCCGGGCTGGCGGGCCTTGCAATAGGCTCCGCCGTGGCCGCCCCGGCCTATGGCTATGGTTACGGCTACCCCTATTACGCCTATGATCCGTACTACCAAGATGCGGGTTATGCGGATCCCTACTACGGCGTCAGCTATGCGCCCGCGTACACGCGGCGCGTGGTGGTCGTGCATCGCGACTACTGGCCGCGCCGGGCTTATTATGGTCGCGCCTACTACCCGCACGGCTACTATCGGCGCGCGTATTACGGGCGAGCACATTGGGGGCCTCACCGTTTTGGTCGCGTCGGCTACGTTCGGCGCGCAGCCTGGCACGGGCGGCGGTACTGAGGGAGCCAGATCGGAAAAAGCCCCCGCAGCACGATCGAGCTGCGGGGCGCTGCTGGTTTGCTGGGTGTTGCGATGACCCGACATTTGGCTCGTCGGTCCGTGGCAGGCAGTCCGCGGCCAAAAGTTGAGCTGCAGAGTGCTTAGGCCCGCACAGGTCTGAAGGCCGGAACCGCCGGCGCTGGCGCCGACTGCGACGCCGACAATATCCGTCGAGCCCGCTTTACGGCGTCGCAGCTCACACAAAAACGCGCCCTAGCGCCAGCATGAACGAATATACCGGCGAATTTCGTTCATCGCCAAGAAATCGCCAATCGGTGCGACGGCCGGCCAAGTGGCCTGGAACCAGTATGCGCGTTCGACAGCGCCGGCGGGTCTAGATAAAAGTATCTAGATCGATTTCGTCGCGGAAATGATGCATTGCACAATCATTTGGTTGCGCTGTCAAACAACGATTACTTACTGTGTTGCTATTGCGCACTTGGCGCCGCGGAGCGAAGCGGCCATACTCGACGTTCTGGGAATAGGGGGAGTTTATGATGCGCAAGTTGATGATCACGACGGCCGCGCTGTTGGCGGCTGGAAGCGCGTATGCGGCGGATCTGCCAAGCAGGGCTGCTCCTATCGTCTACGCTCCTGTTTTCACGTGGGCGGGCTTTTACATCGGTTTGAACGCCGGATATGGCTTCAGCGACAGCCATACCACCGCCTTTGTTGACGTGGGCATTGCTCCGGGGGCGGC
This sequence comes from Alsobacter sp. P4_H11, assembly GCF_056400925.1. Lineage (NCBI taxonomy): Bacteria > Pseudomonadati > Pseudomonadota > Alphaproteobacteria > Hyphomicrobiales > Alsobacteraceae > Alsobacter > Alsobacter sp. P4_H11. The sequence goes on from NZ_JBFUKI010000003.1 coordinate 56,489, forward strand.
CTACACGTTCAGCCAGGGTGACAATGGCGGCTTTATCGGCGGCGCTCAGATCGGCTACAATTGGCAGTTCGGCCAAATCGTCGCCGGCGTTGAAGCCGACATTCAATACGCGGACCTTGGCCATCACCGTGACTTCGCTCCCTACTACTTTGGCGGCGGGGGAAGCAGCGGTAACTACTTCGGCACGGTTCGTGGCCGCCTGGGTTACGCTTTTGACCGCGCTCTCGTGTATCTCACGGGTGGTCTGGCGTATGGCGACTTCGGCGGAAGCGACTTCTTTGGCGGCAGCGACACCAAGGCCGGTTGGACACTCGGCGGCGGCTTCGAATACGCGTTCACACCGAACTGGACTGCAAGAATCGAGGGCCTGTACGTTGCCGTCAATCGAGGCAATCGGTACGGCACGGTCACTGGGTTAACCGGCGGAGGGGCGACAACGACCTACGCCGTTACGTCCGGCAAGAACAACGACGTCGGCATTGTCCGCGTCGGCGTCAACTACAAGTTCTGAACGCCGTTCATCGCGGCCCAGGTCGCCGGCCAGCGCCGGCGGCCGCTTGCGCGACTGACGCACACGGCGCGGGTCTCCCGGGGAACGCCGCCTTTTCCGCTGTTTGCCGTAAGCGGGCGAGCCGCCCCCCCCCTCCCCCCGTGAAGGCCGGAATGAAAAATTAGATTCATAGCAGCAGGCGGCCCAAACGCGTGCGACGTGGGGTGCGTGACCGCACCACGCCCGCGAACGGCCGGAACGCCCGCCAGCGCGAAATCCGCGTCCGGCAGCCGCCCGATACGGTAACTTACTGGAGTTCGTGGCCCAGTCGCTTCCAATGCCACGCATTCGGGCGGCCCAGGCTTGCAGGCATGGAAGCTGGTTTGCCTGCGGGAGGCATTTCGCATGCAGGGTCGGATCTATCGCCCGGTTCTACTCGCTTTTGCGCTGGGTGGTTGCATGAGCACGGACGCGGACAGGGTTTGGACGCCCACGCCGCCGCCTGATGCGCGAGCCAAGATCACAAGCGATCAACTTGTCGGCTCATGGGGGTTGGGCGCCTACCATCAGGATCGGGATCGTCCGCGCACGACTGCGCAGGCCAAAGCCCTGTGCGGGAATCCGTACGTGATAAAACAAGATTCCACAGGTGCTTTATTGATGCATGTGGCGGACAGCCCCGAGCTGTTCGAACTTTCCATTCGTCTGGGACCAGACGGTAAGACCTACCTGGGCCCCAAGGACAAGGCGGCCGGTAGTCAGTGGGACCGTGAAATCCTGTCCAACGAGCGCGGCGTCGTCACTGCGAGTTGGGTCGATCCAGAAGTAGCGTCCCGCTATGGCGTGTCGGTGTTCGTCCGCTGCTCAGGACGCTCAGCGTGATCAAGGGCTTTCTCATGCAGTTCCCGTCTATGATAACGCCTTGCGCCGCGCTGTTCGCTTTGTGGTTTCCTCTGACGCAGGCTGAAGCCGCAAGCCCCCGTCCGACGCAGCCGGACACGGAATGGGACATCGAAGATCAGCCCGGTTATGTGCCGCCCCAAGAAGCCGAGACGCTCTCCGGACCCTGGGAAAAGCAGCTGGTCTACTTTCGGAGCACCGAAAGTCCAGGCACGATCATTGTCCAGACCGGCGAAAAATTCCTGTACTTGGTCCAAGGAAACAACAGGGCGATCCGCTACGGCATTGGCGTCGGTCGCGACGGCTTCCAGTGGAAGGGCCTCGTCACCGTCGTTCGCAAGCAGGAGTGGCCAGACTGGCGCCCGCCTCCAGAGATGATCAAGCGTCAGCCCTATCTGCCGCGGTTCATGGCCGGCGGACCGGGTAACCCCATGGGCGCCCGTGCGCTTTATCTTGGAGGCACGGTGTACCGCATCCACGGCACGAACCAGCCCGACACAATTGGCACAAACGTATCGTCGGGCTGTTTCCGGCTGATAAACCCAGACGTGATCGACCTCTATGACCGGGTCCCGATTGGAACAAAGATCATTGTCCGACAGGCGTCCAGCATGTGACAAAGGCGCAAGGCGGCTCATCGACCGAACCGCGTAATGAAAGCTTCGGAGGGACGGCGTCGTGATCCCACAATTTGCTATCAGAGCAGCCGGCGCCGCGATTGTGGCGATACTTGCCGTTCCGGCAAGCAGCCAGACATTAAAGACCGTCCGCGAGCGCGGCGTCCTGGTGTGCGGGGTGAGCCAAGGCGTGCTTGGCTTTTCCAGTGCAGGTGAGAATGGGGCGGTGATCGGCTTTGACGCTGACCTCTGCCGAGGTATTGCAGCCGCGACCTTAGGCGACGCGTCGAAGGTCAGGTACGAACTGCTTCCCGCCACGACGCGCTTTGCCAGCCTGACCGATGGCCAAATCGATGTGCTCGTCCGCAATTCCACGTGGACGATGGGAAGAGAAGTCGGACTTGGCGTGCTCTTCCCGGCGGTCACCTACTATGATGGACAAGGCTTCTTGGTCCCAAAGTCACGCAACGTCACGTCGGCCTTGGAGTTGGACGGCGTCAAAGTTTGCGTCCAGGCGGGAACGACGACGGAAAGCAACCTCACCGACTTTTTCACCGCCAACGGCATGGAGGTAGAAAAAGTTACAGTCGCGGATGCCGACCAGGCTTTGCAGAAGTACACAGCCGGACTTTGCGACGTGCTGACAAGCGACGTCTCTCAACTATACGGCGAGCGGTTGAAACTGCCAAAGCCAGCTCAGCACGCAGTTCTGCCGGACATCATCTCCAAGGAGCCGCTGGGGCCAGCCGTTCGCGCCGACGACGTTCAATGGTTCAACGTCGTGAGATGGGTCACTTACGCCCTGATCAATGCTGAGGAGCTGGGCGTAAACTCACGCAACATGCAAGATGCGTTGAACTCGCAACGTCCCGACGTGCGACGTTTGCTCGGCAAAGATGGCGACTTCGGAATAAAACTCGGGCTTGATCAAGGCTGGGCAGCCAATATTGTTCGCTCGGTTGGCAATTACGGAGAGGTCTATGAACGGAACGTGGGCTCCCAATCGCGGCTTGGAATTCCGCGAGGGCTCAATCAACTTTGGCAACTTGGTGGAATACTCTACGCGCCACCTGTACGCTGAATCCCTTGCGGCCGGCCAATTGCCGGCGTGAGCCGAGGTAATCCGTCGCGCATGGGCGCCACGTTCAGGCGCGACACGGCGTCTTGCACGCGAGGGCACATGTCGCCGCTTGAAGCAACCTGCTAGTCTCGCAAGGCTTCTGGACACACGGCAACCTTTGATACGGTTCCAACAGCATCGAAACATCGTAGCCAGTCACCAACAACAAAGGAATCTGTCTCGCTCGGCAAAGATCGATCGCAGGGTAGCTGTGCTGCCCATGAAGGTTGATATCCAAGAGAGCGAGATCAAAAGCCGGCTCAGACGCATCAAGCATCGTCATTGCGGATGCAAGGTTCGGAGCAATGTCCACTGAACGAACGCCAGCGGCCATCAACGTCACCTCAAGCTCGAGCGCAACCAACGCTAAGTCTTCGACAACAAGTACGCGCGTCCCCACCAGGGTTTTCATCACCGCAATCCCATGCCGACCATCTTAAGCACTGGATATCGGAATGTGAGATTTGGGTCCCGTCCGAGTAGGCCAAAGACTGGTCCTTTTGGGCCAGCCGCACGGGTGGACGAGTGGTCGATGCCGCGAACCGAGAAGAACGTCACCTCATTGCCGGCATCAATCTCCCTTCGCCTTCCTCCAACCGCGACAGGAGGACTGGCCAGGTTGGCCCTCGCCCATGCAGAACGAGCAGGGTTCGACATCGTCGGATTGATCGAGAACCTGGGACCACGCTAGGGACCAAATGGAGGATCCGGCGTGTCGGATGTCAGTGAAACAGCAGATCGCGGTCCTTAATGCGGTCGCAAATCTTTCCAAAGATGAAGCTCTTGGCGCCCATTTGGCCGAAGAGGTCGATCTCCGGGAGATCGGAATACTGTACTACGTCGTGGCTTCGTCCACATCCGTCCTCAGCGCTTGCAAGGACTTATCCGCTATAGCAAGGTCGCCAACGAAAGTATCGTCTTGGAACTGCTCAGAAGCTCCAGGCTCGTTGTGCGCTTCACTTACCACGGCGTGATACGGAGAAGCGATCGCCACCAAATCGAGTTTTGGGCTGCGACCCTCATAAGATTGCTTCGTCATGTTACAGGAGTCCATATCAGACCGGTCATCCTTCGCTTCATGCACGCGAGCGGCTCGGCTTCGGCCTTCCCTGTTCATGGGCTTCGTTGCAACGCATGTTGGAATTGCGCCCAAGATGAAGTCGAAATGCCAATTTCGTGCGGGTCATTCCCGATCAGGAACGCAGATCTTTATCTGAATCGCATCATCAGCGAGCAGTGCAGGGAGATCTTGGTGAGCCGGGGTGCTCAAGTCGGCTCCATTTCCAACGCCGTCCAAAATGCAGCGGCGCCCTTGCTGAGGACTGGAAGAGCGACCTTGCCTGAAGTCGCCCGCAAAATGAACATGGCTCCCAGAACTCTGGCGCGGCGGCTCGCCGCGGAGAATATCAGCTATCAGAAAGCCATGGATGATTTGCGTCGCGATCTCGCGGAGGCGTACTTGCGTGAGGGCAATATCTCCATCTCGTATGTCGCGTGGTTGCTCGGATTTCAGGAGGTCTCATCATTCGGCAAAGCGTTCAAAAGGTGGACCGGCATGCGACCAAGCCAAGTTCGTGGCGGTCAACAATCAATCACCCAAGATGTAAGCGCGTAGAGAACTTGGCGATACCACCCTCCAAACGGTAGGGCTCAGCCCGCATTCTGGAAGATGGCGCCAGGTCTAGCAGTTGGTTGCCGGAACACCACGCCAATGCTTGAGAGCGGCCAATGTTCGTGGTGCATGAGGCAGCTGCGCGCTCACCGGCGGCCAGGCCGGCCCTGATTGCTGGACCTAATCGACATTCCATCGGGGATCTGGCATTCCGCATGAGTTCATGTAAGCTACGGCTTGAAATACAGTATGTCACTTTTCCTTTCAGACACGTCACGGGAACTTGGTCTTGCCATCTATTTCGGGCTTTACTCACCGATGGCGGTCATAACTGAAGCGATGGCAAGCTGTCGGGTGAGGTAGTCGTATTCCGCCACCGTGATGATCCAAGAGTTCGCAGCATAGATTTCAGGATCATTGCTTCGATTACAGATCTACAAGCATTGCGGTGGATAGCTAGGCAGCGCTCGCGGCCAGATCGACTGGGGGACATCGTGAGACTTGCACGGGTGTTGCTGGTGTGCTCGGGCATCCTCTTCGCGATTGGCGTAAGCGCTCAACAGCCTGCTCCGGGCCCGCCACCAGGCTTCACGCAAGATCAATATGACAAATTCGTCGACGCAATCAGCCGCGCAGTCGTCGATAGGATACGAGAACAGGAGAAGTCTGGCCGAAAATCGCCAGGCGCCCCAGCTCCGCCGCCTGTGACCGATGATGTCGACGAGAGCGCCGCGTGGGCGGCCGCTTTTGGCGAGTTCCTCGATCGCATAGGTGTGGTGGCGCGTTCGTTTCCCGCCCTTTGGAACACCTTACAGAAGACTCCATCGGCGCTGGACCAATCGGGCCAGGGTGGCAGGGGGCCAGGCGCCTATTTCGCGCTGCTTACGGCCGTGATCGCCTTGATGCTGCTCGTCGAGCAGGCTGCCGCGGCGGTGCTGACTCCGATCAAGCGGCGGCTCACATCCTCGGATCGCCCCGATAGCATAGGGCCGCTGTCTCATCTGGTGGGGCTCGCCTTTCTGGACATGCTCGGTCTCCTGGCGATCTGGCTCGTCGTCAACCTCGTGTCAGGCCTGTGGTTCAGCGGCTTCGACAACCAGCCGCGGCTGGGAAATGCGCTGCTCAATACGGTCTTCACTTGGCGACTGTACATGTTTGGCGTGCGGATCGTGCTTCGTCCCGATGCTCCAAGCGCACGTCTCGCCCACATGCCCAGCGTCGACGCTGTTTCAGTTTACCGTCGGGTTTCGTTGTTGGTGATCTTGATTTTGTGTGGGCGGATGGTCTTGCGCGTCGCGGCGGTTCTGCACGCTCCTCCCGAAGCTTTGGCTGCCGGGAGGATAGCCGCTCACCTCGTCCTGTTCGCCATCTTCGTCTGGGCCTGTTTCGCGTCCCGCGACGCGCTCGCGGGTTGGTTCACGACGCTGCTCGGAAGGGGCGGCGGGGAAAATAAATTGGGCAAATACTGGTTGGCCGTGGCCGTGCCTTTGTTCGGCGCCTTGGTCGCCGCCCAGGTGGTTGCTGCGGGAACAGGCAGCGCCGCGGTTCCGGATGCGACGCTTTTCACGCTGAATGCCGTGATGGCGTCAATCTTCCTACGCACGTTGCTCCGGGCCGCACAGGACAGGCTCGCCGACCATATGGGATTGAGCAGCCGTGCGGCGTCGCTGTTCGGCCTCGTTGCCCGCTGCGCCAGCGCCGGTTTTCTCATCATACTGGGGCTGCTCATTGCAAGGGCCTGGATCGTTGACGTCTTCGGAACGGTCGACGCGGCAAACTGGCAGGCGTTGGCCCGCTCATCCACCGTGACAGGCGTTATTCTGTTCCTCGCATACGTGACTTTGGAGCTGGTGCGATTTTTCACCCGCTTGCCAGAGGCTGGACGGTCTGCTGGCATGTTGTCCGACGAGGATCAGCACGGCGCCCCGGCTTCCCGGCTCGTCACGCTCATGCCGGTGCTAAGAACCACACTGGTGGTGTTCGTCGTTGTCATAGCCACTTTGGTCTTGCTTTCCGAACATGGGGTCAACACCGCCCCGCTCATCGCCGGCGCGTCAATTTTTGGTCTAGCTTTGTCATTCGGCAGCCAGACGCTGGTACGCGACGTCGTGTCGGGAATTTTCTATTTGGCGGACGACGCGTTCAGGGTTGGAGAGTACATCGACTGCGGCAAGGCCAAGGGCACCGTCGAGGGTTTCACGCTGCGCTCGATCCGGCTGCGCCACCAGAATGGCCAGGTCCATACGATCCCGTTCGGGCAGTTGGGGCAGATCACCAATTTCAGCCGCGACTGGACCACTGTGAAATTCAATCTGCGGTTCACAAGGGAGACCGAAGTCGAAAAGCTGCGCAAAGCCGTCAAAAAGCTTGGACAAGAGATGCTCGACGATCCCCAACTCAAGGACGAATTCCTCGCGCCCTTGAAGATGCAGGGCATCGTCGACGTCGCCGAAAACGCGCTTGTTGTACGCTTCAAATTCACCGTGAGGCCGGGCAAGCCTTCATACATTCAGCGCGAAGCGGTGAAGCGCTTGATACGCGTGTGCCGAGAAGCCGGCGTCGAGTTCGCCAGTTCGCTCGTGTCCGTCCAGACGCATGGGGCGGCCCTCGACCAGATCACCGCCGGCGCCGCCGTCCAGAGCGCCTTGCAGCGGCCTTCCGGACCGGAGGCTCGCGCCGTTGACATCGACGCCCGCTAAATTTTACCGCCAGCAACCGGCGCCCCGGGGACATTCCTGAAGGCGACCGCAGTCGCTCAGCCGGGTCGGACCGTGGCGTTTGTTGCGGTGTAAGGCGCGAACGAGACCGGAATCGTGTCTCAGGCCGTAAATTACTGTAAAGAACTTCGCCAGCAAGCGACACTGCGGCTCAATGCTCATTCCTATCGGAGTGAGACATGCACACCCACACGCAGGCTCAACCGTTAACGCTGACAGACCTTTTCATGTCGCGTCCTTGCGAAAAGATCGCTCGGGAGCAAGGCGTTTTTTGGGAGGATGACGCAGCCGAGTTCGTGCTCCAGATTGTTGGAGGCGTGGGCCGCTCGATCAGAGTCTTCCCTGAAGGGGATAGGGAAGTATTGGCCTTCGTGTTTCCGGGCGATGTTGTCAGCTTAAGCTTCTCGGACTGCTATCCTTTTACCTTCGAAGCCGTAACCGCGGTTCGATTTAGACGCATCCCGCGCACCCTGCTGATCTGGTGGGCCGAACAGGAGCCGACGATCGCCGGCGCGCTGATAGACATGCTGCGCGAGGAAGTGCGGCAGGTCCGCAGTCATGCTCACCTGCTTTCAAAAGCCAGTGCGGATTTCCGCATCGCGAATTTCCTGCTGTCAGTCGCCCATAGGACGCCTGGCGCACTGCTCGGCCTTGCTGAATTTGCTGTCGTCATGTCGCGGATCGACATCGCCGATCACCTCGGGCTGACCATGGAGACAGTATGTCGAACGATCACGAAGTTCAGAAAGGAAGGACTGATCGTGACCCGCGGCCCGCATCAAGTTCGTTTGCGGGATACTCGCGCGGTCAGGAGGCTGGCGCGCCAGGAGACCAAGGATTGGATCCAGGTCGCGCCCCAACTCTACCCCGAGGTTCCGAGCACATCTGAGGCGCAGGTTCGCCGTATAGGGCGGCGCTAGGTCGCCCTGAATCGGTTCAATTGATTGAGGACACAATGATAGCGCGATGGCTCGGACTTCCATTGGCATTGTCCATTCTGTCGTGGCCCTTAGACGGGCTGGCAGGCGATATCCGTCCCTCCTACGTCAAACCAAAGAATGTCCAGCACCAGGCTCTCTACGATAAGTTGCGGGCCGAGCGCCCCTTGGAGCGGATCGCGTCCAGGGTGCGCGTGCGCCTGCCGCGGCCTCTGACCATTCAGGCGAAGGGCTGCGACGGCGAAATCAACGCCTGGTACGATCCGGATACGTCGACGATCACCATCTGCTACGAGTATGTCGCCTATATCCAGGAGCTCAGCCAAACGATATCGCCGGCCGGCGTACGAGAGGGGCTGACCCCAGAAAATTATCCGGCGGGACCGTTCCTGGAAGTCACGTTGCACGAACTCGCACATGCGGTGTTTGACATGCAGAAGGTCCCGATACTGGGACGCGAGGAAGACGCTGCGGACCAGCTCGCCGCCTTTGCTTTGCTGCGCCTCGAGGGCGACGTTGCAAGGCGCGCCATCGCGAGTATCAGCGTCATGTATGCGAAAGAAGCCAACGAGGCTGCGCCGAAGCTTAAGGACTTCGCGGACGAGCACGGACTGCCTGCGCAGCGGCTCTACAATCTCTTATGTCTCGCCTATGGCTTTGACCGGAAACGCTATGGCGACCTGGTCGAGAAGGGCTATCTGCCAGCGCAACGAGCCGAGGCGTGTCCGGACGAGTACAAGCAAGTTGCCTACGCCTACAAACGGCTGATCGCCAAGCGCCCTTCGAAGTCCTCCCGATGACGCGCGGCCACATGCAGAACCAGCAACTCGTGCGCCGGCCGCTGCTGTTCAAAACCGTCCACCCGGCTCCCTCGCCACAGCTGTAACAAACGAGTGCAACGGAGCTAAAAGTTCCGGAGCTGGCATGGGCTGATTGGCGTCGGACCCGCTCCCCCCGGGCCGTAACGAGGCCGGGGGACGGCGCGAGTTCCAGCTTTGTCGCGTCCCTTGGGGTGACGCAACGCCCACGGTTTCAGCGACTCGCCAGACACTCCGAACCAGACGACCTGGTCCGTCGACGCCGCGGCGGGTCGCCGCTCGACCGTGCGACGAGCTACCGGGCCATCGTGGCGGATCGCGCCGCCTCATAGGCGTCCCGGTACCCTCGCGCAATGGCCCGCACGCCGCGACCGATATCCTCATAGGCCTCGTCGGGCAGGTTGGCCAAGGACACCCGGACCGACCAGTTGGGAGCCGAGAACCCTCCCCCGTTCAGAAGCACGATGCCGTGCGCCTCCGCCAAGCGGAATGCGAGGTCGAGTGGATGGACATTGGCCTTGAGATATTCGACGGCCTTGTCGCCGATATTTTTCCGCGCCCAAAATTCGAAATCGACCAGGCCGTAATAGGCATCGTAATTCGCGTTCGGGGCGAGTTGCAGATCAAGACCTCCTAGAAGCGCATTCATCCGCTTGTTCACGATGTCCATGCAGGCCTTCTGATAGGTCTTCTCTCCATCCATCAGCTCGGCCAAAGAGAACAGGCTCATCATGACCTGCTGGGGCAGCGATAGTCCTGCTGTATGATTGAGGGCGACGTCGCGACTATCCGCAACGATGCGATCGATGAACTTGAGCTTGCGCGGCTCGAGCACCAAGGGGCTGTACCGCTTGTCGAGAGCGCTCAGCTCGGCGTCCGGAAGCTCGGCAAGCATTCGATCGTAGATGTTGTCCTCGTGGACCGCGATGACCCCGAGCCGCCACCCCGTGCAACCAAAATACTTCGAGTAGGAATACACACCGATCGTATTCTGGGGAAGTTCTCCTAGCAAAGAGCGGAAGTCCTCGACAAAGGTTCCGTACACGTCGTCCGTCAGCACCATCAAGTCAGGGCGCTTGGTCCGCACCAATTTGGCGATCTTCGCGATCGTTTCCTTGTCCATCCCCATGCCGGTGGGATTCCCAGGATTGACAACGAAAAACGCCTTGATGTTCTTGTCCTCGAGTTTGGCGATCTCTTCGTCGGTGTACTGGAAACGGTTCTCCTGAGGCGCCGCGATTTGAACCACCTTCAGGTCGTAGTCCTCTAGGTGCGTCATCTCGATGTAGGGCGTGAAGATCGGAGTTCCGAGCGCGATGGTATCGCCCGGGAGCAGGAGGCGATTGGCTTTCAACGACTTGAAGATGTAGCACATTGCGGCGGTTCCGCCTTCGACCGCGTAGAGGTCGAACTTGCCCGCTGGCTGCGGCTTCCCGCACATCGCCCATTGAAGGTATTCATGGACGATCCGCTCGTTGTGAACGAGCATACGATCGGGAACAGGATAGTTGTCTCCGATGATCGAGTCCACGAGCTCGTGCACAAAGGCGTCACGGTCGAAGCCGAAGGTCTTGACCGCGAACGCGACCATCTCCGAAAGGAACTCTGCTCCGGGCATGCTCGCATGTTCGGCGAGCCACCCCTCGAAGCGGTTCGCGATCCCAACCGGCTGTGGCATTCCGCCGATGCCGGCGGGATGCGTCATGACGCGCGTGCTCTCCGTAAGGGCGAACTGGCCGAGCAGGAAAAAGCCTTCGCGCGGCTTGGTGGCCACCCAGTTCGGATTACCGCGGCCCGCGTTCAGGAATGCGGACTGTGTGGTCCGCGAAGTCTTCTTCGCGAGTTCAATGAGCTCATCCTTGATTTCGAATGGGCTAAGCGCTTCGAATTTTTTCAACGTGAGAAGGTCAGCCATGACTTACTCCTAATGCTGATGAATCAGGTTTTGAGCATTGGATCGATGCAGGCCATTGATGGAGCGGTCAGGTCATCAGCATGACGAGAACCATTCCCCAGATCGTCAGCAGCGTATTTCCGACCGCGTAGGTGACCGTGTAGCCAAGGCCAGGGATCTGGCTCTTTGCCCGGTCGTTGATCATCCCTAGCGACGCAGTCGTCGTGCGCGCGCCGGAGCAGCACCCGAGCACGATCGCGTCATGGAAGCGGAACACATACTTCCCGACATACATCGCGAGGATCAGGGGTACGGTCGTCACCGCCATTCCCCAGAAGAACAGGCTGAAGCCGAGCTGCTTCAATCCGGCGACGAAGCCTGGTCCCGACGCGATACCCACGACGGCGATGAAGATATTCAGGCCCACCGAATTCATGAACCAGACCGTCGAGGATGGAATCCTCCCGAATGTCGGGCGAACAGAGCGCAACCATCCAAAGAACAAGCCTGAGATCAGCGCCCCACCGGATGTGGAAAGCGTGAGGGGCACGCTGCCGACCTTGTAGACGATTGCGCCGACCAAGGCGCCCACGGCGATCGCTGCGCCGAGGAAAGCAACATCAGCCACGTCGGTGACGCGGTCCGGCACGCCAAGCAACTTCGTCGCCGCCGCAACGTCCTGGGACCGTCCCACGATCGTGACGATGTCTCCGCGGTTCAGTTTCGTGTCCGGCAAGATCGGGATATCGACGGCCACGGCCCCGCGAGTGATCTTCCGCAGAAAGACGCCGCGAGATCCCGGGGACCTCGCGATCTCGGCCAGTGTTTTTCCATCAGCGAATTTGCTCGTGACGTAGACGTCGACGCCTTCGGCTGGCACCGCCAGCAGCTCGCGATCATCGACTTCCTGAGCGCCCGCGCCCACCAGCCCGACCAACACGTCGCGCCGACCGGCCAGAGCCACGACGTCGCCGGCCTGAATGACGGTTTCGGCGGTTGCGTCCATGATCTCGTTGTCGCGCCGTATCCGTTGAACGAAGACACGCTGGTCGGGAAGGAGCGATTCAACCTCGATCGCAGTCTTGCCGACAACCGGCCCATCCTCCCGCACCCGGAATGCGCGGAGCTCGAACTGGTGCCAGGCCGTGCCAGCGCCGCCGAGCACCTTCTTGGCCCCGTGCTCCTCTTCGTAGCGCTTGCAGGCGGCCTCCAGATCGATCCCGAGGAGCGTCGGACCAAGCAACGCCAGTACGATCGCCGAACCAACCGTGCCGAAGAGATAGGTCACCGCGTAGGCGACCGGCATCGCATCGAGAAGCTTTTTGCTTTCTTCTGGCGACAGTCCGAGGCGGTTGATCGCGTCGGTCGCCAGGCCCATCGACGCCGAAATTGTTTGCGACCCGGCATAGAGTCCGGCGGCCGACCCGATGTCGTATCCGGCGATCTTCGCGCCGAGATATGCGGATAACAGGCAGAACACGCAGACGACCGCCGCGAAAAGCGCTTGCGGAACTCCGTCCTTTGCGATTCCGCGGACGAATTGCGGTCCTACTCCGTAACCAATGGCGAACAGGAACATCAGGAAAAAAGTCGGCTTGAGCGGACCGGTGATCTTGATGTCGAGTTGGCCGATAATCACGGCCGCGATGAGCGTCGCCGTGACGGCGCCCAGGCCCAGGCCTTTGTATGTAAACGATCCGAAGTAATATCCGAAAGCCAGAGACAAGAATATCGCCACTTCCGGATAGCTTCGCAGTGTCTGAACGAACCAGTCCGTCATAATATCACCCGATCGGTGTAGAGCTTACTTGAGCGAACGTTCATCGAGGCCGCGTCGGAATGCTTCCGAGCCGGCTTCGCTCAGAGCCTGTCGGGCCTGAGCAATTTGAGCCCCTTCTCGGCCTCGAAGCCGTGGATTTCCTTCACGTCGAGCTTGCGCATGAAGGTGATCGCATCTTTCGTGAGGACCTGGCCGGGCACCATGATCGGGAACCCCGGCGGATACGGGATCACGAAATTCGCTGAGACCAGGTCGGGCCCGTTCTCCAGCCGCTTGTCGATTTCGGCGCTTCGCAGTGGCACGTACTCGCAGTTTTCTTCGCTATAAGCGGCGAAAAACGCTGTACGCATATCGCCTTCCGTCGTGGACGGGCCGCCGTCCTTACGGAAGACGTCGTGGAAACGGCTGAAGTTCGGCAGCTCCGGCACCTCTGTCATGAGGTTGTGGACTTTCTGCTTGAACCCGGCCGTCGAGGGTCCGCCGCTCTCCTCGAGTTCGCGGCAGATCTGGACGAGCACCCGCAGCAACAGTGCGACGTCGCTCCGGCTGTTGTTGATGTTCGACTGAAGCAGCACCGAATTCCGAGAGGTCTTGTTGACCTGGATGCTGAATCGGTTCGCCAGCAAACCTTTGAAGCTGGTGCCATCAAAGCCAGCCGTGCCGCAGACCATCGTCAAGCGGGTGGGATCGAGGAAGAACTCGTCCTCGTTGACGGCCTTCAACACCGTACCCCAATTCACCCCAGGCGACAGGTAGTCGACGAAGCCGGAGTTACGGAACTGTTCCGGGATCATCGCGTCGGCGCCGAGCACCCGGAAGTATTTCGATATGAGCGGATGCCGATTGATCTCTTGCCGGATCTTCAGCGCGATCGTGATGGCGTTCATCACCAGGCCGTAGCCTTCGAGCTCCATCTGCCGGCGCGCCACTTCCAGTCCCGCGATGAGTTGCTGGTTCGGGCTCGTGGATGCGTGGGTGAAGACGGCCTCCCGGAACTGGCTCTGCACATGCGGGAAGTCGACGTCGTGGACGAGCACCATCGAGCCCTGCCGGATGGCGGACATCGACTTATGTGTCGAATTCGTCTGGTAAACCCGCAGCCGGACCTTGCGCGGGTCGGGCGTCAAGCGCGCGCTCATGAGCGCATCGCGCGACGGGGATGGGCCGAGCGATTGCTGCTGCGCCTCATAGGCTTGAGCCGCTTCCGGACTCGCCAGGTACTCCTTCAGGTCCGCCGCTGCGCCCATGGCTGTTCGTGGACGCAGGAACGGCGACCAGTGGGCAAAGCCGGACCACGCCTCGTCCCACAGGAAGATCAGGTCGGGCTTGATGGCGAGGCACTCCGCCATGACCCGCCGCGTGTTGTACATATGGCCGTCAAATGTGCAGTTGGTCAGGTCGAGCATGCGGACGCGGTCCAGACGCCCCTCGTCACGGAAATCCAGCAACGTCTTCTTGATCGTCTCCAGGGGCACCGCCCCGTACATCGAGTACTGCGTGAGCGGGAACGCCTCGACATAGGCCGGCTGGCCACCGCAAAGCACCAGGCCATAGTGGTGCGACTTGTGGCAGTTTCGATCGACGAGGACGACGTCCCCCGGTCGAACGAGGGCCTGTACGACCATCTTGTTGCTTGTCGAAGTGCCGTTCGTGACGAAGAAGACATGATCGGCCCCAAAGGCTCGGGCCGCCATCTCCTGGGCTTTTTTGATCGTGCCCGTCGGCTCCAGCAGGCTGTCGAGGCCGCCCGTGGTCGCGCTGCTCTCGGCCAGGAACAGGTTCATCCCATAGAATTCGCCCATGTCTCGGATCCAGTCCGACTGGAACACCGACTTGCCGCGGGCGATTGGCAAGGCATGGAACGTCGCGATCGGGCGCTGGGCGTATTTTTTCAGATTGTCGAAGAAGGGCGTCTCGTAACGCGCGGCCACGCCTTCCAGGATGGAAAGGTGCAACTCGATCGGCTCTTCCACAGAATGGAAAACCCGACGCAGAACATCCGCCTGCGGATCACCTGCTATCGCCTCCACATTGTGCCCCGACAACATGTAGAGATCGAGTTCGGGACGAATGCGCTTCAAGGCCCGAGCGAGTTCCAGCCCTGAATGGCTGTTCAGCTTCGCCTCGGCCACCTGGTCGAGCAGTTCACGGATGACCGGGGCGTCGTTCCGGGAATGCTGCGGGATCCTTTCCGCCACCACGACCGCGGCCAGCCGCGGGTTCAGCACAGCGGCGCAGATCGCATCCTCCATGGAACCCACGAACACCGGCTCGTAGACGAACTGGTCCTCACGCCGGCGCAAACGACGCACCTGGCTTCGCAGCGCCTTCCAGCGGGGCTCTTCTTGGGCCGTGACGTAAAGGACCTCGAAGTAGGGACGCTTGCTCTCCCCCGGCGATACGACGCTGGGCACGATATCGGCCGCAACCGCGTCCTCGTCGGACTCCCATTCCTCGGCGAGCTCGGACCCGCGGCCAAGCGTGAGCACTTCCGAGATATGCTGGGCCAATCGCGCCGCTTCCTGGGCTTCTCCCGATCCGACCAGGCCTTGTAGGCGCTCAACCGTAGGGCTTCCCGGGATAGCGAAAAATTGCTCAACAGCCGCGAGTTCTTCCAGCGAGCTTCCCAGCTCGCTTGGCCGCTCACCTCCAGAGCGCCACTCCCGGGCGTGCTCGGCCACGGTCTGCCAACGATCATTGCGGGACGCGTGCAGCACGAAGAATTGGTCGATGCGGTGCGCCGACGTCGCCATGATCGCCTCCTGAGATGGGCGGCGACCTCAACCGGATCGCCTTCGAGAAAGGAAAGCGTCGCCGGACGGTCCGGAACGGATAAGTAAGTTACTGTACTCCGGGCGGGCATTGATCCGCGTCGACGCAGCCCAGGCGACGTTCCGCCTATCCGGCAGCTCGATTACAGTAACTTACGCGCATATCGGCCGGATCATCGTACTCTGATGAGGTTCAATAAACCTGCTGCTTGAGCCGCCGATGCGACCTTTGAGCAAAAGGATCATCGCCATCGCCGCCGCGTTCGGCGAGGAGCAGAAGGCCGAGATATTGTACGAAAGCAACGCACACTTTCGTGCGCTTTGCGACGACCTCCAGGAACTCATCGAATTCCGCGAGATGCTTCCCAATGGTCAGCAAAGCTGCCAGCCGATGCCTGATTGCGACCAGCTGATCGCAGAACTGGTCGGAGAACTCCGGCAGTATCTCAAAAGATCTCGGCTGGATTGAGGGTGCGCGCCATTCGTCACCAAGGAGGAAGCGATGAGGATGCTGATCGCGATCGGAGTTCTGGGCTGCGGCGCTACATTGTCCGTGGCAGCCTTGGCGCAGAACGCCGCAAGCTTGTCCGGCGCCTATGTGGGGCCCGGGCAAAGCTGCGAAGAGATGTTCGTTACGCGCAATGGCAAAACCAATTTCAAGGAGCCCCGTAACGCGTTCAGCTCCGCCATCCTGATCCGCGCCTCAACCGTGAGCACGCCCATGGCCACGTGTCGGATCGGCCGGTCTGCAAGCCAGAACGGCGTGGTGACGCTGAACCTCAATTGCACGAATGCGATGTCCTCCCACGGCCTGAAGGCCTATTTCCGCCGACAGGACAATGGGTCCCTCGCGCGGCTATCTGGCCCGAGCGAAACGAGCGGCGACACCTATCAGCGCTGCAGCTTCTGATACCAGAGCCGTTCTGCTGACGCACCGCCCGGGATCGGCCGCGCGGTGCGTCAGCATGATCAAACCTTGCTCCGAGCTCTGGCTCGCCTCAATGTCCGCCGCTGAAGATCAGGGTTTGGATGGGAAGCACGAGAGCCTGAATGCGGAGCAGGAGCGCATGCACCAGAGCGACCGCGTCCACTGCGTGCAGGGCGAATTTCCGCCCTGAACCCACATCCGGCCGATCGATCTCGTCGTGGTTGCTCGTGTAAGCGTTCGCCAAGCAACTGCTTCCAGGCTTAACGCCGTCCAGGCCGTTCTCGTAGAGTGGCTCGAGCCGCACCAGGATGGTCCCCGGTTTGGCGGCGTTCTGTGCTTCGACAAGGAGCTCGCCGCCCCGAAACTGACCCGTGGCGATATAATCCTGCACGTCCGCCACCACCATGGGGATCACTTTCCAAGGCTTGGACACGCAGGTTACTTCCGCCACCATCCCTGGGCGCATCACCTGCGCTTCGATCTGGCCGAAGCCGGCGAAGAGCGATTCCCGTCCCGACGCCTGCGGAATAAGCACGCCGGCCGGGCGCAAGAGCGGATTGACGATATCGCCCACCTGAAGCGCAAATTGTTCCACACGGCCGTCCACGCCGGCGCGGACCACTGTCTTGTCAAGTTCGACCTGCGCCTGGTTGAGGGTGGCCTCGGCGCTGGCCTTCTGGGCCGGAAGCAGCGTTGAGACACGGATCTCGACCGCTTGTTTGCTGGCCTTTGCGGCGTCGATTCCGCCTTGCCTTGTCTCAACAAGGGTCTGAAGCTTCTCGATCTCGCGCCGGGCGACGATGTCGGGATTGCGGCGGTTCAGCTCCTGTTTGGTGGTGAGATCGTCGAAAGCCTGGTCATAGGCGCCTTGCGCCTGTGCGATTTGTCCCTCGCTTGCCGCGAGATCCGCCTGCGCCATGACGAACTGCGCCTCGATCTCGGCGACTTTCCGACGCGCGGTCTCAGTCTCGGCTTTCTGGCGCGTATCGTCGAGCCGGAAGATCGGCGAGTTCCTCTTGATCTCCTCGCTGCCCCTGATGAAGATTTCTGCCACGCGGCCATTGGTTTCGGGGACGATGGGCACCGTTCGGAAGTAGGCCGTGACACTGGATGTGGCTGGATGAAAGTAGAAGATCGTCCCGATCAACGCGACCGTCAGCATCAGGCAACCGACGATACCCCACCGGAGCTCAAACCAGACCGAAAACAGATTGATCTCTTTCCCCAATCGCTTGTTCTGCGCATATCTGCGGTACAGGTAATCGGGAAATATCGTCAGAAGAGAGCAGAGAAACAGCTCAAGCATGATCAATGCTCCTCTCGGATCTGGGCATGCAATTTTGCCTCTTCAACTGCATCCGCGGCATCGGCGCCTCCCCCCGGCGGCAGCCCCGCCATGGTCTCCAATGACCCGGCGACCCGGCGCAGCGGGGAGCCCCAGTCTGGCAGATCGATGAGCGCAAGCAGGAGGCCGGCGACCCAGAAGATGTGTTGGTGCGAGAACAGGGCCAGGAGACCCAGAACCGCCACGATCTCGAATTGCAGCTTTTGCGACTTATGGGCCATGCGCTCCGGCAGCGTGTGGATGCGCAAGAACAAGAGGCCAACACCCAAAATTGCCAGGAGAAGAAAGACCCCGCTCCCGACCATCAGTACATCGACCTTGCCCGGTTCGGTGACGAAAATGGGCAGGTGATGAGGAGCCAAGGCGTTGGTTTCGGCGGACACTTAGCACCTCACAATTGGGGGCGTGCGACCTGCGAACGGCCGAATGCGCGGATGAGTCGTGCTAGCATCCAGACTGTCGCGGCGGAGGTTTTTTACAGTAAATTACTTGGAATTGCTGCCCGAAGGAGCGTCGATCCCCTGAACGGCTGAGGGCGCTCGCTTGATGCTCCCGCCAGTCGGCGGCTCATGCGACTGATCGTCAGGAGCCTGATCGCGCTGGACGATGGAGACGTCGCATGAAAAGCCGAGCTTCAGTTTTAGGCCTACTCGCCATGTTCGCCCTGATTGTGGGGCTGGCGCCAGCCCATGCGCGATCTGGCGCGGTTCGCATGCAAATCTACAAGGCCGGGTTCGTCGTTGGCGTGTCGGGCGGTTCCGGGGTGCTGCAGTTCGCGGGCCACAGCTACCCACTCAAGATCGGTGGTGTCAGCTTGGGAGCCACCATCGGGGCTTCAAAGGCCGAACTCGTGGGTCAGGCCCGCAATCTGGCGCATCCCGGCGATATCGAGGGCGTCTACACCGCGGCCGAAGTCGGCGCGGCGGTCGCCGGCGGAGGAAAGATCGCCAAGCTGAAGAATTCCAGGGGCGTCGTCCTGGAGGTGCGGGGTCGCCAAGCAGGGCTGATGTTCTCACTCGACCTCAGCGGCTTGCAAGTCTCTCTCAAGCGCTAAGGCGAGGGTCAGGCACACGGAGGTCGCCATGAAACAGGACTCCTCCATCAGTGGAAAAACCTACCGCAAGAAGCTCGCCGAGTTGCACGAGGAACTCGTGACGCTCCAGTTCTGGGCGAAGGCCACCGGCGCCAAGATCTGCATTTTGTTCGAAGGCCGCGACGGCGCCGGCAAGGGTGGCGTGATCAAAGCCGTGATCGAGCGTGTCAGCCCTCGCAACTTCCGCGTGATCGCGTTACCGGCGCCCAGCGAGCGGGAACAATCGCAGATGTATGTGCAACGCTATCTGCCGCATCTGCCCGCGGCGGGCGAAATCGTGATTTTCGACCGGTCTTGGTATAATCGCGCGGGCGTCGAGCGGGTGATGGGGTTCTGCACTCAAGCAGACGTCGATAAATTCCTGAATGTCGTTCCAATGGTCGAGCGCGCGATCGTCGAGTCCGGAATCATATTGCTGAAATACTGGCTTGACGTTAGCCAGGAGGCGCAGACAACCCGCATGAAGGAGCGCATCCACGACCCCCGCAAGATTTGGAAGCTGTCGCCCATGGACCTCGAGTCATACAGTCGTTGGTACGACTACTCACGAGCCCGCGACGACATGTTTCTGAAAACCGACACAGCTCACGCGCCCTGGTTCGCGGTGCGCTCCGACGACAAGAAGCGGATGCGACTCAACGTAATACGGCACATTCTCGACCAGATCCCCTATGAGGCAGTCCCCCAATCGCCCGTGAAGCTGCCGAAGCGTCGCAAGGATCCGTCTTATGTGGAACCGCAGTTCGCCCGAAACTGGGTTCCCAGCGTCTATTGAAGGCCCGGACCTCGCCGCGGCGTATCGGCGAAACATGCGGCGGCATTGCGCGCTCCTTGGAGTACAAATCCTGGCGGTCGCCGCACTGTATGCGGTTGCGGTTCCGATCTTTGTCGATCTGGTGTCTCATCTGGGAACCGCGGTTGATCTGGCGGCCGCAAGCGTTCTGGCGATCAT
Source organism: Alsobacter sp. P4_H11 (assembly GCF_056400925.1). Taxonomy (NCBI): domain Bacteria; kingdom Pseudomonadati; phylum Pseudomonadota; class Alphaproteobacteria; order Hyphomicrobiales; family Alsobacteraceae; genus Alsobacter; species Alsobacter sp. P4_H11. The sequence continues at coordinate 76,464 of NZ_JBFUKI010000003.1, forward strand.
CGGCTTTGCTCTGATCCAACAGGCCTGCTACTGGGCTCGGCGTCGCATTGGACCCATACAATGGCCCTTGCGCAGCGTCGTCCTGAGTCACCTTTTCCGCTTCTTGGGCCGGATAAGCTTTTTTTTCGGCGGAGCTCTGTTTTCGAGCATTTTCTACAGGCACATCCCCGAACTTGAGATGCTGCCGCCGAGTGGCCAGATTGCCGGCAAGATGATTCTCGTGCTGGCGGTCCTATTTTGTCTCTTTTGCTTTTCGTTGGAGTTGGAGCGGGTCGGAATCGATCTCGACAAATGGTCAGATAGCGGCCGTTAATTTGATCCAAGCGTTGGAGGCGCCAACTGTCGGAGTGTGTCCACCACGCCGGTCAGAATGATTTGCACGCCGACGCACAACAGCAAGAACGCCGAAAGGCGCATGATGACGCGCGTGCCCTCAGTTCCAAAAATCCGCGCCATGCGGGATACTCTCGCGTAGGCATGCAGGATTGCCGCGCACACGATCGCGGCCGCCAACACTGAACTCAGCAGCGACGCGATGGCGTGTTGGGCGGAGGAGCCGCTGGCCGCCAACGTGATGGCAGTCGCGATCGTACCGGGTCCTGTGGTCAAGGGCACCGTCAGGGGGAAAAACGCCTGGCTGCAAATCGCTTCGAAGGACTGGGTTGAACTCGAACGTCGTTCGTCTTCCTGCGGAGATTCGTGGAGCAGCGTCCAACCGGCCGCGACCACGACCAGTCCTCCGGCGATCCGCAACGCAGGGATCGACACGCCAAAGAACCGGAGAACCGTGGAGCCGGCGAAGTTCGAGACAATCAGAACCAGGAAGGCGTTGATCGCGACCCGCCAGGCAACGCTGGCTCGCTGCTTGTCCGTGAGGTTCATCGTGCGGTTGAGGAAAATGAAGGCGAGCCCGTAAGGGTTGATGATTGCAAACAATGTGCCGAGTTCGAAAAGAAAATTCTTCAACACGGCCGCTGCCCTCGCTGACTTAGCCCGCCACAAGACTCACGATAACGGAGCCCCAGGTGGTCAGAAGGATGTGGCCGATCGGAACGGCGGGAGTATAGCCCAGAACCGCGACCGGGCTGCCCGAGCGCTCCTGCACCGCCGCCATGGCGGCGGTCATCGTTTGCGCTCCTGCTATGGCCCCCAGCACCAGCACGAGATTCATGCGCAGCACGAAGCGGCCGAGCAGCAGGGTCACGATGGGTGGGACAAGCGTCACCACCATGCCGCCAAACAGCAAGCCAAGCCCTGCCTCGGCGACGGCGTCAAAGAAAACGGGTCCGGCATGCAGGCCCGTCATGCCGACAAATGCGGCGAGCCCAAGCGACGTCATGAGGTTCACCGCGCCATCGGGGATCCGGCCAAACAAAGGCAGGCGCGTCCGCAGGTGCCCGACGATCAAACCGGCCAAGAGCGTTCCGACGCTCGTGCTGAGCGAGATCCGCAAGCCAGCGATCGGAAATGTTATCAGCACGCCGGCGAGGCCGCCCAGGAAGATCGCCAGCCCCAGAACGATGAAGTCGGTCGACGCTATAGGTGCGACCACAACTCCGAAACGTGATGCTACGGCATTCACGACATCCTCAGGACCGACCAAACGGATCACGTCGCCGCGTTGAAGTGCGACGCCGGGCGCGACAGGCACCACTTCCGCGCCCCGCCGAACGTCACGCAGGTAGACGCCCCGGCTCCAGTCCTCCTCGGCCACTTCGGCCAGGTTGGCGCCGCCGGCTTGCGGTCGTTGAACCAAGACCTCGAGTGTCGAAACCGGGATATCGAGGAGTTCGGGGTCTTCCACCTCCACGGCGCGAGACGCGACCCGCTCGACGATGGTCTCCCGCCGCCCGGACAAGGCCAAGACGTCACCCTGTTCGAGGACGAGGCCCGGGTCGGCCGCCAACAGGTTTTCACCGCGCCGGACGCGCTGGATAAATAGCCTGTGCTCGCGCACGCCGGATTCGGCTGACGCCACCGTCATGCCGGCCAGCGGCGAGCCGTCCGGCACCCGATAGGCGCGGACCTCGAAGGGACGCCATACGGTCGCGGCGCCGGAGCCCCGACGCGAGATCCCAAACGACTTCTCCAGCAAGAGTGCTTCTTTGCGTAAGTCGACCCCCAGCAGAGTCGGCGCAACAATGCTGCAGAACAGAATGAGCCCCGCTGTGCCGAACACGTAGCAGACGGCGTCCGCCACCGCGACGTGGGCCACGTAAAGGGCCCGTTGGGCCTCCGGGATTGGCAATGCGTTGATGGCCTCCGTGGCCGTCCCCATTGCGGGGCTTTCGGTCAACGCACCGGACAGGAGACCTGCCGCGAAACCGGGATCCAGATGAAAAAAGCGCGCCATCGCGAAGGCGACCAAAAGCCCTGTGACGGCGCATACGACGGCAAGCAGCATCGGCTTCAAACCGTCTTGGCGCAAAGCCTGTAAAAATTGCGGACCGACGGAGTAGCCGATCCCAAACAGGAACAGCAGGAACAGAAAGGATTTCGTCATGGGGGATACGGGAACGTGCGCGAATTGGCCCACGAGAACGCCCGCGAAAAGCGACCCTGTGACAGGCCCCAGCCCGAATCCGGCGATCTTTAGGCCACCGAACCAGTAGCCCGCACCGATCACCAAAAAGAGGGTCAGTTCAGGGTACCGAACCAGGAAGTCTTGGAACCAGGTGAGCACGGCGGCGCACTCCAAAGCGTCCGGGCCCCACGGTATGCCAAGGCCCCTTCATCACCCTGCGCGCGAGCACCGTGAATAGCAGTGTGTTACTGTAGCTTGGCTGCCCACTCCTGTGGGCCCTCCGGCGCTGCGCGGCGAGCGGCGCCTTCGCAAGCCCACCCACTCGGTGAATGCGAGCGGCTGGATGGACCCACCCAGGATCCGTACGCGGCGCAGCGCCCAGATTGCGCGTGGGATTCGGGGAGCCGCGTAGCCTACAGTAAAATACCTGACGGCATGCCCTCGGAGTGCTTGGCTCGCCTGAACGATTCAAGTGAGCAGGCAGCGCATGCCATACCAATACTTCAACGTTTCGATCCTTGCTCTGCTACTTGCATCGGGCGGATCAAACGCGCTCAGGGCTCAGACCGCGAGCCCGCAGGCCGCGCCCCAAAGCATCGTGACAACGAACGCTGAGTCCAGCGACGTGTCCTTTAGCCGGATGGAGCTCGAGAAGATCCTCACGCCGATCGCGCTGTATCCGGACGTGCTTCTGGCACAATTGCTGCCCGCCTCCGCCTATCCGCTCGAAATCGTGCAAGCCGCCAGATGGTTGGATCGCAACAGAGCGGCGGTTCAGAAAAACGATTACGCCGCGGCCGACGCCCAGAATTGGGATCCCAGCGTGAAGTCCCTGCTGCGGTTTCCCGACCTAGTGAAACGGATGAACGACGACCTGGACTGGACGAGCGATCTAGGCGACGCATTCGTGCATCAACCGCAGGATGTCGCCGAAGTCATTCAGTCCCTGCGCGCCGCCGCGGAGAAGACCGGAGCATTGAAGACCACAAAGGAGCAGACGGTCTCTCGCAGGACGGACAATGGCAAGCAGGCTATAACGATCGAGCCGACGGACCCCCAGGTGGTCTATGTGCCCACATACCAGCAGACCGTCTATGACCCGGGCGTATCCGCCGCAGGAGCGGGCCTGATCGGCTTCGGCACTGGCGTGATCGTGGGATCGCTGGTCAACAACGCGGCGTGGAACTGGGGCGCGGGCGTCGTTTATCCGCCCGTCTGGGCCGGCTATCCTGGTTGGCGTCCCCCGGCCGTGCCGCCTGGTGCGCGGCCTGGCGTTCGGCCACCCCGCCCTGACCAGGGGCTGCCGGGTGGCCCGGGCTCTGGGCTCCGGCCCGGTGGCGGCAACATCAACATCGGAAACGACATCAATATCGGCGGCGGCAACCTCACCGGCAACGCCAAGCCTTGGCGGCCCGACCCCGACCGCTATCGTCCTGGGCAGGGCAGCAAGCCCGGCTTGAGCCGCCCAGCGGCTCCTGGAGGGAGCGGGCGGCCCGGCGAGGGCGTCGCAGGTGGGGCGCGCCCGTCCCAGCTGCCCGCCGGCGGTGAACGCCCCGGCGGCGGAATTGGGGCAGCCGCTGGCGGAGCATTGGCGGGCGCCGCAGCCGGCGGGATCGCCGGAGCCGCAACGCGGCCCCGAGCGGACACGCGGCCAGCCGAGCGACCCGGCCAGGGCGCACAACGTCCCGGACAGTCCAAGCCCGGCGCTGCGCAGCGGCCCACGCAAAAGCCCGGAAATGCCCAGAAACCCGGCGCCAAGCCCAAACCCGGCGCCAAAGCTCCCGCCTCGCGGACGTCTCGGTCGCCTCCCAGGGCGCCGTCGGCCTTCGGCGGAATGGACATGGGCCGCGGCGCAACCGCATTCGGCGCTCGCGGCGCTGTCAGCCGCGGTCAAGCCGGCTTTGGCGGCGGCGAGTTCCGAGGCGGCGGAGCGGGCCCGCGCGGCGGCTTCAGCGGCGGCGGAATGCGCGGAGGGGGCGGAAGCCGCGGTGGTGGATTCCGCGGCGGAGGCGGAGGCGGTCGCCGCCGCTAGCCCATTTGCGAGTCGCAGGAGAATGCTCATGCTTCGCCGTCATGTATCAGCCGCGCTCCATTGCGTTTGTCCTGCCGCGCTGGTGCTGTTGCTCACCGCCTCCGCCAGCATGGGCCAGCAGGTCTTCGCCTCGCCGGAGGAGGCCTCGAAGGCGTTGGTGGGCGCGGCGGCCGATCCACAAGCAGGCGCGCTCGACCGCCTGTTTGGCCCTGGCGCCCACGATCTTCTGAGCAGCGGCGACCCCGAAGAAGATCAGCGCCGGCTCACGACGTTCCGCCAGTCGTCACAAGAGTCGGTCGATCTCCAGCAGGCGGGCGAGTCCACCCGCGTGGTCGTGGTCGGACGAGGCGCCTGGCCGTTTCCCATTCCGATCGTCAGGCAAAAGGACGGTTGGGCCTTCGACGTGGACGCGGGACGAAACGAGCTGATCAACCGCACGGTCGGCTACAACGAGTTGAGCGCGATCGAGACGTGCCGGGCCTATGTGGCCGCGCAAAAAGAGTACCTCCGCCTCGACCGTGACGAGGACGAGGTCGCCGAATACGCCCGGCGCATCGTCAGCACGCCCGGACAGCGCGACGGCCTCTACTGGGAGCCGACGAAGCAGGGCGACGTCAGCCCGCTGGATGACCGCCTGGCGCGGGCGACCCCCGGCGTGAAGAGTGGTCGAGAGCCTTATCGCGGCTACTTCTACCACGTGCTCAAGGCCCAGGGCCCATCCGCCAAAGGGGGCGCCTACAACTACGTCATCAATGGTCACATGATCGCCGGCTTCGGCCTGGTGGCCTACCCGGCTCAATGGGGCAGAACCGGCGTCATGACCTTCATCTGCAACCAGCAGGGCAAGGTCTACGAGCAGGATCTCGGCGCCGACACCGCCAAGCGCGCGGCCGGAATGAAAACCTACGACCCCGACAGGAGTTGGACGCTGGTCGACTAGGCAGCGAACCGTTCTCAAGGAACGCCAGAAGCTGGGAGACGCGCCATGCTGAAAACTTTGCCGGTCGCAACCGCTTTGCTCGGCTCGAGCCGCGCCGCCCAAGCACGATCAGCCGCAAACGGAGTGTCTGCTTGCGGCCAGGTGAGCAGCGCGTATCCCACCGCCTGGCGGCCATGAACGCGCGCGCGCACATCGGTTCAGCCGCCCTGATCTGCCTTTGTGCGACAGCGTCTGGCGCACAAGACCGAGATATCCTGATCGCTGTCCAGCGATTGAACAAAATCGAAAACCCAGCTCAGGTCGAGAAAACTTGGTCAGACATCGCTGAAACAAGCGAAGGGCGTGATCTTATCGATCAAGCGACCAAGGGAGTTGGCGCCCAGCATGCGATCGCGACCACCGCGAGGATTCATTATCTGAAGAATAGAGGAAACCAGCACTGGGGCGTGATCTCGGCGCCCGATGATTATACGGCGTGCATGGCGTCGGTCGAACGGCCGGTGATCAACTGCAAGGAAGGAAGCTTCGTGGGGGCCCTCAAGGCCCATCAGCCTGGCAAGCTCGACGGTTTTCACTGGTACATGATCGTGCCACGCAGGCAGATCGGCGCGCCATCCTGTTGGATTGACGGAACCGTGGTGATCACCTTCGTGGCCACAGACAAGAAGGCCCAATATCCCTGCCAAGCCGTAAATGGGCCGCCAGTCTTCCAGTATGGCAGGAAAGCATTGGCGCGCGACCTGCCTTGAATCTCCTCGGGTGTGCCGTCCGATCAAAACAGGCGATCGAAGCGCCACGTGACCCGAACCCTAGTTGTCCCGCACGGATTCCCGGCTATTCTGGTCGAGGACACTGAGGTAGCGCACGACCGAATGGCGGCGCTCGTCCGCCATCGACGGCAACTCCTGAAGGCTAGTGAGCGCCGCCCTGAGGCGGCGCATGACCGGAACCGACCCGCCGCCGAAATGCCGGATCTCGTCAAAGGACAGCGCCAGGATGTCGTCCCAGCTCGGGAGGGGAACAAACAAGACCGGCTGGCCGCCTGCGCCGCTCACCCACACGCTGCCCAGCTCCAGCGCGGCCATGCGGCGGATCAGGTCATCGATCTGGTCCAACGCCTGGACGGCTGTGGTTGGATCGTTGATCGCAGGCGAAAGCGCCTTGATCGCAATATCGACCAGCAAGCGAAGCGACCACTTGGGATCCTGATGAAACGTCCGCTCGCGCCCGAGCCGGATGTGGTCGCGAAGGCGCGGCTCGTTGAGGACTCCGGTCTTCCAGCCGGCGCCGTGGACGAAGAGAATAGGTGATCCTTCCATGAGGGTGTCGCCGACGCCACAAGCCAATATCATGACCACGCCTGCGGTCTCGGCGTCCCCCACCAGCCCGGCGACATCCAAATGCGTGATGCTGCAAGGACTCCCGGTGTGAGACACCAATGCGGACGGTTTTCCGAGCGCGCTCACAAGGGGCCCACTTCGCTTGGGAAGCGATAACAACGAATCCGGCATTGCAAGCACGGAGCGCCCCTGATCTCCGATAAGGCGGAGCACCTCAGTTATCTGCAGCCCGGAAAGACTTTGGACGAGCAATACAAACGCCAGCAAGCTCGCGACAAGCAAAGCCAAGACCAACATCATCGAGATCATTGGGACCGATCCGCTGGCTGAACGATCGGTCCACATCATCAGCGCCATCGCATAGGCGAACGTGGCCATGAAGACGCCCAGCGCATGATAGACGCCCGGCCGGGACGCAAACCACAGGACCAGTCGTGGCGAATACGCAATCGCGCTGAACTGGACCATGACGAACGCGATGGAGAAGACGATCGTCGTCATCGCCAGCATGCCGGAAGCCGTGGCGGACAGGAAAGCCAAAGCCGAACCCGACGACATTCCATGCACAAGTTCGGGCGCCCAAGCGAGCTCGAGGCGCGGCACGATCGCCGCCGCTGCGATGCTCGCCGCCGTATATACCGTGGGGATCAACCACAGCCTCATGGTGGTCCTTCGGCCATCTGGCGCGGTGGCGGCGGCTCAAGAAGCGCCGCCGAAACAGCAACCGCCAACGCTGCCGGTCGCGCTAAGGCTGCCGCTCGCGGGGTCTCCAGCGTGGCGCCTGCCCGTGCGTCCATGCTCATGCGCCCCCGCGAGCGCTTGGTTCAGTGTTGAACCGGACCCGACCAACTCAGGAAAAAACCGACGTCCCCAGGCAATCCGTGCGGCCACTCGATGATCATGGCCTTCAGCTTGTATCCAGCCGGGCGCAGCTTCTCCCGCCAGATCTCATAGGCCTGCCGGGGCCGGCCCGAGAGCGTCGTCGGCCAGCCCTCCTCCGCGTTGTTGATGGCCCGGCCCCGGTCGTTGCAGAGAGCATTCGGAAACCGCATCACCAGGATTTCGGATTCTCCTCGTTTGGCGGCTTCGCGCAGCCGTAAGAACAGTCGCTTCTTGATCCCCTCGATGGCCTCTGTGGTGAGGTCCATGGGCGTTGACATGGCCCTGATGAGTTCATTCTGCGCCTGCCCGGCTTGATCCATGGCTTTCACTTCCGCCATCGCCTCCGCCAAGGACATCTTCAGCATGTAGGACCGCAGGTCCTCCGCGCTCATGAACGCCTCGTCCCCAAGCGCGGCATGCTCGTGGGGCGAGCCGAACCCAGCCGTGCTCATTCTGACCTCCTGCAATGCGAGCGACAGCCATGGCCCGCCGCGCAGCGGAGAGCCAGTCAGCTGGATCAACACGTTAGAGTACTGCGCCCGGCCCGCGCCCTGCTGATTCAGCTCAGTTTTGGCTGCCTCCAACGAAAAGACCCCGGCGCGAACGCCGGGGTCCCAGACCAGTCCGAGAGGACGGATCAGAAGTCGCGCTGGATCTTCAGGCGGGTGTTCCAGATGGAGTCATTGCGCACCGAGCGGGCGAGCGGGTCCGTCGCCACGAAGCTCTGGCTGAGGCCGCTGCCCACATTGGCGTGGACGTAGTTGACCTCGGCGCCGATGTCGAGATCCTTGACTGGCGACCACGTCACGTTGGTGCCCAGGGTCCAGTAGGTCAGATCGCGAGCGCGGTTCGAGAACGCGGTCCCGGCGCCGACGCCAGGAGTGGTCCCGAACGCAGCGAAAGCCGAGCCGGGCGCGTCGCTTTTGATATACGAAGCAAACAAGGCCTGCCGAATGGTCGGGGTCCAATAGTGCAGCATGGCGGCCGTGAGGCCCCAAACCGAAGGCTTCTCGAGGTCGTAGGTGGCGACGCCGCCGATGGCTCCGGAGCCCACCAGATACGCATCAGGAATGAGCGCACCGGCGCCGCCGAAGTTCCACGAGCTCTTGCCATACCCGAAGGGATTCCAGAGGACGTAAGACGGAGCGCCCTTGGTGTAGGTGCCCTGCAGGTAAAGGACATCACCGGGCGCGATCATCGGTAAGTTGATCTTGGCGCCGAGGTTCACGGCCCAACCGTACTCCGAGTCCGGCGATCCGAAGGACGGCGTGATTGCGCCGCCGGGAACCGCGAATGCGGCGGTGTTGCCGACTCGGATCTGGTGCAGAGCGCCAGACAGTTGCACCGTACCCCAAGCTTGGTCGAGGCGAAGGTTCCCGACGACGTCCGGCACGGCGTCGCCGGTGTAGGAGTAGGTTCCAGCCAGCGTGCCGACGGGAAGCAGCGCGCCGCCGGTGTTCACCCCCGAACGGCGCTCCTGGTTGTCCTCAATCGACAGCGTGGCGGAAAAGCCGTTGCCGAAGGAAGCCGTGTAGGCAAGCAGGTTGGTGGGCAGAGCCGAACCAGCGGTCGTTCCGACATACTCGAGGTCGCCGCCGTAGAAGTCGAAGAACGACTGCGTGCGACCAGCCGTCAGGCCGCCGAACTGCACGAAGGCGCGGTTGAGGTCGACCTGGGTCTGAGCCTGGCCGGCGTAATCAACGCTCGTGCCCGTGAAGGCGGTGCCGACGCGGACGGCCGAACCGGAGTAGATCTGGCCGATACGGCGCGAGATGTCGTAGCGGACATAGGCGCGCAGCAGGCCGTATTCGGTCGCCGTGCGGGCGTCGACGTAGATACGGCCGGTCGTGCGCGAGCCGGTCGTGGCGTCGTTGCGGGCGAAGGGCTCGCCATACTGGTATTCGAAGCGAGCGCGGCCGCCGATGCGAATGCAGGTGTCGGTGCCCGGGATGTAGAAGAAGCCGGCCCCGAAGGTCGAGCAGACGCGCACGTACTCGACCGGCGCAGCCTTCTGGGAAGGAAGGTCAGCGGCCTGTGCGCCTGCGCAACCGGAAAAGCCAGCAACGCCTGCAAGAATAAAAAGTCGAATCGAGCGCATGGACAAACTCCACAAGGATGCCGAACAGCAGGATCGCCGGTCGCCTATTGCGTTGCAAGGACTTCCGTTCGAAGTTTCACTCGAGATCACATAATCCTGGTCGTTGTTGCGCAAACGCATCGGCTGGAAGCTAAGCACTCCGGCTGGTCGGCGCCGCCACCTCACTCAACGGTCCCGGTATTGACCGAATGCAATCTGATCTTCGGGCAGATGTCTCGAAAGGCTGTTATTTGCTTGACGCAAAGTTCCACCTCCGAGGCTGAGCCGAGCAAAAGCGATCACCACGCCGGGCCAGCACGCGAACGCAGAACCAGCCGGACGTTCTGTGTACGCAGACATACGGATCAGGGGAGAGTGGCTGCCCAGCACTTGCGTGCTTTAGGCGATCGCAACAAAATCGGTTTTTCGGCCTAGTGGGATAGGCCCGGGATTGATCGATGGAAAAATACCATCAGAGCATCGTAGCCGAGGCCGAGAGATTCGCGGCGGAGCACGCTTACCTGTCAGGCGAGGAGTTCGGCGCCAGCGTTGCGGATTACCTTGCACGACATCGGGAGTTTGATCCCGATCACTTCATGGATCTGGCGATCGAGAGCTACAAAATACGACTGGAGACCAAGAGGCTCGTCAAGGAAGGCCCGTGACACGGGTCTGCTGTTTGCTGGGCTCCAGCACTTTCGGACGAACGCTCTTCGAGCGTTGCATGGTTTCCAACACGCCATGAGGGCCGACGACCTGTTGTGCTATGTCACGCCCCAGATCCGATTGGATCGCGAGCAAATCGCCGTCGGGAACGATGTTGTATCGGGCGGACCAGAGGACCTGTCCGCCTCTCGCATCAACGAGGCGAGCTGCTAGCACGCCCCTCGCTTCGGACATGGACACGCTACCCTCGACGAAATACTTGACGTTGTAGGATTGGCCATCGCCGCTCGCGTTCTTCCCGAACATGTCAGTCGCAGCCCGGCCCAGAGTTGCGAACTCTCGTTGTTCCGCGAGCCCACCGATCACCTCTTCCGACACGCCGCGAGCGATCTGTTGAGCGCGGGCGTCGCCGCTCGTCATCGTGAAGGGAATGACGGCCAGGAGAGGCTTTTCGGAAGTGGGGGCCGCCCTGTTCCACTGGCCCCACAGAAGCAGGGCGGTCGCCGTCAGGACGGAAGCCGCGAGCATCTCGCGAATTCCCCATTTCGAGAGGGCGGATCGTGCGCCCTCGACAAAGGACGGCCGCGGATCAGTTTCAACGCCGGAATTCAGCGGTTCCCCCAACGCGCAGGTTTTGAATGTCGGGACGTATGCTCCTTTGGGTACTTCGATCTGGATCGGATCATGCGCGCTGTAATTGTACCGTTCCAGCGCACGGCGAAGCCGACCAGCCTCGATACGAACCAGAGGATCGAGGTTAGGGTCGAAATTCTCGGGCCGGTCAAAAACAGACAGGCCTATCGAATAAGCTTTGATCCGATCTTGCCTGCCGTCCAGGCACTCCTGAACAATATAAGACAGGAATTTGCGAAGCCGTTTCGAACGTTCGAATTCTTCACTCGCGAGGATATTTCGAACAACCCCCTCGATGACTTCCCGTCTTGCATCGCAATCCATGGACATGGCTCGGCTCGCTGCTGCAGGCATCGGGGGATGGCCCGCAGTGTGGCGCTCAAAATCCAGCATGATCAATAGATCGCATGAGCTATAAAGATGCTAAAATGCGGATCATCAGATGATTATCCGCAAGAAACTTACCGTCAAACGCGACGCCGGAGGTAATCAGCGCTATCGAATGACTCATCGGGTAAGACGAGGACTGTACTGATGCAGGAGTGTCACTTGGCGCACGAGCGTCGGGGCCGGGAGGCGGCGCTCGAACGCCATGTCGGCCTTGCCGACACGAAGGGCGATTAGCGGTGAAAAGATTGCCGGCCGCCACTCCGCCGCGGGGCCGGTTCGGTCACCGGCTCCGGAAATCTGCCCTCGCCCGACGGGCGCAAACTCGTGGTCAGCGCCGACCAACGCGATTGACGGGTCCGCCACGGTTCATTGGCGTTCCATGTCTGACGCCTCCAGCCACGGCAGCGCGCGCGACGGGCCTGGCGACCAAAACCCGACCAGGTTGCACAGTACAACCGGTGGGATAGCCGATGTACTGGCAATAGACCACGGCTGAAGCCCCGGACGAAAGCTGGGCCATGAATGCGCCGGACATAAGAAGCATCGATAATGTACGGTACATCATGATCCGCACTCCCTGGTCGTCGGGATTGAAACCGCTCTATACAAGGCCATCCAACCCACGATGAGGTCAATCAACTTAGGGCAGTTCGAAACGGCGAGACTGATCGCGATCATATTTCCTGAGAAATTTTACGCCGCTTCGCGCACGGATCTCCCCTCCCTAAGACGCACGACACGGGCTCCTCTTGGAATGCTGATCTCGATCAGGTCAGTTTTCGAAAGTTGAGTTCAAATGGACGCCGAAGTCCCGGAGGTTCGAACGCGCCTCGCTGCTGAGAATGGAAGCGCAGCATGGACCCCCAGGCCGCCATGCAGCACCTCGAACACGCAAAGGACACGCCGAGCGCCATGTCCATTCCAGAGCTTGCCGTCATGCGCGAGGCCCCTCCAAGCGGCGTTGAGCGAGACCTTACCGCCGGCGGTCAACGGTCGGCGATGTCCGAACTGGTCGACAATGGTTTGAGGATAGGGCTCATCGCCCTGCTGGCTTACGCTTGCGCCAGGATCATCATGCCGTTCGCGTTCATCTTGCTTTGGTCAGCAATCCTGACCGTGATGCTTCAACCGGCTCACCGGCGACTCTCCATGCTTCTTGGGCCGCGCGGGTCTGCATCGCTGATCGGCCTGGCCGGCGTTGCGCTGATACTCGGCCCACTGATCCTCGTCATCACGGTGATCACCAAGTCTATCTATTCCCTCCTGACGATCGTCCAGAACAAGAGTCTGAGTATTCCGCCCCCTCCGCTATGGCTGGATGGAACGCCCCTCGTCGGCAAGAAAATCGCGGAGATCTGGATCCTGGTCGCCACGAATTTGCCCGCCGCGGTGTCTGAATACGGCCACCTGCTGAGCGACCCGGTCGCATGGCTCGGCGCGGCGGCAGGCGGCCTCGCGGTCAGCGAAGTTTCGCTTGTGATCTCGTTCATCATCGCCGCCGTGATGCTGATTTCGGCGAAGAACGTCCTGCAGTTCTCCCATAAGCTGGTGGCGCGCATCACAGGCAGCGGCGCGCGCGCGGAGCAGATTTTCAAGATGACGGTCGCCACCATAAGGGGTGTGGCGCTCGGCGTCGTCGGCGTCGCCGTTGTGCAATCTATGCTGCTCGGCGCCGGCTTCTTTTTGCTCGGCATCGGCGCCGCCGGTCCGCTGACGCTGGTGGCCTTCCTGCTCGGGATCGCGCAAGTGCCCTTGCTGCTGCTCACGATCCCGGTCGTCATCTATGCCTTCGCAACAGAACCCACGCCCATCGCGATCGTCTTTCTATGCTGGAATATCGTGGCCGGCCTAAGCGACAACGTTTTGAGGCCCCTGATGCTGTCCAGGGGAGTCGAGGTTCCATTGCCGGTGATCCTGGTGGGGGTCATCGGCGGGATGATCGTGGATGGACTGCTCGGGCTTTTTGTTGGCCCTGTCGTGTTGTCGGTCAGTTACGTTCTTCTGATCGAATGGATGGACCAGGATCCTGTTGAACACCCAAAAACAGACGCTCCGACGCCGGGTTTAGCGGAGAACGCTCTCAGAGGAGGCCAAACAGGCGCGCTTGCTGGGCCTTGATAGCCTCCAGCCGTCGGGGAAATGCGCCCTGAGGTTGCCGCAGCCGTTCAAGGGCTCCGTTCGGACCGATGATCTCCTGCGCGATGCCACGGCCCAGATCAGACTGGAGGGTGACCAGATCATCGTCTGGAACGATGGCGTATCGGGCGGACCAGAGAACATGCCCGCCTCTCGCGTCGATCAGCCGAGCCGCCACGACGCCCTTCGCTTCGGACGTGGACACGCTGCCCTCCACGAAATACCGGACATTAAAGGATTGACCCTCCCGAGCCGAGGCCTTCCCGAGCCTGTCGGTCGCAGCGCGGCTGAGGGTCGAGACGCCGTCTTGTCCGGCCAGAACGCTCATCACCTCTTCCGAAACCCCGCTGGCGATCTGTTGGGCGCGAAAGTCGCCCCCCGTCATCGTGAAGGGGAGAACGGCGAAAAGGGGCTTTTCGGGGTGCGCCGTCCAGATCCCGTGTCCCGCATAAAGCAGGGCGGCCGCGACGATCGAGGCCGCAAACGTGATGCGGACTCCCCATCGCGACGGCGAGATGGCTGAACGTGAGCCCTCGATAAAGGAGATGCGCGGTTGAGGATCAGCGCCGGCGTCGGGCGATCCAACAAGGGCGATGGAGGGCTTGAAGGTCGGGACATACCCGCCCTTAGGCACATCGATCTGGATCGGGTCATGCGCGTTGTAGTAATAACGTTCTAACGCCCGACGGAGTCGACCGGCCTCGATGCGGACCAGAGGGTCTATATTGGGGTCGAAGTTCTCCGGCCTGTCAAAAACAGAAACCCCGATGGCGTATGCTTTGATCCGGTCCTGTCGACCTTCCAGGCACTCCTGAACGATATAGGACAGGAACTGACTAAGCCTTTTTGACCGTCGGAATTCTTCACTCGCGAGAATGTTCCGCAAGGCCCGCTCGATGACTTCCCGTCTTGGGTCGCAGTTCACAGACATGGCTGAGCTCGCTAATTGAAGAGCTGCAAGGGGCCATTTTCATTCTGGCGCTTTAAACCCGTCATCCTCAATAGATCGATCGGGCTAGGCAGGGCCGAGAGCCTCCTCCCGCGGTGATCGCGCGCCCTTCGAGCTTAAGCTCAATCGAAAGAGTTGCAACCGGACGTAAGTGGCTGTCTAGGATGAGGTCCGGCCGACCAATCCGCACGCCAACGCGGCACACGATGATCTCTGTCGCGGCGGGCGCAAGTGAGGGGGTTCACATGCTGCGTCAACTGCTGGTCGGCGGCGCCGCCAGCGTCGTCAACATCATGATCCATGCGGCGATTATGGCGACTGTGATCAGGGTCACGCGCGCCTATTCCGCCGACGTGAGGCCGGGTTGGTTGTTCCTTGGCGAGGTCATGGCCGCGTGCGTTGTCGTTCTGATGATGGCCCACGTCGTGGAGGTGCTGGTTTGGGCCTCTGTATACGCGCTGGCCGACGTTGCGCCCGAGGGATCCGATGTTCTTTATTTCGCCTTCGTGAATTACACGACCCTCGGATACGGCGACATCACTCCGACCAAGGACTGGCGACTGATGGGGCCGCTCGCAGCCATGAACGGGGTGCTCCTGTTTGGTTGGTCGACGGCGGTGATCTTCGAGGTTCTGCGACGGATCGACGAAATTGTCCGTCCGAAATGAGGACCGCCACCGCGCAGACCCGTTGCAGCCCTGTCATAAATGCTGGCCGGCGCCGAGTTCATCGGCGCGCGCTCGCCCCAGCCACCCCTTCACCCGTTCCACCACCCTCCCGGTCGATATCCCGTAGCGCTCGTGCAGCGTCGGCAGCGCTCCTGCATCCAGAAACTCGTCCGGGAGCGCGATCTGGCGGAAAGCCGCCGGAATCACGCCGGCCCGCAGCAGCACACCCGCCACGGCTTCGCCGAGGCCGCCCACGATCGTGTGGTTCTCGGCCACGACCAGGAGCCTCCCGGTGCGGCCGGCGACATCCAGCAGCGTCGCCTCGTCCAGCGGCTTGATGGTCGGCGCGTGCGTGACGCCCACGTCGGCTCCGTCTTTGCCGAGCAGGGCGGCGGCTTCCAGGGCGCCCATGGTCATAGGCCGGTCGAGACGATCATCACGTCCTTCCCGTCGCGCAGCACCTTGGCCTTTCCGAGTTCGAACCGGTAGCCGTACTCGTCCAGCACAAGTTGGACGTTGCCGCGCAGCAGGCGCATGTAGACCGGGCGGTGATCCGCGATCGCGACGGTGGCCTGCTCGATCTCATGCGCGTCGCAGGGATCGATGATCGTCATGTTCGGCAGGCCGTGGAAAATCGCCAGGTCCTCGGTGGCTTGGTGGCTCGGCCCGTAGCCGGTGGTCAGCCTGGGCAGCGCGCAGACGATCTTCACGTCGAGCTTTTCCTCCGCGATCGCCATGCAGATGAAGTCGTAGGCGCGGCGCGACGCGAACACCGCATAGGTCGTCACGAAGGGCTGGAAGCCCTCCCGCGCCATGCCGGCCGCCGCCCCCATCAAAAGCTGCTCGGCCATTCCCATCTGATAAAAGCGGTCCGGATGCGCCTTCGCGAAGACGTGGAAGTCCGTGTACTTGCTCAGGTCCGCCGTCATGCCGACGATTTCGGGCCGGGATCGCGCTAAGGCGGCAAGCGCCTCGCCAAAGGGGGCGGGCTTGGAGGATCCCCCGATGCCCAAGATGATATTCGTGAACCTGCCCGTCGCGGACCTCGCCAAGGCGACCGCGTTCTACGAGGCCGTCGGCGCCCACAAGAACGAAATGTTTAGCGACCACACGGCGGCCTGCATGGTGTTATCGGACACCATCCACGCCATGTTCTGACGCACGACAAGTATCGCCAGTTCACCTCCAAGGCGATCGCGGATGCCGGGACCACGAGCGAGGTGCTGCTCTGCCTGTCGGCGGACAGCCGCGATGAAGTTGACGCGGTCGTCGCCAGGGCGGCCGCCGCGGGCGGCAAGCCCGATCCGAGCGCCGTCCAGGACCACGGCTTCATGTATGGCTGCAGCTTCGAGGACCCGGACGGCCATGGCTGGGAGTTCATGTGGATGGACCTGGAGGCCTGCAAGGCCGCCATGGCTCCCGCCGAACCCGCAAACGCCTGAGGAGGCCGGCATGCCCGAACTTTCGCACTGCCTCTGGTTCAACGGCCAGGCCGAGGAAGCGGCGCAATGGTATTGCTCCGTCATCCCCAATTCGCGCATGGGCGCTGTGATCAAGTCGCCGGTGGACACCCCATCCGGCCCGGAGGGAAGCACGCTGCTAGTCGAATTCACGCTGGCGGGCCAGCCCTACGCGGCGTTTAATGGCGGCCCGAACTTCACTTTCACGCCGGCGATATCGCTGGTGCTCGGCTACGATTCCCAGGACGAGGTGGACCGCGTCTGGGAAGCGATGCTGGACGGCGGCGAGCCGATGGCCTGCGGCTGGATCACGGATCGCTATGGGGATTCCTGGCAGGTGGTCCCGAAGGAGGTCTACGCCATGCTGAAGGACCCCGACGAGGCGAAGCGCAAGCGCTACATGGCCTCGCGCGTGCGCGACCGCCTGCGCCATCTCCGCTTTCCCAGGCCGCTGTTGATCAAGGTCGAGGGTTGCGACGGCGACATCAACGCCGCCTATGATCCCGATGAGGGCGCGCTGGGCATCTGCTACGAATACATCGCCTACATCCAGGAACTCGGACAGAAGATCCCGCCTGCGGGCGTGCGGGAAGGCCTCACGCCCGCCAACTACATCGTCGGCCCGTTTCTGGAAGTGCTGCTGCACGAGCTGGCCCACGCGGTGTTTGACCTGAAGAAGGTTCCGAACCTGGGCCGCGAGGAAGACGCCGCCGACCAGGTCGCCGCTTTCATCCTGCTGCGAATGGGCAAGGACGAGGTGCGTCGCGTCATCGCCAGCATCGGGACGATGTACGCCTCGGAGGCCAAGGAAGCCCAGCCGAAGCTCAAGGACTTCGCCAACGAGCACGGGTTGCCGGCCCAGCGCTTCTTCAATCTGATGTGCATCAGCTACGGTTCAGACAAGAAGACCTTCGGCGACTTCGTCGAGAAGGGTTATCTGCCGGCGGAGCGGGCCGAGCTCTGCGAGGATGAATACCGGCAAGTGAAGTTCGCCTTCGAGCGCCTTCTCGCGCCGCAGCTCAAGTGCCGGCAGGGCAAAACGGCGCGCCGCTAGGGCGCGTTCGCGGGTTCAGCGGCCCGTCAACACCCTGACGGGTGCGCGCACGATCGTGATCGGCAGCGACAGGAGGCTCTGCAGCGAGCCGCCGACGACTTCCTTGCCTTCGTCCGCGGGATTGACCGGCGTCCCCACGCCGGCTTCGAGCACGGCCCTGAGTTGGGGCGCAACCGCAGCCAGCTGGGCGAACTTGCCGTGGTTGCTGGAATCGAGCGCCTTCACGTCCGTCATGTCGAGAACGATCGCGCCGAGCGCCGCAAGCTCGTCCCGGTCGGAGTCGGCGCCAAGTCTCGGCGCTCCTCCGGCGATGAAGCTCGACGCCTGCAACGCCTTGTCATCCTTCGAGAGCACGATGACGAAAGGCTTCTTCGGCTTGCCGAATTGGCGCATCTGGCTCTTGAACACGTCGATGTCGATGTCCGGAGCCGCGAGGATGAGAGCGCCGAGCTTGGATATCTGCGGAACCCTTCCGGAAATCTTGATCTGTCGAAGCGCTTCCACGGTGACCCAGTTGCCCATGGAGTGCGCGACGATGTTGACCTCCTCGGCGTTGCTCGCGAAGAGCAGCCGGATCGTCCGGTCCAGACTATCCCTGGCGGCTGTCGCGCTGTTCATGTCGTAGACGTGTTGCGAAAGCTGGCCGCGCGACGCCCAGGTGAACAGAACAGGGACCGCCGGCGCCTTGGCGTCATGGATCACCTGCGCAAAGCGGTAGACGCCCTCGGCAAAGAGGGTGTTGTAGCCGTGGATGAACAGGAAGACCTTGCGGCTTCCCGGCGGCCGAGACGCAAGCTGGCTATTAAGGGTGTCGACGAAAGCTTTCTCGCCGTCCACATAAGCCGCGTCGCGGACGACGAAATCCGTCTCCGCCTTGCCGGGAGCGGCCGAGGGCCATTCGACCTCCCCGGGCTTGTGGGTCGGCGGCACCGACACCTCCAGCCGGGCGAAGTCGAGCGGGTAAGCCCGCTCGCCATTGAACCAGGTGCCCGGCCGAGCGTCACGCTCGCGCATCGTGGCGACCAGCAAGGTATGAGGAGTGGCTCCCGCCCCGGCGGCGACCGGCGTCAGGAATCCTGTTTCGGGGCGTGAAGCGCATCCCGTCAGGGCCAGCGCAAGGGCGCACAGGGCGGCATAGCCCAGAACTCGTGCATCACACTTCCAGAGCATCGCCCCCGCCCTTCCGACCCTCGATTGCTTTCGCAGCGCCATGGGTGATCCGGGCTTTCGGCCGAAGAGGACCCGGCTCCGGCGCTGCGGTGCCATCGACTTCGAACGCTACGAGCACCTCGGCGCCGCTTCCTTGATTTTGATCACACTTCACATCCCCCTGCCTGTCTATGAGTGAAGATACAGACAGGAGCCATCCAGGGTTTCGGTTGGATGCGTCATTCTGGGCGCCGTTCCTTCAAAGAGGATTCCGTTGCTTACCATGCCTCAATAACGACACTCGGGAATTACGCCCCTCCATCGTGCGTGGACTATGGTCCGTTAACCTCATAGCAGCCGGATAGAACCTCGACTGCAGCAACTATTGGCATTCTGTAATTTGACTCTTTAACAACATCGCTGAATTGTATTTTGCTCAGGAATTGTGTAGGCGTTGCAGGACAGCTATGATCGATATAGCGAAATACGTAATCCATGCACCGCAATTTATAGTCACGTGGTCTATATTCTTCGGCTGCGGCATCATCACCTATGTGACCTATGCCATCGCAAACGGGCACAAGTTCGCCTTTCGCGAACTCTACGACCATTGCGTTCCCATCAACGTCCTGACGAACGCCAGTTTCCATGCTGACTTGAAGATTTACGTCATCAGCAAGTTGACTGAAGGGTTCCTGCTTCTGCCAGTAATCTATTTCAATACATGGATGTGCATGCACGTCAGTGATCTGCTGCGCACTCTGTTTGGCAGTCCCAGCATCGTCGAATTCGGATTTTTCGCATCTGCCCTGTGCACGATTTCCATGTTTTTCGTTATCGAGCTCTCGGATTACTTCTGCCACTACGTTCAGCACAAAGTGCCGTTCATGTGGGAATTCCATAAGGTTCACCATTCCGCCCAATCGTTGAACCCGCTCACATCGAAGCGCGGCCATCCCTTCGCGCTCCTGTTCGAAGGTTTCGTCCGAAGTCTTCTGACCGGCTCTTTGGGTGGGTTGTTCGTCTACTTGTACGGAATTACGGTCGTTGAGGCATTGGCCTTGTCGCTGGTTGCATCGAAAATATTCGTCATCGCAACGCTGGATCCGCTGAAGCATTCGCACCACGCCATCGGCTTAGGGGCGTTTGATCGCGTTCTGATAAGCCCACACATGCACCAAGTGCACCACAGCAAGATCCAGGATCACTGGGACAAGAACTTCGGCACCAACCTGTCGATTTTCGACTGGATTTTCAGGACAGGCTATAAACCTCGTCCGGGTGAAGAGGTAGTGTATGGCATTTCCGGATACAGCGAGGATGGACTGCGCAAGTACAACACGTTGTACGGCGCGTATGTCATGCCCATCATAAGAAGCTACAAGAAGATAAAGGGATCGCCGGCCCAACCCAGCCGGATCGCCGTGGCCGCAAAAGACTAGGCCGCAGAGCAGCGGAATTTGCCGACCGGCTCTGGTCGTAACGCCTTAAGTCTCGCCGCCGCCATAGTTGCCCTAGGCCTTAGCCGAACTCCGGCCCTTCCGCCCTGGACAGCACGCCCAGCTCAGCGCGGAGCTGGTGGGGGCTCGCGAGTTCGGACTCGATGGCGGCGTGGAGCTGCTTCCAGATCGGGGCCGCCTGGGCCAGAATGGTGCGGCCGTCGGCCGTGAGGCTGAGGCGCTTGCTGCGGCGGTCCTTGGGATCGGGCGTGATCGCCACGAGGCCGCGGCGCTCGAGCGGCTTCAGGTTGGCCGTGAGGGTCGTGCGGTCCATCGCCAGCAGGGCGGCGACGCTGCCCAGATGCGGCGGCTCGGGGCGGTTCAGCGACATCAACAGCGAGAACTGGCCGCTGGTGAGCCCTGCGGGCTTCAGCGCCACGTCGAAGCGGCGCGCCAGGGCGCGCGCGGCGCGCTGCGCGTGCAGGCACAGGCAGGTGTCGCGCACCAGCAGCGTGGTCTCGAACGGGACGTCGGCGATACGTTGCATGTGAGGGGTTGACAAGCTCTGGACTGTTACGTTGATATCAACCTAACAGGGCTGACGTCAAGGTCGCCGGTTGTGGAGGAACCCCCATGAAAATCGTCACCAGCCTCAGCTTCCAGGGCCAGTGCCGCCCGGCGTTCGAATTCTACGCCCAGGTGCTGGGCGGCAAGATCATCGCCGCCATGCCGTATAGCGCTGCCCCGCCCGGCATGCCGATGAACGAGCAGCACAAGGACTGGCTCATGCATTGCTGGCTGGAGGTGGGCGACCAGGCCCTGATGGGCGCCGACATGGATCCCGCCTGGGCGCGCAACATCGACAAGCCGAAGAACGGCTTCGACGTCACCCTGCACAGCCCCGACAAGGCGCAATGCCAGCGTTGGTACGAGCAACTGGCCGAAGGCGGCACGGCCGTGATGCCCTTCGGCGAGACCTTCTGGTCGCCGGGCTTCGGCTCGCTGATCGACAAGTTCGGCATCCCATGGATGATCAACACGGTCCCGTCCTCCGACTGGAAACCCGCCCAGGCCTGAGCGGCCCGGCGAACCCTCCCCCGAACGCGCCGGAGCCATCATGGACCGTCCTTATCGTTGGGTGATCGTCGCGGCGGGCGGCCTGCTGGGCTGCGTCGCCGCCGGCGCCATGTTCTCGCTGCCGGTGTTCCTGCGGCCGATGTCGGAGGCGACCGGCTGGTCCGTCACCGGCATCTCCACCGCGATGACGTTCGGCTTCCTCGCCATGGCGGTCGCCAGCATGCTGTGGGGCGGCTTGTCGGACCGCTTCGGCCCACGCCCGGTGGTGCTGACCGGCTCGATCGTGCTTTCGGCCAGCCTGGCGCTGGCCAGCCAGGCCGAGACGCTGGTCGCCTTCCAGGCGCTGTTCGGCGTGCTGGTCGGGGCCGCCACGGCGGCGATCTTCGCGCCCATGATGGCCTGCGTCACGGGCTGGTTCGAGACAAGGCGCGGCCTGGCCGTGTCGCTCGTTTCGGCCGGCATGGGCCTCGCGCCGATGACCATGGCGCCGCTCGCCGCCTGGCTGGTGACGCGCCACGACTGGCGCACCGCCATGCTGATCGTGGCCGGGCTCGCGGCAGCGCTGATGATCCCGGCCGCGCTGCTCGTCCGTACGCCGCCGACCTTGTCGGCCGGTCCGGCCGGGGCGCCGCAGGACGGATCATCAACCGGCATGACGGTGCGCCAGGCGCTCGGATCACCGCAGTTCATCACGCTGCTGCTGGCCAACTTCTTCTGCTGCGCGACCCATTCGGGGCCGATCTTCCACACCGTCAGCTATGCGGTGACCTGCGGCGTGCCGATGATCGCAGCCGTCTCGATCTACAGCCTCGAAGGGCTCGCCGGACTCTTCGGCCGGATCGGCTTCGGCGTGGCGGGCGACCGCTACGGCGCACAGCGGGTGCTGATCCTCGGACTGCTGGCGCAGGCCTTCGGGGTGCTCGCCTATGCGTTCGTGAACGAGCTCACCGGGTTCTATGCGGTCGCGATCGTGGTCGGGTTCATTTATGCCGGCACGATGCCGCTCTATGCGGTGATCATTCGCGAGAACTTCCCGATGCGGATGATGGGCACGATCATTGGCGGCATGGCCATGGCGGGCAGCCTCGGCATGTCGACGGGGCCGCTGATCGGCGGGCTCATCTACGACCGGGTCGGCAGCTACGCGCCGATGTATTTCGCATCGTGGGGCCTGGGCCTGGCCGCCATGCTGGTGCTGATGACGTTCCGGCCCTTCGCGACGCCCCGGCCGGGCGCGCTGGCGCCGGCCTGAGCGGGGCTCCCGGTTTCAGACCGAGCGGAGCGGCTTGGACGGGCGGGCGTTCTCGGCGACGCGCTCGATTGCGTTAGCGAGCGCCTCGACGGTGCGCACCGCCACCACGCCGCCGAGGTTCATCGGGTCGCGCAGGCTGCCGAGCGCCTGGGCCTCGAGCCGGGAGACCTCGACGCGGAGTTCCGCCGCGATGCTGGACAGGATGTCTGCGGTCACTGGTGCACCTCGTTGTTCAGCCCCTGGCGCGCGCAGGTTTCAGCCCGCGGCCTCCAGAGGCCGGATCTTACGTTGCATCGACTTTAGGGCCGAAGCCGAAGGCTGTTCAAGCGAGGCCGCGGCGTCCGCAACAACGCGCCGAATAGAATGCTTGGCGGTTGTGCGGCAGGTGCTACGCTTCAGCACTAAAGCCGGCATGTCGGCCGGCTCGTTTGGATCCGGAGCGTGGCCATGACGTCGCGGGAACAGATCGTCGAGAGTATTCGGAACCTATACGCCGCACGGGCGCGCGGCGACGTCGACGCTTGCATGGAGAAATTCTCGCCGGACGCGTGTTTCGTTTGGGCGGGATCGCCGCAGCATTGTCCGGTTGCTCACGAGGCGAACGGAGCTCCGGCCGTCAAGGCGGCCTTCAAGGGCATGTCGGACGCCTACGAGGTTTTGGCCTACGAGCATCGCGACTTCATCGTCGAAGGCGAGCGCGCCGCCGTGCTGACGGACCTCACCATTCGGTTCACGCCCACGGGCGAGACGTTCTCGACGCAGTTCTACGACCTGTGGACGTTCAAGGACGGCGAGGTCGCGTCCTTTGTCCAGTTCGGCGACACCGCGCTGGCGGCCGGGCACGCCGCGCAGCTAGGCTCGCAAGGTAGCGCACCATGACTCGCACGATCACTATCGGCGGCCTTCACCTTCGCTTTATGCAGGACAAAGCGGATACGGCCGGCAGCGTCACGATTTTCGAAATGACGGTTCAGCCGTCGGCTCGCATGCCCATCGCGCATCATCACGAAAGTTGGGACGAGACGATCTATGGGCTGGAAGGAACGAGCGCCTGGCGGATTGACGGCCAAGATATTTCGATCGGGCCGGGCCAAACGGCCTTCATCCGACGGGGCGTCGTGCACGGGTTCCGGAACGATGGCGATCAGCCGGCGAAATGCTTGTGCGTTCTCACGCCAGGCGTTCTGGGCTCTGACTACTTCCAGGAGATCGCCGACCTCGTCGCGAAGGGCGCCGAGCCGGCCGCGATGGGAGCCGTGATGACCAAGCACGGGCTGATCCCGAACCCCGGCGCCTGACAGAGCGCCCGGCGAAAGGCCCGCGACCCGCCAGGCGTCGCCGTCATCCCGCCGCCGCCACCGTGCGGGACGCGCGAAGGCGATCCTGCGCCATTCCGATGAGGGGCCAGAGCAGCAGCGCCACCGCGAGCGCGGTCATGCAGGCGACCAGCGGGTTGGACCAGAAGATCGCCAGCGAGCCGCGCGACATGATCATCGACTGGCGGAAGGCGTCCTCGGCCTTGTCGCCCAGCACCATCGCGAGCACCAGCGGGGCGACCGGGTAGTCGAGCTTCTTGAACACGTAGCCGACGACGCCGAAGCCCAGCGCCAGCCAGAGGTCGAAGATCGAGCTCGACACCGTGTAGGCGCCGATGAAGCAGACCACCACGATCACGGGGCCGATGATCGCGAAGGGGATGCGCAGGATCGCGGCGAAGAACGGCACCGTGGCGAGCACCAGCACGACCGCCACCACGTTGCCGAGATACATGCTGGCGACGAGGCCCCAGACGAAGTCCGGCTTCTCGATGAACAGCATGGGGCCGGGATTGAGCCCCCAGATCATCAGGCCGCCCATCATGACGGCGGCGGTAGCGGAGCCCGGCACGCCGAGCGCCAGCATCGGCAGGATCGCGCTGGTGCCGGCGGCATGGTCGGCCGTCTCGGGAGCGATCACGCCCTCGGGACGGCCCTTGCCGAAGCCTTCCTTGTTGCGGGCGAAGCGCTTGGCCAGGCCGTAGCTCATGAAGGAGGCGGCCGTCGGCCCGCCGGGCGTAATGCCCATCCAGCAGCCGATCAGGCTCGAGCGCAGCAGCGTCATCCAGTAGCGCGGCATTCGCCGGATGGTGGCGAGCACGTCGCGCGGGCTCACCTTGGCGTGGATGCCGTCGAAGCGCAGGCCTTCCTCCATGGTGAGGATCAGCTCGCCGATGCCGAACAGGCCGATCACGGCGACCAGGAAGCTGACGCCGCTGAGCAGTTCGTTGAAGCCGAAGGTGAGGCGCAGGCTGCCCGAGATGGTGTCCATGCCGACGGTCGCGAAGGCGAAGCCGAGCATCATCGACACGATGGTCTTGAACGGCGACGTGCCGCCGAGCCCGACGAAGCTCGCGAAGGCGAGAAAATACACCGCGAAATACTCAGGCGAGCTGAACCGCAGGGCGAACTTGGCCACCCAGGTGCTCAGGATGGTGATCAGCACCACGCCGGCCAACGCGCCGAAGCCGGCCGACAGAAAGGCGAGGCTGAGCGCCTCGGTCGCCCTGCCCTGCTTGGCCATCGGGTACCCGTCGAAGGTGGTCGCCACCGAGGATGGCTCGCCCGGGATGTTGAACAGGATCGACGTCGTGGAGCCGCCGAACAGCGCGCCCCAGTACATGCTGGTGAGCAGGATGATGGCCGAGACCGGGTCCATCGAGAATGTGAGCGGCAGCA
Source organism: Alsobacter sp. P4_H11 (assembly GCF_056400925.1). NCBI lineage: Bacteria > Pseudomonadati > Pseudomonadota > Alphaproteobacteria > Hyphomicrobiales > Alsobacteraceae > Alsobacter > Alsobacter sp. P4_H11. The sequence goes on from NZ_JBFUKI010000003.1 coordinate 101,846, forward strand.
GCAGCGACACGCCGTTGGGCGCGCCGAGGCCGGGCAGCACGCCGACCAGGATGCCGAGCAGCACGCCGACCACCATCAGGGTGAGGTGGAAGCCGGTCGCGGCCACGCCGAAGCCGTGCATGAGCGAGATGAGGTTGTCCAAGGCGCCCTCCCGGCCGCGAACCCGTTCAGTAGATGCCGAGGGCCGCTTCCAGCGGACCCTTGAGCAACGGCACCTGGAACCAGCGCTCCAGCACCACGAAGAAGAAGAGCGCCACGCCCAGGCTGACGCCGAGCGCCGTCCACCAGCGGTAGCCGCCCTGGAACACCATCACGCCGAAGAGATACAGCGCGGCGCCGACATAGATGCCGAGCGTCACCGTGAGGATCACGAAGGCCACGATGGGCAGGAAGAACGACGCGGCCTGCCGGGCCTGGAGACGGTCCACGAAGGCCGGGCCGGCGCCCGCCAGCGCGCCGCGCACGAGGTTCGCCAGGCTGGCGGCGACGATGATGAGGCCGACATAGAACGGGAAGGCTCCCGGCTGCGGGCCGGAGCTGTCCCAGCCCGTGCCGTATTCGCGCGAGCCGATCACCACGGCCGCGCCGATCGCGCCGGTGAACAGCGCCGCCATGATCTCGGCGGCGCGGCGGCTCAGCAGCGCGCGAGGCTGGACGGTTTCGTCAGTGGAGCTCATGCCTCACCCTCGTCTGTGACGTGCGGCTCCCGGCGCGGTCGCCGGAAGCCGGATCGGGGCGGTTACTTCACCACCCAGCCTTCCTTCTCGAAGACCTTGCGGTTCTTCTCCTCGTCAGAGGCGATGAAGGTCTTCAGCTCGGCGCCGCTCAGGAAGCGGTTCGTCTGCGAGGTCCGCTCGATGTATTCCTTCCACTCCGGCGTATCCTTCACCTTGGCGAGGACATCGGCGTAGAAGCTCACGGCGTCGTCGGGCGCCTTGGGGGCGAGCCAGACCGTGCGCGGCATCTGGAACTGGTCGATGCCTACGCCCTGCTCCTTGCAGGTCGGGATGTCGCCCCAGCTCATGTCGCCCGCCACCTTGGGGCCGACCGGCAGCCGCTGCGGGCTGAACACGCAGAGCGGCTTCACGAGCCCGGCCTTCCACTGGCCGATGTTCTCGTTGGGGTTGTTGACGTTGCTGTCGATGTGCGCGCCGGCGAGCTGAACGGCCGCCTCGCCGCCGCCCTTGAACGGGATGTAGATGAACTTGGTCCCGGTCGCGCCCTCGATCAGCTTGGTCAGCGTCTCGTCCGTGTCCTTGGACTGGCTGCCGCCCATCTTGAAGCCTTCGGGCTTGCCCTTGGCGGCGGCCAGGTAGGTCTTGGCGTCCTTGAACTCGGCGTTGCCGTTCACCCAGATCAGGAACTCGTCCATCGCCATGGCGGCCACGGGCGTGAGGTCGTCCGGCTTGAAGGCCAGCTTGGCGACGAGCGGCAGCAGGTATTCGTTGTTGGTGCCGAAGATCACCTTGTGGGGGTCGCCGGCCGCGCCCTTGCCGTAGACGAACCCTTCCGCACCGCTGCCGCCGCCCTTGTTGGTGACCACGATGGGCTGCTCGACCAGCTTGTGCTTGGCGATGATCGATTGGACGACCCGCGCGAAGGTGTCGGTGCCGCCGCCGGGGCCGGACGTGACCACGAATTCCACGGGCTTGCTGGGCTGCCATGCGGCCTGGGCGATCGGCGCGGACGCCACGGATGCGGCGAAGGCCAGGGCCAGCGCGGTGATGCGTTTCATGGGCGATGTTCCTCCTTAAGGGTGCGCTTCGAGGTTTGGACGGCCGACGGTTGGTTCCGGCGGTCAGCGTCGTGGCGGCCGGGCTCGCGCCCGGCGCGCCGATCAGGCTGCGGCGCGGACGCGCGCCTCGCGGCCCATGCGGGCGGCGAGCAGGATTGCCTCGCGGGAGGCGCCGATATTGGCGATCCCCTGGCCGGCGATGTCATAGGCGGTGCCGTGCGCGGGCGTGCAGACCGGGAACGGCAGGCCGCCCAGCGTGGTGACGCCGCGGTCGAAGCCCATGAGCTTCATCGCGATCTGGCCCTGGTCGTGGTACATGGTCAGCACCGCGTCGAAGGCGCCAGCCTTGGCGCGCAGGAACACGGTGTCGGAGGGGAACGGCCCCTCGCAGGCGATGCCCCGCGCCGCGGCGGCCTGCACGGCCGGCTCGATCACGTCGATCTCTTCGCGCCCGAAATTGCCGCCGTCGCCCGCATGCGGGTTGAGGCCCGCCACCGCGATGCGTGGACGCGCGAAACCGGCGTCGCGCATGGAGCGATCGGTCAGCGTGAGGCTCCGCTGGATCGCCTCGCCGGTGATCGCGGCCGCGACGCCCGAGAGCGGGATGTGGGACGTGACGCGGGCGTTCCAGAGGTCGCCCAACACGTTGAACTCGCTGGCCGGGCCGGTGCGGCCGAGCACGTCGTTGATGAAGCGGATCTCGTCGTCATAGCCCGCATAGGCGAGGCGCATGGCCTTCTTGTTGAACGGCGTGAAGAACACCGCGTCGGCGCGCCCGGCTGCGGCGAGCTGAAGCGCCTTGCGGAAGTTCAGCGTCGCGAACTGCCCGCCCGCCAGCGTCGCGGTCTGGGGCGTCACGTCCTCGAGCGCCAAGGATTTCAGGTCGACGAACACCGAGCGACCCGGCTTGACGCCGTCGAGGTCCGCTTCCGCGATCGTCTCGATGGCGGGGTCGACGCCCGCGATCCGCGCGCCCTCGTCGAGGATGCGCCGGTCGCCGAACACGATGAGGTCAGCTTCGGCGCGGACCTCGTCCAACGCCAGGAGCTTGGCGGCCAGCTCGGGGCTGACGCCGGCGGGGTCGCCCATCGCGAAAGCGATCACGGGTCGCTGTGTGGCGTGTGCACTCAAGGGTGACGTTCCTCCGTTCTTGCAACCACGCTAACACCCGTTCGGGCTCGCATCAAGAATGCTGTATGCAGCATACAGCGAGTTGTGGATTTCAACCGCGAGAGCTAAGCTGAGCTCAACAATCCGACGGGGGATGTTGCCATGGTGGACGCGCTGGAGATCGAGGCGGGGCTGCCGCCGGACGATCATCGTCCGATTGTGCGGCACAACCTCCACGACGCGATCGTGGGGCGGATCCGGGACATGATCACCGAGGGCGTTCTGCCGGCGGGCTCGCGGGTGCACGAGGGCAATCTCGGCCGCGACCTCGGCGTGTCGCGCACGCCGCTGCGGGAAGCCCTGAAATACCTCGCCAGCGAAGGGCTGATCGAGCTCTCGCCCGGGCGCGGCGCCATCGTTCGCAAGTTCTCGCCCAAGGATGTCCGCGACGCCCTGACGGTGCTGGGCGCCCTGGAGGCCCTGGCCGGGCGGCTCGCCTGCGAGAACGCCTCCGACGCCGACATCCTCGAGATCCGGGCGATGCACGACCGCATGCTCGACCTCTACGCGCGGCGCGACCGGCTGTCCTACTTCAAGCTCAACCAGGCCATCCATTCCGCCATGCTGCGGATCTCGCGCAACGACGCGCTGGCGGACGTCCATGGCGTGCTGCAGGCCCGCCTCAAGCGCATCCGCTACATCGGCAACGAGGGACCGGACAAATGGGCCGGCGCGGTGGAAGACCACGAGGCGATGATGACCGCCCTGGAAGCGCGTGACGGCGAGGCGCTGGCCGCCGCCCTGTCGCGCCACATGGAACGCACCTGGGAGCGCGTGAAGGACGCGCTCTGATCCCCCGATGGAGCCTCACATGCCTGACACACACGCCGCCGTCGGCGCGCGCAGCCCCTTCGCGCTGGTGGGCGCCGGAGAATTCGGCGCGACCCTGATCGCGCAGTCCCGCCGCATCCCGGATCTCGCCCTCACGGTGGTGTGCGACCGCGACGTCCCGCGCGCCTCCGCGGCGCTGAAGGCCGGCGGCTACGAGGCGGACGCGTTCCAGGTCGCGGGCTCACGCCGGGAGGCGCTGGCCGCCCTGCAAGCTGGCCGCATCGCCGTGCTGGAGGACAGCGCGCTCCTGTCCGACTTGCCGCTCGAAGCCGTGGTGGAGGCGACAGGCGATCCCTTCGGGGCGGCCGCCGTGGCCGAGCAGGCGATCGGCTTCGGCTACCATGTCGCGATGGCCACCAAGGAGGCCGAGGTCGTGGTCGGGCCCGAGCTCGCCCGCATGGCCAAGGCGGCCGGCCTGGTGCACACGCTCGTGGAGGGCGACCAGCCGAGCCTGCTCTGCCAACTCATCGCCCGCGCCCGGGCGCTAGGCTTCCCGGTCGTGGCGGCCGGCAAATCGACCGAGTCCGACTATGTCTTCGACCCCCGCGCCGGGACGGTGACGTCCTGGGGGCGCGCGGAGGCCGCGCCGGCCGGCTACGAGGCGCTGTTCGCGCCCGCCGATCCCGCCGCCGCGCTGGCGGGGAGGATGATCCCCGGCCTCGCCACCGCGACCGTGCCGGACCATACCGAGATGACCATCGTGGCCAACCATTGCGGGCTGCGGCCCGACACGGCCGCGATGCACGGCCCCGTGGTGCGCACCGTGGAGCTGCCGCAGGTGTTTTGCCCGCTGGACGACGGCGGCATTCTCGGCGGCTCCGGCGTGGTGGACGTGTTCTCGTGCCTGCGCCGGCCGGACGAACTCAGTTTTGCGGGCGGCGTCTTCGTGGTCGTGGAGGCTCCGGACCCGGCGACCGGGCGGCTGCTGGCCTCCAAGGGCATACCGGGCAGCCGCTCGGGACGGCACCTGATGCTGCATAATCCCGTGCACCTCCTGGGCGCTGAGGTCGGCCTGTCGTTGCTGTCGGCGCTGCGCACCGGCCATGGCACGGGCGGCGAAAACCCGGTCCAGCGGTTCGACGTTGTGGCCCGCGCCCGCGTGGCGCTGCCGGCCGGCCATCGCTTTGCGCTCGGCTACCGCCATGTGCTGCCGGATGTCGACCCGCTGATCGAGCCCGCCGCGGCGTCGGCCGAAGCCGCGCCCGTGCCCTACTACCTGCTGCCCGGCGCGGTGCTGCGCCGGGCGGTTCCGGCCGGCCACACCATCACGCATGGCGACATCGAGACCGACCGCAGCGGCGCGATGTGGCGGCTGCGCGGGGCGCTGGAGGAGCGGCTGCGGGCCCAGTAAGGCGGCCGCGCAACTTAGGCGCAGGTTCCTCGTTCACCTCCCTGGACGGGAGGTCGCATGAACCAAGCCGTGCGCGCGCAGCGTGACCGGGCCGAAGGGCTTCGCGGGCTCTCGCCTGGCGTCCGACGCCCTGACGGGCCGCTTCGCGTGTGCCTGCTCACGGACAGCGCCGACCCGTCCGGCGTCGGCGAGCACATGCTCGCGCTGGCGGAACGGCTCGGGCGCCATTGCCGTGTCAGCGTCGCGGCGCGCGAGACGCCGGGCGGCGACGCCATCCTGAGCCGCGCCGCCGCCATGGGCTGCCGCGTCCTGGCTCTTCGATGGTGGGAGGAGCCGCAGGCGATGCCGGAGCTCGTCCGCTTTCTCCGGACCGAGCAGGTCGAGGTTTTTCACTGCCATGCGGGCATCGGCTGGGAAGGCCTGCCCGCGCCCTATGCGGCCCGTGATGCGGGCGTTCCGGTGGTGCTGCGCAGCGAGCACCTGCCCTACCTGCTCACCGACCCGGTCCAACGCGCCCGCCACGCCGAGATGCTGCCGCAGATCGACCGGCTCATCTGCGTGTCGCAAAGCTCGAACGAGAGCTTCGGTCAAGCCGGCGTCCCTGCCCGGCTGTTGCACGTCATCCCCAACGGCGTCGCCCCGCCCAGGCCGCGCCGATCGCGCAGCGACACGCGCCAGCGGCTAAACCTCGATCCTGAAAGCCCCGTGCTGCTCACCGTGGGCCGGTTCACCCCTCAGAAGGGCCATGCGGCCCTGCTCGCCGCCGCGCCCGCGATCCTGTCCGAGCGACCTGACGCCCGTTTTCTCTGGGTCGGCGCGGGGCCGCTCGCGGACGACCTGCGGGGCGAGATCGACCGACGCGGCTTGTCCGACGCCATCCTGCTGCTCGGACGCCGCGACGACGTGCCGGACCTGATGGCCGGGGCCGACCTCCTCGTTTCCCCGTCGCTGTTTGAAGGGCATCCGCTCGTGGTGCTGGAGGCGATGGCGGCCGGCCTTCCGATCGTCGCCACGGATGTCCCAGGCACCCGCGACGCCGTGGACCGCGCGACGGCGCTGCTCGTGCCCCCGGACGATCCGCCGGGGCTGGCGCGGGCCGCCCTGGCGGCGCTGGGCGACCGACGCGGCGCCGAGACGCGCGCCCGCGCGGCTCGCGAACACTGGGCCGAGCGTTTTGACGCGGATCGAATGGCGGCGGACCACCTCGCCCTTTACCGGGCCACGCTCGCGGCCCAACGGCCACCCGCCTCGGCCCTACCCACTCAAGCCGTCACCCAGGAGTAAGAATGGCGAAGCTACGCATCGGATTCATCGGCGCCGGGGGCATTGCGGGCCGCCACATCGCCAACCTCCAGGGCTTCGACGACGTCGAGATTGTCGGCCTGGCGGATCCCGCCGCCGAGCGGGCCGCCGAGATGGCGAACCGGACCGGCGCACGCGCCTATGCGGACCACCGCGCCATGCTGGACGCCGAGCGGCTGGACGCCTGCTATGTCTGCCTGCCGCCCTTCGCGCACGGCGCGCCGGAGCGGGACCTGATCGACCGGCGCATCCCGTTCTTCGTCGAAAAGCCGCTGTCCGCCGACGAGGCGACGGCCGAGGACATCGCCGCGCGGGTCGCGGAGGCCGGCCTCGTCACCGGCGTCGGCTATCACTGGCGCTACCTCGACATCGTGGAAGCCGCGCAGGAACTGCTCGCGAAGACCCCCGCGCGGCTGGTGAGCGGCTATTGGCTGGATTCCACGCCGCCTCCGGCCTGGTGGTCCCGCCAGGATCAATCGGGCGGGCAGATGGTGGAGCAGACCACCCATATCTTCGATCTCGCGCGCCTTCTGGTCGGCCCTGTCGAGGAGGTCGTCGCCATGGGCGGACGGACGCCACGCCCGGACCACCCGGACTGCAACGTCGACGAGGCCTCCACGGCGGCGCTCCGGTTCGCGTCCGGGGCGGTCGGATCGGTCGCGTCGACCTGCCTGTTGCGCTGGCCGCATCGCATCGGTCTGCATCTCTTCGGAGACGGCCTCGCGCTGGAGCTGACCGAATTCGAGTTGATGGTGGACGTGGGCGCCGGCCGGCCGGTTCGCGGCGCTCAGGGCGACCCCTTCGTGCGCGAGGATCGCGATTTCCTCGATGCCGTCGCGGGCGGCCCCAACCGCATCCGCACGCCCTACGCGGAGGCGCTGGAAACGCACCGCGTCGCCACCGCGGCGGCTCGCTCCGCCCGCGAACGCCGCCCGGTCACTCCACGGCAGGGCACACCCGCGAAGGGAGCTGCTTGATGACGGCGACGAGAACAATCCGCTCGCTCGGCGTCGAGCAGCCCGGCCAGGCCGGCTTCTTCACCTATGAAGAACATGGCGTTCCGGACGGGAGGTTTCACGTCGAGACCCTGTTCAGCGGCCTCTCGGCTGGCACCGAGCTCACCTTCCTGAAGGGCAGCAATCCATATCTCGGAGCGCGTTGGGAGGGGGACTACGGCGTCTTCGTGGACGGCGAGCCCTCGGCCGCCTACCCGGTCCGCTTCCTCGGCTACATGGAGGTGGGTCGCGTGGTCGAAAGCCGCGCCGCCACGCCGCGGGAGGGCGATCTCGTCGCGATGGCGTATGGCCATAAATCAGGCCACACGGCCGATGCGTTCGAGGAGTTCTACGCGGTGATGCCGCCCGGGCTGGATCCGCTGCTCGGCGTATTCGTGGCCCAGATGGGCCCGATCTGCGCCAACGGGCTCCTGCATGCGGCCGCCGACGCGGTTGGGCCGGACGTTCGCAGCTTGCGCGACGGCGTCGAGGGCCGTCGCGTTCTCGTGATGGGCGCCGGCGTGGTCGGCATGCTCACGGCGCTTCTCGCGCGCCGCTGCGGCGCCGCCGCGGTGCTGATCGCCGAGCCCTCCCCGGCCCGGCGCGCGCGGGCGGAAGCGCTCGGCTTCGAGACGCTGGACGAACCGGACGCCTGGGTGCAGGCCAAGGACCGCTGGCGCAGCGGACCGGCCGAGCGCGGGGCGGACGTCGTGTTCCAGTGCCGGGCCTCCGCGCAGGCGCTGCACATCGCCCTCAAGGCGCTCCGCCCACAGGGAACCGTAATCGACCTCGCCTTCTACCAGGGCGGCGCAGACGCGCTGCGGCTCGGCGAGGAATTCCACCACAACGGGCTCGCGATCCGCTGCGCGCAGATCGGGCGCGTGCCGCGCGGGTGTGGATTTGCGTGGGGCCGCTCAAGGCTGGCCGCCGAGACGCTGGCGCTTCTCGACGAGGAGGGCGACGCCATCCGCCGGCATCTCGTGTCGCACGTCGTGCCGATCGGCGACGCGCCGACGTTCCTGGACACGCTCCTGCGCGACCGGCCCGACTTCCTGCAGGTGGTGTTCGACTACGGGGCGAGCCGCACGTGAGCGGGCCTGCCGGGGAGCCGCCGCTTCGAATCCTGTTCGTGTTCGCGTGGATCGTGGTGGGCGGCGAGGAGACGGAGGTCCGGCACCTCGCCCGCGGGCTCGACCCCCGCCAGTTCCGGCTCGACGTCGTCGCGTGCTTCCGGCGCGAGGGCATGCCGGACCAGAGCGTCGCGCAGTTGCGCGCGCTTGGCGTCGATGTGGACGAGACGCCCTATTCGCTCTCGTTCGACGACACCGTCGCGTATCTGGCGCGCAAGATGGCGGACTACGACGTGGTGGTGGCCTGCCAGGCCGTGCAGGACGTCTACCCGGCCCTGCGGCTGATGGAGCGCCCGCCGCCACTGATCGAGCATGGCGGGCTGGTGTCGGAAGCGCTGGCCGGCCCCAAGGACCTCACGGCCCGCTACGTCGGCGTGTGCGCGACCATCCGGGACGCCGCCGCGCAGCAGATGCCCGGGCGCGAGCGCGACGCGCTCGAGATCCCCAGCATGGTCGACTTCGACGAAGCTCCAGCCGACGCGCGGGAGGCCGCGCGGGCCGAGATGGGGTGCGACGACGACGCGGTTTTGGTCGGCTGGGTGGGGCGGCTCGACCGCAAGAAGCGGGTCGAGGACTTCGTGCGCGCCGCCGCGATCGTGGCCGCGCGCGACGACCGCGCACGCTTCGTGGTGATCGGCGGGCCGGACGCCTTCATGCCCGAATATGCCGGCGAGCTGAAAGCGGAAGCGGCGACGCTCGGCCTGGACGGACGGCTCCGTTTTCTGGGCGACAGGCCGGACGTGCCCCGGCTGCTCACCGGGCTCGACATCTTCGTCTGGCTGGCGCGCGGCGAGGGCATGCCGCACGTGATCGCGGAGGCGGGCGTGGCCGGCTTGCCCGTCGTGGCGACGCCGGACAATGGCGTGCTGGAGCAGATCGAGGACGGCGTGAGCGGAATTTTCGTTCCGCACGAGGACCCGGCCGCGACCGCAGAGGCGATCGGCCGGCTGATCGCGGAGCCCGTCCTGCGGCGGGATCTCGGCAGGGCTCTGCGCCGCAAGGTCGAGGCCGAATTCTCGACCGCGGCGCTGATCCCGCGCTGGGAGGCGCTGCTGCGCGAAGTCGCGGCCGAGCGGCGTTGAACGCTCAGACCGAGCGCATCAAGCCGCCGTCCACCTTGAGGCTCTGGCCGGTGATGTAGGCGGCCCCGGGCGACGCCAGGAACGCCACCGTGGCGGCGATCTCCTCGCTGGTGCCGTAGCGGCCCATCGGCACGCCCTGCCGCCGTTCCTCGACCTGCGGCAGGCTGTCGATCCAGCCGGGCAGGACGTTGTTCATGCGGATGTTCTTGGGGGCGTATTGGTCGGCGAAGAGCTTGGTGAACGAGGCAAGCCCGGCGCGGAACACCGCGGAGGTCGGGAACATGGGGCTCGGCTCGAACACCCAGGCGGTGGAGATGTTGATGATGGCGCCGCCGCCCTGCCGCTCCATCACGGGGGTGACCAGGCGGGCGGCCCGCACGACGTTGAGGAAGTAAACCTCCATGCCGCGATGCCAGTCGTCGTCGCTGATCTCCAGCAGGGGCGCGCGCGGGCCGTGGCCGGCGCTGTTGACCAGCACGTCCACGCGGCCCCAGCGCTCCACGGTGAGGTCGACCAGGCGCTTGAGATCGTCCGTGGATTGGTTCGACCCGGTGACGCCGACGCCGCCGAGCTCGGCCGCGAGCGCCTCGCCCTTGCCGGATGAGGACAGAACCGCGAGCTTGTAGCCGTCGGCCGCGAGCTTGCGCGCCGCGGCCGCGCCCATGCCGCTGCCGCCCGCCGTCACGATCGCGACCTTGCCGCCGTTGCCGTTGCCCTGCGTGTCCATGCTCGTTCTCCCGACCGGCTTTGCCGCGCGGAGCGGCTTCCCGGCGGTCATTCCATGGGGCGCGGTCCGCCGCAAGGATTCAGCATAACCACAAAGCTCGAGCTTCAGCGCGCAATCTGTGAGCTGCGCCACAGACGGAACCGGGTCGGGCATGAATCATGCGGGTATTTGAGCATGTGAATTCTCGGCGCGGGATGGGTGGCGGCGCTCCGTGCGCCGGCATGGCCTAGACGGGCCCGGGAAGCTGTCGGATAAGCGGCGGCGAGGAGACGCCGCACGCATGGCCGCCAGCACCAAAGCACGATCGCCCGCCGCCCGGCCCGTCCAGGACACGGCGGTGTCCCGCTCGGCGGCGGTGTATCGCGCGTTGAAGCGCGCCATCATCGAGCAGGCGCTGCAGCCGGGCGCAAAGCTGCCGGAGGATTCCATCGGCGAGCGCCTCGGCGTCAGCCGCACGCTGGTGCGTGAAGCGCTGCTGCGGCTCAGCGGCGAAGGCCTGGTGGAGTTGCGCCCCAATCGCGGAGCCTGCGTGGCGCAGCCGAGCCTGGAAGACGGGCGCGACATCTTCGCGGTGCGGAGCGCGCTGGAAAAGCTCGTCATGGAGGCGCTCGCGGGCCGGCTCACGGCCGAGCAGCGCCACACCATCGAGGCGCATGTGGCGGCCGAGGAAAAGGCCAGCGGGCGCGACGCCGCCATGTCGATCCGGCTGGCGGGCGAGTTCCACACCATGCTGGCCGAGATGACCGGCAACGTGCTGCTGGCGCGCTATGTCAACGAGGTGGTGTCGCGCTGCTCGCTGATCCTGGCGCTCTATGGCCGGCCGCACTCGTCCGAATGCGGCGTCTCGGAGCACCGCGCCGTGCTGGCCGCCCTGCTGGCCGGCGACGCCGCCAAGGCCGCCACCCTGATGGCCGGCCACCTCCATGCCATCACGGACCGCGCTCTCTTGGCCCGCAACGACGCCGACCCGCGTGATATCCTGGCCAACTACGCGCGCGAGGAAGGGCTGTAGGCGGGGCCCAAACGGGGTCAGCCGCCGCCCGACAGCTGTTCGACGAACACCCCGTCGCGCGCCACCACGCGGCCGTGGCTCATCACCAGCTTGCGCACGGGCGGGGCCGCCACGGCTTCGGCGACGGTTTCGACGTCGACCAGCACGCAGTCCGCCCGGCAGCCGACGCCGAGGCCATAGGCGTCGAGGCCGATCGCCTTTGCGCCGAGGGTCGTGCAGGTTTCGAGCGCTAGTTCCAGGTCCTCGTCACGCCCGAAGCCGTTGCGCTGGCCGATCATGGTGGCGCGCATCAGCATGTCGCCCGTGCCGTAGGGCTCCCAGGTTCCGCGCGGCCCGTCCGAGCCGCCGCAGATCACGACGCCGGCCTCGTGCAGCTTTTTCACGGCGGGCGCGGGGCGGCCGGGCGGGCCGGCGGTCATGACGGCGATGCGCAGCTCCGCGAGCTGGGCGATCAGCGCGTCGGCGGCGGCCGCCTCCAGCATGCCGAGGCAATAGGCGTGGCTCACCAGCACGCGGCCATGCAAGCCGAGCGCCCGGGTGCGCTCGATGATGAGCTCCAGCGTGAAGGCGCCGAGCTCGCCGGGCTCGTGCAGGTGAATGTCGAGCGGCTTGGCGTGCTTCACGGCCAAATCGAAGATGGCGTCGAGATGCGCGACCGGGTCGCGGTCGATGGAGGCGGGGTCTATGCCGCCGACGATGTCGGCGCCGAGGCGGAGCGCCTCCTCCATCAGTTCCAGCGTACCGGGGCGGATCAGCATGCCGCTCTGCGGGAAGGCGACGATCTGGATGTCGACCAGCCCGGCCAGCGCCTCGCGGGTCGCCAGCACGCCCTCGATGTTGGCGACGCCTATCTCGGTGTCGACATCCACGTGCGAGCGGATCGCGGTCACGCCGAGGGCAAGCGTCTGGCGGGCCTGCCGCTCGGACTGGCGGCGGGGGTCGATGCCAAGCCGCCTCTTTTCGCGCCGGTCGGCCTCGATGCGATCAATGCGGCGCGGGCCGATGTCGTTGCGGTACCACGGCATGCCGATGAGGTTCTTGTCGAGATGCGTGTGCGCCTCGACCAGGCCGGGCAGCATCAGCAACCCGCCGCCGTTCACCACTGCGGCGTCGGCCGGCGCGGGGCCATCGGCGAAGCGGCCGTCGCGGATCAGGATGTCGGCGGCGGGGCCGCCCATCGGGCGGACGTTGCGTAGAATAGTGGAAGTCACAGGCGTGCGCCTCCGTGCCGGGTTGCGGCGGCGAGCGCCTCGTAGGGGTGACCAAGGCCTGCGCGCGGCAGCATGGCCGCATAGGCGCGCGCCGCTTCGTCCAGCACCGCGTCGGGGTCGACGCTGAGCACCCGGCGACCGCGCATCAGGACGCGGCCGGCGACCAGCACGGCGTCGACGTCGGCGCCAGTGGCGAAGCGCGCGAGGCGCTCCACCGGGGCGGCTGGCGGCCAGAGATGCGGCTTGCGCCAGTCCACCACCATGAGGTCGGCGCGCTTGCCGGGCTCCAGCGAGCCGATCTCGCGCTCCAGCCGCAGCGCGCGGGCGCCCCCGATGGTAGCCATTTCGAGCAGGGTCCATGGCGGCAGCACGCTGTCATCCGTGAAATGTCGCGCGTGATAGCGATGCGCCTGGAACATGTGGCGGAACATGTCGAAGGAGCGGTCCGGCGCCGGGGCGTCACTGCCGAGCCCGACGCGTACGCCAGCGGCCATCAGCTCGGGAGCGGGGCAGCGGCCAAACACGGACATGAGCGCAGACGGATTATGCGCCACTGCGGCGCCAGAGCGCTGCAGCGCTGCAATGTCGTCAAGCGTGAGGTCGATGCAGTGCGCGAACAGCGCATCCGGCCCGCCGAGTCCGACGCGGGCGTCGGTGGCCGCAAGCGAGCCGTCGCGGTGGCCATCCTGGACAAGGAGGACGCCGTGCTCCCGCGCAACACGCTGGGCCGCGCGGGAGAGCCCGGCTGCGCCGTCCTCGCTGTCGGAGGAGAGGTCGGCGGCGGTGAACACCGGCAACGACACCGCAAGCTGCCGCAAGCCCCCGCCGGGGACGGACCGCAGGAGCGCGTTGGTCACTTCAAGCTGGCGGCCGGGATCGGTCCGGCTCTCACGGCGCACGCCGCCGGCCCAGTCGCCATAGAGGCGCGGGCCGTCCGGGCGGTTCGGGCCCACGGCGAGCACTTCGGCGACGCCGACGGATGCGACGCCGTCGAGATGAGCTTCGGCGGCGTCGGGCGAGGCCGTCATCATCACGTCGGGGCCGCCGCCCATCAGCAAGCAAGCGGTGGTGACGCCGCACATGAGCCGCTCCAGGGCGGACAAGCGGGCCTCGGCGCGCCAGAAGTCGGGGTCGGTCGCCCCCGCGTAGACGCGGCCCGCGTTCCCCATCCAGTCGGACGCGGACGCACGCAGGCTCTTGGTGAGCGCGTGGCCCGCATGGGCGTGCGTATCCACGAAGCCGGGCAGGACGAGCCCGCCGGCGGCGTCCAGCCGCTCGAGGCCGGGACGATCGGGCGCCGGTCCCGGACCAACGGCGACGATGCGGTCGTTCTCGATCAGGACGTGACCGCCATCGATCGTCTGGCGGTCGGGCGTCATCGGGATCACGATCCCGTTCTCAATCGCCAACCATCCCATTCAGCCATTCCTCGCGCGTCTCCGAAGCACTCAGTGTCGACCGTGATCGTATACAAAATCAAGCACGGGATTCCGAGCTCACCTGGTTACAAGAGAGGCCTACACAGTCTTTCGCCCGCGTTCGCCTAACCGGCGTGCGGTATGCCGCAGCTTTCAGCACCATCTGGCGTAAATTGGCGCAACCGGATTGTATGCGATCCCGAGTTGTGGTTGTATGCTATCCAAAGAAACGAAACCGAGGGGATGGCGATGAAGCGGAGTGTGCTGGCGGCCGTAGCGGCCTTGTCCCTGTTGGCGGCGGCTCCGGCCGGCGCCCAGACCCTGAAATGGGCCGCGCCCGGCGACGCCGTGTCGTTCGATCCCAATGCGCAGCTCGACAGCTTCACGCAGAACATCCAGTCGATGGTCTACGACACGCTGGTCCGACGCAACCGTCAGTTGCAGATCGAGCCCAGCCTCGCGACCTCCTGGGAGATCGTCGCGCCGGATCGCTGGCGTTTCAAGCTGCGCCAGGGCGTAAAATTCCACGATGGCCAGCCCTTCACGGCCGACGACGTGGTCGCCACGGTGATGCGCACCATCGATCCGGGCTCGCGCAACAAGGGCAACCTCGCGACCGTGAAGACGGCCGAAAAGGTGGACGACCAGACGGTCGACTTCGTCCTCACCGGCCCCTACCCGCTGCTGCTCAACGATCTCACCGGCATCTTCGTGATGAGCAAGCCGTGGATGATCCAGCATGACTCCGTAAAGCCCGGCAACACGTCGACGGGCGTCACCACCTTTGCGTCCACGCACGCCAACGGCACCGGCCCGTTTAAGCTGGAAAGCTACGAGCCCGACGCCCGCACGGTGATGAGCGCCAACGAGGGCTGGTGGGACAAGCCCGAGCACAACATCAAGCGGCTGGAGTTCCGGCCCATCAAGTCGGACGCCACCCGCGTCGCCGCCCTGCTGTCGGGCGAGATCGACATGATCGCGGCCGTCCCCCTGCAGGACATTCCGCGCGTGTCGTCCACGGCCGGCGTAAAGGTGGTGGAAGATCCGTCGCTGCGCCTGATCTTCCTCGGTTTCAACTGGAAGCCCGAGTTGCAGGGCCAGCCCGGCGTCAAGAACCCGCTGCTGGACGTGAAGGTGCGGCAGGCCCTGTGGCAATCGCTCGACATGGACACGCTGCAGAAGCGCATCATGCGCGGCAAGTCGCGCAACATCGCCACCATGGTGGCCCCGCCGGTGCCGGGCTACTCGGCCGAGGCCGACAAGCCGATCGGCTATGACCCGACGGCGGCCAAGAAGCTGCTGGCGGACGCCGGCTATCCGAACGGGTTCAAGACCGGCCTCGCCTGCCCGAACGACCGCTACATCGCGGACGAGCAGCTGTGCCTCGCCATCGCGTCCATGTGGACTCGTGTGGGCGTGCAGGTGGACCTGAAGACCGAGAGCAAGGCCACCTACTTCCCGCGGCAGGACCGGGGCGAGACCGACATCTGGATGCTGGGCTGGGCCACGCTGCCGCCCATGGACGGATTCAGCGTGCTCTCGGCCATCTTCGCCTCCCGCAAGGACGGCTTCGGCGGCGCCAACGCCAACGGCATGTCGATCCCGGCCATGGACGAACTCGCCAAGAAGGCCGCCGTGGAGCTCGACGAGCCCAAGCGCCGCGCCATGCTGGCCGAGAGCTTCAAGATCGCCCGCGACCAGGCGCTGTTCATTCCGCTGCACCTGCAGCCGCTGGCCTGGGCGATGAAGACCAATGTCGACATGCCGCAATTCGCCGACGAATACGTCCGCCCCTGGTTCGCCAAGGTGAACTGAGCGAACGCGCTACACGGCCCCGCCGCCCGCGGGGCCGGAGGTTCCGGAGGGAGTTCCCCCATGCTCGCCGCCCTCGCTTCCAGACTGGCCCAGGCGCTGCTGGTGATGCTCGCCGTCACCGCCATCGCGTTCGTGATGTTCCGCTATGTCGGCGACCCCGTCGCGATGATGAGCCGGGAGGACGCCTCCCCGGCCGAGAAGGCGGAGCTGCGCAAGACGCTCGGCCTCGATCGGCCGGTTCTGCTGCAGTACGGCGAGTTCGTCGGGCGTGTGGCGACAGGCAATCTCGGCGTCAGCTTTCGCAACCAGCGACCCGTGGCCGACCTGCTCGGCGAGCGCCTGCCCGCGACGCTGGAGCTCGTGATCGTGGCCACGATCCTGTCGCTCTCGATCGGCGTGCCCATCGGGGTGCTGTGCGCGCTGAACCCGGAGGGCAAGGCGGCGCGGCTGGTGCAGACGGTGTCGCTGATCGGCATCTCGATGCCGACCTTCGTGACCGGCATCGCGCTGATCCTCGTGTTCGCCGTGATCCTGCGCTGGCTGCCCTCCTTCGGGCGCGGCGACGTTGTGCGGGTCGGCGGCTGGACGACGGGCTTCCTGACGAAGTCCGGCTGGGCCTCGCTGGTGCTGCCCTCGATCACCCTGGCGCTGTACCAGCTCACGCTGATCATGCGGCTGGTGCGGGCCGAGATGATCGACGTGCTGTCGTCGGATTACATCCGCTTCGCCCGGGCGCGCGGTTTGCCGGCGCGCTACATCAATTTCCATCTCGCGCTGCGCAACGCGCTGATGCCGGTCGTCACCGTGACGGGGCTGCAGATCGGCTCGCTGATCGCCTTCGCGATCGTGACCGAGACGGTGTTCCAGTGGCCCGGCATGGGGCTGCTGTTCATTCAGGCCGTGAGCTTCGCGGACGTTCCCGTGATGGCCGCCTACCTGCTGTTCGTCGGCTTCCTGTTCGTGGTCATCAACATGGCGGTGGACCTGATCTACACGATCATCGATCCGCGCCTGCGTACGAGGCGGGCATGAGCGCTCCCAGCATCGAAGCCGCCCCGGTTCTGGCCGAGGCGCCGGCCCCTGCACCGCGCAAGCGCCGCCGGATGCGCATCCCCGCCTCGGTGATCGGCGGAGCCGCGGTGGTGCTCGTGATCGGGCTGGCGGCCGCGCTCGCGCCCTGGATCGCGCCGCACAATCCGCTGGACGTCGGCTCGTTCGACCTCCTGAACGCCGAAATGCCGCCGGCCTTCATGGCCGAGGGCGACAGCCGCTTCTGGCTCGGCACCGACAACCAGGGCCGCGACCTGTTCTCGGCAATGCTGTACGGCGCGCGCGTCTCCATCGCGATCGGCGGCGGAGCCGTGCTGGTCGCCGCCACCGTGGGGGTGATCCTCGGCCTGCTGGCCGGCTACCTCGGCGGCTGGGTGGACGCGCTGATCATGCGCGTCGGCGACGTGATCCTGAGCCTGCCGACCATCCTGCTCGCACTGCTGGTCAGCGGCGTGGCGCGTGCGGTGTTTCCCGAAGCCGGCACGGCGCAATGGGCGCCCGTGATCCTGATCGGCGCCATCGCGATCCACGAATGGGTGCAGTACGCGCGCACCGTGCGGGCCGCCACCATGGTGGAATCCTCCAAGGACTATGTTCGCGCCGCGCGCGTCATGGGGCTGCCGTCGATCCGCATCATGGCGCGCCACATCCTCCCCAACGTGCTCAGCCCCGTGATCGTGATCGCGACCATCAACCTGGCGGCGGCGGTGCTGACCGAGGCGACGCTGTCGTTCCTGGGCGTCGGCATGCCGCCGACCTATCCGTCGCTCGGCACGCTGATCCGCATCGGCAACGAGTTCGTGTTCTCGGGCATCTGGTGGATCGCGACGTTCCCGGCGGCCTTGCTGGTGGTGCTGGTTCTGGGCGTCAACATTGTCGGCGACTGGCTGCGCGACTGGTTCAACCCGAAACGGCAGGCCCGCTGATGAGCCCCCGCCCCCGCCCCGTGGCCGGCGTTCCGGCCCTCGACATCCGAGGCCTGACGGTGGAGTACGGCCAGCCGGGCGAGCCCCCGATGGCGGCCGTGGTCGACACTTCGCTGATCATCATGCCTGGCGAAATTCACGCGCTGGTAGGCGAGTCCGGCGCGGGCAAGACCACGGTCGGCAACGCCCTGATGGGGTTGCTGCAGGCGCCGGGACGGATCACGGCGGGCTCGATCAGCATCGGCGGCAAGGCGGTCGACACCCGCACGGGCCGGACGGAGGGCATCACGCCGGGGCTGGACGTGGGGGCCATCTTCCAGGACCCGATGACCAGCCTGAACCCGCTGTTCACGATCGAGAGCCAGCTCTGCGAGACCATGCGCCATCATCTCAAGCTCAGCCGCGCCGCCGCGCAGGCGCGGGCTCTGGAGCTGATGCGGGCGGTCGGGATCCCGGAGCCGGAGCGGCGGCTGAAATGCTATCCGCACCAGCTTTCCGGCGGGCAGCGCCAGCGCGTCGTGATCGCGGCGGCGTTGTCGTGCGATCCGCAGCTGATCGTCGCCGACGAGCCCACCACGGCGCTGGACGTGTCCGTGCAGGCGCAGATCCTGAAGCTGATCCGCGCGCTCGCGGACGAGCGCGGCGTCGGCATCCTGCTGGTCACGCACAACATGGGCGTGGTCGCGCAGGTCGCCGACACGGTGACGATCATGCTGAAGGGCCGCGTGGTGGAAAGCGGGCCCGTCGCGCAGGTGCTCGGCGCCCCGCGCCACCCTTACGCACGCTCGCTGATCGGCGCCGTGCCGCGCATCGATGTCCGCATGAACCGTCTGCAGGCGCCGTCCGAGGCGACGCCGGCCGCCGATGCGGCGCGCGAGATCGTGCGCGAGCAGATGACGGCCGACACGCAGGCGGCGGGCGGCGCGCTGGAGGTCGAGAACCTCGTGGTCGAGTATGGCGGCCGCTCCTGGCTGCCGGGCCGGACCGCGAAGGCGTTCCGGGCCGTGGACGGCGTGTCGTTCACCGTGCAGCCCGGCGAGATCTTTGGCCTGGTCGGCGAATCCGGCTGCGGCAAGACCACGGTGGCCAACGCCATCGCGGGGCTGGCGACGCCCAAGGAGGGCGCCATCCGGCTGTCCGGCCGCGAGATCGGCGCGCGCGGCAAGCATGGCCGGGCGCTGCAGATGGTGTTCCAGGACCCCTATTCGGCGCTGAACCCGCGGCTGCGGGTGAGCACCGCGCTGTCCGAGCCGATCGCGTTCTACAAGCTCGCCTCCACCCGCGCCGAGGCTGCCGAGGACGCCGCCGTGCTGCTGGAGGCCGTGGGGCTGGACAGGAGCGCCGGCGAGCGCTTTCCGCACGCGTTCTCGGGCGGACAGCGCCAGCGCATCGCGATCGCGCGGGCGCTGGGGCCGCGACCTCGCTTCATGGTGTGCGACGAGCCCACCTCCTCGCTCGACGTGTCCGTGCAGGCCCAGATCCTGAACCTGCTGAAGGACCTGCGCGACCTTACCGGGCTTTCGATGCTGTTCATCAGCCACGACCTCGCGGTGGTTCGCCAGATGTGCGACCGCATCGCCGTGATGCAGGCCGGCCGGATCGTCGAGCTGGCGGAGGCTGAGACGTTGTTTCGCGCGCCCGAGCACGCGTACACGCGCGAGCTCCTGTCGCTCGCTCCCTCCCTCGACAGCATCGCCCGCGCGCCTGCGCCCGCGCTTGGAGCCTGACATGGCCGACATTCTCATCACCGGCGGGGTGCTGATCCCGATCGACGCCGAGCGCCGGATCATCCATGACGGCGCGGTGGCGATCACGGGCGATCGGATCGTGGCGGTCGGCCCGACCGCCGACGTGATGGCGACGCACCAGGCCGACACGGTGATCGACGCGCGCGGCAAGGCGATCCTGCCCGGCCTCATCGACGGGCACGCGCATGCGGGCCACGGCTTGATCAAGACCATGGGCGGCGGCCGCTCGGACCTTTGGTACAAGGCCTGCGAGGGCGCCTACACGGTTGGGTCGACGGAGGGCTTCTGGCACGCGGAGGCGCAGCTCGCCGCCCTGGAGCGCGTGCGCTTCGGCGTCACGACCGGCGTTTCCCTGCTCGGCGGCGGCGACTCGGTGATGCGCACCGATGATCCTTCCTATGGCGAGGCGCATTGCGCCGGCGCGGCGGCGGTGGGCGGGCGCTCGGTGGTGGCGATCGGCCCGACGCGACCGCCGCACCCGCGCACCTATGCGCGCTGGGATGGCGAACGGCGCGACGATTTCCCGGTCTCGTATGAGCGCCAGATGGCGACCTGCACGGACCTGATCGAGCGCCAGCACGGCGCCAATGAGGGCCGCACCCGCATCGCCCTGCTGACGCCGACGCTGCGGACCGAGCATCGGGACGCGATGGCGCCGGACGACTATCGCGAGGCGGTGCGCCAGACGCAGGAAGTCCACGCGCTCGCCAAGGCGCGCGGGCTGGTGTTCACGCAGGATGGCCATGGGCGCGGCAGCATCGCGATGGCGCACGAGATGGGCGTGCTCGGGCCGGAGTCGCTGCTCTCGCATTCGACCGACCTGACCGAGGAGGACTTCCGCGCCTGCGTGGAGACTGACGCGCGCATCGCCCACAATCCGAGCGCCATTGCTTCCATCCTCGGGCGCTGCCCGGCGCCGGAGCTGATGGAGGCCGGCGTGCTGGTCTGCCTCGGCTCGGACGCCACCGCGCCGGATCGGTCGGCCGACATGTTCCGGCACATGCAGCAATGCATGCACTATCACCGCACGCATTTCCGCGATCCGAGCTGGCTGCCGCCGGGCAAGGTGCTGGAAATGTGCACCATCGACGCCGCGCGGGCGCTCGGCGTGGAGGATGAAATCGGCTCGCTGGAAGTCGGCAAGAAGGCCGACGTGATCCTGGTGGACCTGCGGCGGCCGCATCTCTACCCGGCCAACATGCCCGAGTTCCGGCTGACCTATTTCGCCAACGGCAACGACGTCCACACCGTGCTGGTGAACGGCAAAATCGTGCTGCGCGACCGCGCGGCCACGCTGGTGGACGAGGACGCCATCCTGGACGCCGCCCAGGCCGAAACCGAGCGGCTGGTGGAGCGGCTGGGCCTGCGCGATCTCCTGGACACGCCGAAGCACTTCTGGCGCGCCGTGCGCGATCCCGACCAAATCCGCGAGCACTGACCCATGCCGACGACCGAGTTCGACTTCGCGGCGCTTTCGGGCCGTGATCGCTACAAGCTGCTGATCGGCGCCGTGGTGCCCCGGCCCATCGCCTGGGTGACGACGGTGGACCGCGACGGCACCGTCAACGCTGCGCCGTTCAGCTTCTTCAACTGCCTTTCAGCGGATCCGGCCATCCTGGCGCTTGGGGTCGAGTATCGCCCCGACGCGCGCCAGAAGGATACGGGACGCAACATCCGCGACACCCAGTGCTTCACGGTCAACATCGTGTCGGGCGCGCTGCTGGACGCCATGAACGTCACGGCCGTGCCGTTCGAGCCCGGCCAGGACGAACTGGCGCTCGCCGGGCTCACGGCCCGGCCGGGCGTCAAGGTCGCCTGCCCGTCCATCGCCGAGTCCCCGGCCTCTTTCGAGTGCCGGCACCACATCACCCTGTCGATCGGCAATTCGCGCGAGATCATCCTCGGCGAAGTGCTGTACGCGCATCTGCGCAGCGACGTCGTGAACCAGCGGCTGCATGTGGACCCGCTGGCGCTGGACGCCATCGGGCGCATGGGCGGCCATGGCTATGCGACAACCCGCGACGGCTTCGACCTGCCCACCATGAGCGCGGAGGACTGGGCGGAACGCCAGACGCGGTTGAGGCAGAAGGCGCCGGCTGCGCTCTAGGCGGCAGCCGGCGTCCGACGGTCAGCTTTGCGCGGCGCGCGCCGCGTAGAAGGGCCGGATCCGCGCGAAGCTGCGCCAGAATCCTTCGGGCTTGCGGTCTTCCAACGCGGCGACGAGCAGGTCGAGATGGGTGTGCCAGCCGGCCGAAACGCTGGTCGCCATGCCGGGCTTCACGACGCGGCTATGCGTGACGGTTAGGCGCACCTTGTCGCCTTCCTCGGCGAGATCGAAACGGACGTGCGAGGAGTCAGGCTCGGCGCCCCACGTGAAGGCGAGCAATGCGGGCGGCTCGCAGGCCAGCACCTTGCCGGTCAACGTCGAAGGCCCGCCATGCGTCGCGTATTCGGCCGGAGGCGGCTCGTCGTTTTCGGTCAGGGCGTTGTTGTGGAACGCAAGCTCCACAGCGCCACCCTGCGCGAGATCGAGTGGTCCACCCGCCAGCCAGCGGCGGCGCAGATCCGGCTCGGTGATGTAGCGCCAGACCCGCTCGCGGGGGCCAGGCAGGAGGCGCTCGATCCGGATCGCATCGGCGGCGATCGGCTGCGCATAGGCGTCGGCGGGCGTTTCATGCCTTCCCATCGTGATCTCCCTTGTGCTGGTCTTCGGCGTTGAGGATCGCCTCGAGGGCGTCCAGGCGTTCGCTCCAGAAGCGCTGGAAATGGCTGATCCATTCCTGCCCCGCATGCATGGGGGCGGCCTCCAGACGGCAGATATGGCTGCGCCCCTGCACGGTGCGACGGATCAGGCCGGCGTCTTCCAGCACGCGAATATGCTTGGACGCCGCCGCAAGCGACATCGGGAAAGGCTCGGCCAGATCGCCGACCGTCGCCTCGCCGGCGGTGAGCCGGCGCAACATGGCCCGACGGGTCGTGTCGCTCAGTGCATGAAAGACGGCGTCGAGCGCTGGGGCGTTTTGTTCAACCATGTGGTTGAATGTGGTCGAGGCCGGAGCGAATGTCAACCGTTCGGTTTAATATCGAGGGGACAACGGGTGAGCGTCAGGACGCCATTGGCAGGATGCTGCGAGGCTCAGGCGCGTCGGGCCAGGAACTCGGACACGCGGGCGAGCCCCGCCTTCAGGATGGCGGGCGCATTGGCGTAGCCGATGCGGACATGGCCCTCCATTTCCATGGCGGAGCCGGGGGTGAACAGGACGCCGGTCTCCCGCAGCAGCGCGACGCAGAAGTCGCGGGACGGCATGTCGAGATCATATTTCAGCAGAGCCGTGGTGCCGGACCTTGGCCGCACCCATGAGATCAACGGCTCACGCTCGACCCACTCGGCCAGCATGGCGAGATTGCCGCGCGTGATCGCCTGGCTCCGGGCCAGCACCTTGTCGCGGCTTTCAAGCGCCATGGCGGCGAAATAGTCGTCGATCATGCCGACCGAGATAGTGTTGTAGTCGCGATGGTGCATCACGGCCTCGATCGCCTCGCGCGGGGCCACGACCCAGCCGAGGCGCAGCCCTGCCAGCGAGAAGGCCTTGGACATGCCGGCGGTGCTGATGCCTTTCTCGTAGACGTCCGCCATCGAGACCGTCATGCCGGGGCCGTCCTGGTCGGTGCCGCGGTAAACCTCGTCGCACAGCACCCAGGCGTCGTGGGCGCGCGCGATGTCGGCGATCTCCTCCAGCATGGCGCGGTCCATCAGCGCGCCAGTGGGGTTGTTGGGATTGTTGATCGCGATCAGGCGCACGCCGGGCGAGGCGAGTTCGCGCAGTTCGGCGAGATCCGGCAGGTAGGCGTTCTCCTCGCGCAGGCGCAGGTGAACGACCTCGGCGCCGATGCTCTCGGGGATCGAGTAGTGCTGCTGATAGGTCGGGATCACGGAAATCACCCGGTCGCCGCGCGACACCAGCGCCTGGTGGACCAGCGAGTTCGCCCCGATCGTCCCGTGCGTGACCACGATGTTGTCGCGCGCCTGCTTCTCGTACATGGCCCCGATGGCGTCGCGCAGCCGGTCCGATCCCTCGATGGCCCCATAGGTCATCTTCATGGGCAGGAGTTCGGAGAGGGTCTGGTCGTTCCGGCCCGAGAGGGCCAGCAGTTGTTCGATGGTGAGGCTTTCGACGCAGGTCTCGGCGAGGTTGAGCTCGCACTTCAGCTCGAACTCGTTCATCCAGATTTCGACGCCGAAGGGCTCGATGCGCATCATGATCTCCGAATGGCGGCGCGCAGAGCGCGAGAACAGGCCGGCGCCCGGCGGCGCTGCGCTCCTCCATGGCGGCTATTCGGGGTTGTGGTAAAGCCGATTTTTTGCGGAGCGGCGTTGCGGCGCCGTTCAGGCGCGGCGCGCCACGGCGTTGCGCAGGCCGCCCACGGCTTTCAGGATAGCGTAGGTGACGCGGCGCTGCTCGTAGCCGTTCGTGATCGCGTTGTAGCGCGCGGTGTAATAGGAGGTCTGAACCTCCAGGAGCTCGAGCAGGCTGCGCTTGCCGCCCGTAAACTGCTCGCGATAAAGCTCGCGCGCTTTGGCGCTGGCCGAGACGCCCTCCCCCAGCCCCTGCGCCTTGGCGCGTAGGGACGACAGCTGCAGATAGCCCTGGCGAACCGCGAGCTCGACGTCGAGACGGTCCGAGGCGAGGCGCATCTCCGCCTGGGTGATGCGCGCGCTGGCCTGCTCGCGCTTGGCCGAGGACATGCCGCCATCGGCGAGCTTGTAGGTGAGCGTCAGGAGGCCGGTGGCGTCCACCTCCGAACGGGTGCGATTGGCGCGATAGTTCTTTTGCGACGCATCCAGCGTCAGGCCCAGGCGCGGCATGTCGGCGCTGACGATGCTTGAGACTTCGGCCTGCGCGGCGGAGACCGCGATTGATCCAGCCAGCAGTTGCGGGCTGCTCTTGGCCGCCTCGGTCAGCGCCTGCGCGGCGTTCGCGGGTAGCGACGCCTGAAGGGTCGGGGCGGTCTGAAGCCCGTCCGGATCCGTCTGCGCCAGCCTGCGAAACTTCTCGATGGCGACCTTGAGGTCCAGGTCCTGATCAACCACGGTGCTTTCGGCGTCAACGACGCGGGCGCGAACCCGCTTCATGTCCGCCTGGGTCCCGTTGCCGTTCTGCTCGCTCCGGGAAATCAGCGTCTCAATGCCCTGCAGGGCGACGAGGTTCTCCTTGGCGAGGGCCAGCAGCTCCCGGCTTTCCTGCACCTTGACGTAGGCTTGGGCGGCGCTCAGCGCCGCCTCCTCGGCGGCCGCCATAACGCGCAGGGACTGGGCGTCCCGCGCCTTCACGGCGCGATCGAGGTCGGATCGCGAGGCGCCGAAATCATAGATGAGTTGCGAGCCCGACAACGACACGTCGTTTCGCCATGCGCCCGCGACGTTCCGGTCGGCCCAATAGTCGCGGTAGGTCGAGGTATGGAAAGAGCCGTTGAGCGACTGCCCGGTGCCGCCCTGTAGCGAGAGTTGCGGCAGGAACGCGGCGCGCGAAACCGCGACGCCGGCGCCCAGTTCCTGCTCGATCGCCTGGGCGAGGCCGGTTGAGGGGCTGACAGCCAGCGTCCGCCGCATCATCTCGGCGAGACTGAGCTGGCCGCTCCTCTTGGACGCGGCGGCAGGCGGAGACGGGGCTTCGCGATCCGGGGCGGTCGGAGCGGGTGAAACAGGGTCGGCTACGGGCGGCGCAACTTCGATTGCAGTCGGGATCGCTTCGGCCGCGAGAACGAGGGGACAGCCCTCATTTTGACCTGACGCGCTGGGTTCGCATGCAGCGCTGGACATC
This sequence comes from Alsobacter sp. P4_H11, assembly GCF_056400925.1. Classification (NCBI taxonomy): domain Bacteria; kingdom Pseudomonadati; phylum Pseudomonadota; class Alphaproteobacteria; order Hyphomicrobiales; family Alsobacteraceae; genus Alsobacter; species Alsobacter sp. P4_H11. The sequence goes on from NZ_JBFUKI010000003.1 coordinate 127,171, forward strand.
TTCGTCGTTTGGCAAGCGGACACACACCCGGCCAACGCGAGCACGAGCAGGAGTCTGCTAGACCTTCCGGCGAACGGCAGAGCCTTGCGCAACAGAATCATCTTCCCTCGAACCGGCGGACTCACCCACGCCACCGATATCAAACTCCCTTGATTGTTTTAATAAATGATAAACCATGATTTGCGTTTTCCACGCGTAGCTGGCTGTTACGCAACCCAGCATTTATCGGGATACGAGGAGCAGCTCGCCTGAGACAGCCTTGAAAAACCTGATGCAAATTCTTGAATTAACACTTTTTAATTGCAGCGGTCATATCGTCGCGGACCACCCTTTGCCAAAGGTGCATCCGTGCCCGCTTCCTCTCCGGCTGACGCCAATGCCTCTCTCACCACAGTGATGCTTGGGGAGCCCACCAAGGGTGGTGCTTCAGAGGCCATCGTGGCGCGCCCTGCGCCGGGGTCCGTCGTGGTGGTGGACGGCGCTTCGGGCGCTAAGTTGACCTTCGGCTTCGACCTGGCGGACTGCACGGTTCTGGCGCTGGACGTCGATATCGTGCTCACCTTCCCAGACGGGGCCAAGATCATCCTGCCGAACCTCGGCATGACGGCGGTCGGGCCCAAGCCGCCACAGCTCGCCTTTCTCGCCGGAGAAGTCGACCCACAAACTCTGATCGGCGCGATCTCCGAACTGCATCTTGCGCCTATCCAATCGCTGATCGCGCCCGCGACCGGGGCGGCCGCCCAGACTGACGCCCAGGATGCTCAGAGCCGATCGGCAGGCGAAGGTCCCGGCGTGGATGTGGGGCCGGCCCCGCTGATGCGCATCGCCCGGTTCGCCGCGCCCGAGGAGGGTGCAGCGCCGAAGTTGCCAGAGCAGATCATCAAGACGGCTCTGTTTGAACAGCAACCCATCAAACAACTGGACGGGGGCGGATCGCAGGGGGCTCCCGAAGCGCCCGTCGGACGGCCGGGCAATGACGGGGTGCTGAGGGCCAAGCTCGCCTTCGACCTGTTCAACACCGAAACGAGCATGATGTCGCCGTTGCCGTCCGGCGGCTTCAAGTTCCTCGGCGGCACCGGCGGCCCGACGTCGAGCGTCGCGTCCGACTACGCGGGGCAGAGCGGATCACGCAGGATCACCGGCTCGTCACTGGCTGACGAGATCGCCATCGACAGCCCGACGCTTGCCCATGTGGGGTCGTCCTCGCGCGAGTTCCGCGGCAGCGTTGCGGTGCCGAGTTCCGGCTGGGTCGCCGCACAAGCGACCTTCAAGAACCTGCCGCTCGGCTTCGCGGTCACGAATGCGGTGGACCGCGGCGACGGCACGTTCACGATGATGCTGGACAGCCTCGCCAAGCCAAACCAGATCAGCTTTCTGCTGAGCTATCAGATCCCCGACGACTCCGTCACGCCGGACGCAAACGGTTTCCTGTCGATTTTCGAGATCAGCATCGAGTTCCTGCTGCGGAACTCGGACAATCAAACACGGACAGCCGCCGGCACGCGACTGGTGGGGATCCGTGATGTCCATGGGCGTGCCGACATGGACTTCGTCGACCCGGTGACGGGCGAGCATGTCCTGGTGCTGTGGTCCAACCCGCCCGGTTCTGAAACCGATGCAGGCGCGGGCGACGACACCGTCATCGCCGGCGCAGGCGCGGACACGATCCACGGCGGCGCAGGCGTGGACACCTTGTCCTACCGCCAGTCGAACAGCGGCGTCGCCGTGAACCTCGCGACCGGCGCAGCCTCGGGCGGCTTCGCGCGTGGCGACCATTTCGACGGATTCGAGAACCTGATCGGGTCCGCCAAGGCTGACTCCCTAACGGGAGACGCCGGCGACAACGTGATCGAGGGCGGCGGCTCAGCCGACACCATGGTTGGCGGCGGCGGGCGGGACACGCTCGACTATCGCTCGTCCGCGCAGGGCGTGATCGTGTCCCTCGCATGGAGCGGTCCGCAGCACGGCGGCGACGCCGAGGGCGATCTGGCGACTGGTTTCAGCGCCATCCTGGGCTCGGCGACGGGCGCAAACACGCTGACCGGCAACGCAGCCGCAAACCTTTTGACAGGCGGAGCGGCCAACGACACGTTGAATGGCGGCGCATCGGCGGACACACTCACGGGCGGAGGCGGCAACGACACGGCCGACTACGCGGATTCGACGCTCGGCGTGACCATCGACCTGAACACCGCCACGCAATCGGGAGGCGACGCCCAGGGCGACGTTTTCAACAGCATCGATAGCGTGATCGGCTCGGCGACAGGCGCCAATCACCTGATCGGCACGGCCGGCGCCAATTCGCTCACGGGCGGCGCTGCCAGCGACACGATCGAGGGCGGCGCCGGCGCCGATACGCTTGTTGGCGGCGCCGGCTTCGACACGGTTGACTATACCGGCTCGATCGCCGGGGTGAGTGTGGACCTGCGCTCGGCGGGCGCACAAAGCGGTGGAGACGCCGCCGGGGACGTGCTCTCCGGTTTCGAGGTGGTTCTGGGCTCGCTCACGGGGGCCAATCGGCTGACGGGCGACGCGCTGAACAATGTGCTGGTGGGCGGCAACGCCGAAGATACGTTCGTGGGCGGCGCAGGCGCCGACACGATCATGGGCGGTGGTGGTTTGAACCTCGTCGATTACTCGGCTTCGAACGCGGCCGTGGCGGTCGATCTGAACTCGGCGGCCCAGCAGCACGGCGGCGAGGCCGAGGGGGATATCCTCGCCAACATCAAGAACGTGATCGGCTCTGCGTATGGCGACACGCTGCGCGGAACGTCCGGCGCCAACTCGATCCTCGGCGGCGGTGGCGACGACACGATCGTAGGCTTGGACGGCGGCGATACGCTGGACGGCGGCGCTGGATCCGACGTCGTCGACTACAGCGCACTCGGAGCCATCGACCGCGTCGTTGTGCTCGGCCCGAACGGAAGCGCCACGTCTTCGGCCGGAACGGACCTGTTGATCAGCATCGAGAACCTGATCTCCGGCGGCGGCAGCGACAGCATCGTGACCGATTCCCTGTCCGCACACATGATCGACGGCGGCGCCGGCGACGACTCCATTCGAAGCGGCAGCCTGAACGATACGCTGATAGGCGGGGAAGGCGCGGACACGTTGTTGGGCGGCGCCGGCTCCAACCTGCTTCTGGGCGGAGCCACCACGGCCGACTATGACATGGCGAGCGCTGGCGCGCAGGACGTGATCGACTATGGCTGGCTCACTGCGGCGGTGGCGGCCAACGGCGTCAACGGCGGCGTGCGGGTCACACTCGGGGCCGGCGCCTCGACGGTCGATAACGGAACCGGAACGGACACGATTTCCGGTTTCTCAGGCGCGTTTGGGTCGCAGTTCAGCGACACGCTCACGGGCGACGCCTATGCGAATCGCATCGACGGGCGTGGCGGCGACGACACGATCCTGGCGGGTGCGGGGGCGGACACCGTCATCGGCGGGGCCGGCGTCGATCTGGTCAGCTATGCGAGCTCAGCCGCCGGAGTGACGGTCGACCTCACGCTTTCGATCGCCCAGTCCGGCGGCGATGCGCAAGGCGACATCCTCACCGAGATCGAAAACATCACGGGCTCCGCGGCGGCGTCGAACAGGCTCACCGGCGATGCGCGCGCGAACGCGCTTACGGGCGGCGCGGCGGCCGACACGCTGATCGGCGGCGCGGGAGCCGATACGCTCACCGGCGGCGGCGGCGCCGACATCGCCGACTACTCGACTTCGGCTCTGGGCGTGAACGTCGACCTCACCATCGCGACCGCACAATCGGGCGGCGACGCGGCGGGCGATGTTCTGTCCGGCATCGACAACGTGACGGGCTCGCTGCTCGGGGCGAACCGCATCAAGGGCGATAGCGCGGCCAACCTGCTCACGGGCGGCGGCGCCGACGACACCTTGATCGGGGGCGGTGGAGCAGACACGCTCATCGGCGGCAATGGCCTCGATACGGCCGATTATTCCGCCTCGGCGGTGGGCGTCACCGTCGACCTGCGGTTGGCGACCTCACAATCGGGCGGCGATGCGGCCGGCGACACCTTGTCGAGCATCGAGAACGTGGTCGGGTCCGCAACAGCGGCCAACCGGCTGACCGGCAACACGGCCGCGAACGTGCTGACGGGCGGCGGCGGCGACGACACTCTGGCAGGCGGAGTCGGGGCTGACACGTTGATTGGCGGCGCGGGTCTGGATACGGCAGATTACGGCTCGTCCACAGCAGGCGTCACGGTCGACCTGACGCTCGCCACCTCCCAGGCGGGCGGCGATGCGGCGGGCGACGTGCTCTCGGGCGTCGAGAACGTGACCGGCTCCAGCACGGCGGCCAATTGGCTCAAAGGCGACGGGCTCGCGAACGTGCTCACCGGCGGCGCTGGCGACGACACCTTCTTGGGCGGCATCGGCGCGGACTCGATGACCGGCGGCGGCGGCGTAGACGTAGTGGACTACTCGGCTTCGGCGGCTGGCGTCACCGTGAACCTCGCCTCAGCGACAGGACAGTCCGGCGGCGATGCGGCCGGAGACGTGCTGGCCGGGATCGAGAACGTCCTGGGGTCAGCGTTCTCGTCAAACCGACTGACCGGCGACGGCTTCAGCAACGCGCTCACGGGCGGCGTGGCGAACGATACGCTGGCCGGCGGAGGCGGCGCCGACACTCTCACGGGCGGCGGCGGGATCGATCTGGCCGACTATTCCGCCTCTGCGGCCGGCGTCACCGTGGACCTTTCCCTCGCCACGTCGCAATCGGGCGGCGATGCGCAGGGAGACATCCTGGCCGGCATCGCCAACGTCACCGGCTCCTCCACGGCCGCCAATCGGCTTGCCGGCGATGCCGGCGCGAACCTGCTCACGGGCGGCGCGGCGGACGACACCTTCGTGGGCGGCCTCGGCGCCGACACCATGGTGGGTCTGGGTGGAGCGGGCGATGTCGTCGACTATTCCGCGGGTGGCGGCGTCACGGTCGACCTGCGCAACAATTTCAGCGGCCAGACCGGCGGCTTTGCGGCGGGCGACATTCTGCTGGGCGTCGAACATGTGATCGGCTCGGCAACCGCAGCCAACCGGCTCACGGGCGACGACGCGGCGAACAGCCTCGTCGGCGGCTCGGCCAACGACACCCTGGTCGGCGGACTCGGGGCCGATACGCTGGCGGCCGGGGGCGGAAGCGCCGACCTTGCCGACTACTCGGCTTCAGCTTCGGGCGTCATGGTCGACCTCACGATCAGTTCGGCGCAGACGGGCGGGGACGCCGGAGGCGACGTGCTGTCGGGCGTCGAATACGTCACCGGCTCGACGACGGGCGCGAACAGGCTGACGGGCGACGGCGCAGCCAACAGCCTCGTGGGCGGATCGGCGGACGACACGCTCAGCGGCGGCGGCGGAGCCGATACGCTGGTGGGCGGGCTCGGGACGGACCTTGCGGACTACGCATCGTCCACCCTCGGCGTGACGGTGGACCTTTCGCTGGCCACGTCCCAGGCGGGCGGCGATGCAGCGGGAGACATACTGTCGGGCATCGAAACGTCACCGGCTCGGCCACCGCCGCAAACCGCCTGACGGGCGACGCCAACGCCAACGTGCTGACGGGCGGCGCGGGCGAGGACACCTTCGTGGGCGGCGCCGGCGCGGACACGCTGCTGGGCCTCGGGGGCCTAGCCGACGTGGTCGACTACTCGGCCGGCGCGGGCGTCACGGTCGACCTGCGAAACACCACCACCGGCCAGGCCGGCGGGCTGGCGGTGGGCGACGTGCTGTCGGGCATCGAATTCGTCATCGGATCGGCCACCCAGGCGAATAGCCTCACGGGCGACTCCGCGGCCAACTCGCTGGTGGGCGGCGCGGCCGCCGACACCTTCGGGGGCAGCGCAGGGGCCGACACCATGGATGGCGGCTCGGGCGGCCTCGACCTCGTCAACTATTCCACCTCGGGCGCGGGGGTGACAATCGATCTCAGCCTGGCGACCTCCCAGACCGGCGGGGACGCGGCTGGCGATATCCTGCGCAACATCGACGTGGTGATCGGCGCGTCGGGTTTCGCCAACAGCTTCAAGGGCAGCGGCGCGGGTGAAAGCTTCACGGGCGGAGCCCTGAACGACACGGTGCGCGGCTCGGCGGGGGCGGACAGTTTCGCGGGCGGCGCCGGCGGCGGCGACGTCGCCGACTATTCGGCCGGCTCCGGCGTGACGGTGGATCTTACCAACACCACCACCGGCCAGGCGGGCGGCCTCGCGGCCGGCGACGTGCTGTCGGGCGTCGAACATGTGATCGGCTCGACCACGGGCGCCAACTGGCTCAAGGGCGACGGCAACGCGAACAGCCTGGTTGGCGGGTCGGCCAACGACACGCTGATGGGCGGCGCCGGAGCCGACACGCTGGTGGGCGGAGCCGGAACGGCGGACGTGGCGAATTATTCCACCTCGGTGGCGGGCGTCACCGTCGACCTCAGTTCAACGGCTTCGCAGACGGGCGGGGACGCTGAGGGCGACGTGCTTTCGGGCATGGAAAACGTCATCGGCTCGCTGACCGGCGCGAACGTTCTGAAGGGCGACGCCAACGCAAATTCGATTGTAGGCGGCAATGCCAACGACACACTGATCGGCAGCGCCGGCGCGGACACGATGGACGGTGGCTCGGGCTTCGATACCGCCGACTACTCGGCCTCCACGACCGGCATCACCGTCGACCTCAAAGTCCCGGGCAGCATCACCGGCGGGGATGCGACGGGTGACGTCCTGATCGGGATCGAGAGCGTGACGGGGTCGGCGACGGCCGCAAACCGCTTCACGGGCGACGCCGCCGCCAACCTGCTGACGGGCGGCGCAGGCGCGGACACGATCACGGGCGGGCTCGGGGCGGACACGCTGGTCGGCGGCGCGGGCAATGACACGCTTTCCGGCGGCGGCGACGACGACGTGCTCGTAGCCGGAGCCGGAACGGATACGCTCGACGGAGGCGCGGGGATTGACACCGCCGACTACTCCACCTCGGCGAGCGCCGTCTATGTGGACCTCAACCTCAGCACGTCCCAGATCGGCGGCGACGCGGCCGGCGACATCTTGGCCAACATCGAAAACGTCACCGGCGCGGCGACGGCGACGGCCGGCGCGTGGAGCGTGTATTCAGGCAGCACACCTTCGACCATCGTGAACTTCATCACCGGAACAGCCGGCCAGAACGTCATCACGGGCGGGGGGGGATCGGACATCCTGTTCGGCGAGAACCTCATTCGAAACGGCGGCGGCAACGGGAGCGCCTGGGGGTGGTCGGGCGCGGCCGTGGAAGCCGGGCCCGGCGGGCTCTACCTGGGGCGGGGAGCATTCACCACGGGCACCGCCACCCAGACGGTCAATGTTGTGGCGGGCGAAACCTACACGCTCAGCTTCGACGCCATGCGTGTTGGAGCCGGCACCGGGGGCACGGCGCTCAGCGTCTCCGTGACAGGCGGAGCCGCGCTCAGCCAGACCACGACGGCGCTCGGCCTCAACGTCCTGTCGAACTACTCCTACACGTTCACGGCGACCACCACGGGCGCCGCAACCGTCAGCCTTTCGATGACGGCCAACAGCAGCGTCGACGTCAGCCTCAACGACGTCCAGATCACGGCCGCAAGCTCGGCCGGCGACACCATGAATGGCGGCGGTGGCGACGACAGCGTCATGGGCGGCGGCGGCGCGGACCTGATCGACGGTGGATCGGGCAATGACTGGATGCGTGGCGAGACCGGGAACGACACATTCCTGGGCGGAGCCGGCAATGACACCATGATGGGCGGCGCAGGCGCCGATACGGTCACGTATGCGACGTCGACGCAGGGCGTGACCGTCAGCCTCTCCCTCGGAACCACCCAGACTGGCGGCGACGCGGCGGGCGACGTGCTGATCGGCGTCGAGAACGTGGTGGGATCGGCCACGGCGGCGAACAAGCTGACGGGCGACGCCAACGCCAACATGCTCACGGGCGGCTCAGGCGCGGACACGTTTATCGGCGGAGCGGGCGCGGACACGCTGAACGGTGGCGCCGGAGTCGACACCGTCGACTACAACTCCAACACGGTCGCGAACGGAACCTTCGACACGAGCACGGGCTGGACCACGGGCAGCAACGTCACGATCGCGGCCGGCGTGGTCACCACGGCAAGCGCCACTTCAATCGTCTACCAGACCAATGTGCTCACCGTCGGCCAGACCTATACGGTGTCGTTCGACTACACGAGAACGAGCGGCTCCGTTCTCAGGATCACCAACGGTACGGTTAATGGAACCAACATCGTCTACACCTCTGGCGCCCTGGGCGCCTCGGGCACCGTCACGGCGACTTTTGTGGCGACCGGAACCGCGCTGTCGATCGAGGCGAGCGGCTCGAGCTTCACGGGCACCATCGACAACGTGGTGGCCGCCACCGGCTCATCGACTCCCTTCACGATTGATCTCGCGGCCGGAGCGGCCAGCGACGGCGACGTGCTGAGCTCGATCGAGAACGTCGTCGGAAACGCGCTCACGCAGAATATCCTGCGCGGCGACGGACAAGCCAATGCGCTCACGGGCGGCACGCTGGATGACACGTTGGCGGGCGGCGCTGGAGCCGACACGTTGGATGGCGGCGCGGGATTGGATTTGGCGGATTACGCGAGTTCGACGGCCGGCGTGACCGTGAACCTCGGCGTGAGCACCTCCCAGTCGGGCGGCGACGCACAGGGCGACATCCTGCTCAACATCGAGAACGTGACTGGCTCCGCGACCGCAGCCAATGTCCTGACTGGATCGAGCACAGCCAATTCCTTGGTAGGCGGCGCTGGCAACGACACGATGGATGGCGGATCCGGCGACGACGTTCTGGTTGGTGGCGCAGGCGCTGACCGCATCACCGGCAGCGCCTGCAATGACACGGCCAGTTACGCCACCTCCTCAGCGGGCGTAAGCATTGACCTGAGCCTGAGCGGAGCGGCTCAGCAGGGCTCGCGAACGCTGGCGGACCCTCTGCCAAATGGTGGCGGCGCCAAGACGGTCACGCTGGGCGGCGGCGACGCACAAGGCGACATCCTGACCGGCATCGAGACCATCGTCGGCTCAAGCTTCAACGATACCATCGTGGCGGCGGCCGGGGTGGTCCAGACAATCTATGGCGGAGCAGGCAACGACTATCTCAGCAACGGAAACGGCACATTTTCTTTTGTGAATACATTTGTGGGCGGCTTAGGCGACGACATCTACTACAGCCCGACGAGTTCTGTAACGATCACAGAACTTGCCGGTGAAGGCATCGATACGGTGATCACGAACAGGACCGCTGGCTGGACTTTAGGCGCTAACCTTGAAAACCTCATCTATGTCGGCACGCAGGCTGTATTCCTATTCGGCAACAGTCTCGACAATGTCATGACGGGCTACACGGCTAGTGAGTCGCTCGACGGTGCGGCCGGCAACGACACGCTGATCGGCGGCGCGGGCGCGGACAGCCTCGTGGGCGGGGCAGACACCGACACGGCCAGCTACGCGACGTCCACGCTTGGAGTCACCGTGAACCTCACGCTCTCGACCTCGCAATCGGGCGGCGACGCCCAGGGCGACATTCTTTCTGGGATCGAGAATGTGATCGGCTCGTCGGCGGGCTCCAACGTCCTCACAGGCACGACAAGCGCAAACGCGCTCACGGGCGGCGCGCTGGCCGACACGCTGATCGGCGGCGGTGGAGCGGACACGCTGTCGGGCGGCGCCGGAAACGACGCGTTCACGATCGACGGCAGCTCGCTGACGATCGGGGCGCGCATCGACGGCGGAACCAACACCGATACGGTCACGATCGCGGCGAGTTCGGGGTCGTCCTTCTCGGGCGCTGACCTGGCGGCGGCGCTCACCAACGTGGAGGTGCTCGACTTCCGGCAGACAGGCGTAAACGCCAACTTGACGTTAAGCGGCGCGCAGATCGCCGCCATGACGGACTCCGGCAAGGACCTGACGATCAACACCAATCTCTCGGGCGGCGACGTGATCGCGATCGCGGACGCGGGGAGCCGTTATGTCAGCTCGGTCTCGGGTAGCACCACGAACTACGACATTTACGCCGACGACGCCCATACGACGTTGCTCGCCAAGCTGCATGTGATCGCGGCGTAAGGGAGCGCGGCCCGTCAAAACGGCCGCGCTCACAGCGTCTTAACCTTTATCAATTCAAATGACCCCACTGGATTAGCAGAGTGGTGGTTGGAGTATGGCCGGAGCAGCGAGCGGCGAAGAGGAAAACTACTGGCCGGGCTACGTCGACGCGCTGACCACCATGCTGATGGTGCTCACCTTCGTGATGATGGTGCTCGGCATCGTGGTGTTCACGCTGTCGCAGAATGTCTCCAAGAACGTCGTTGCGGGCGTCGCGCAGGCTCTGAACATCGATACGTCGGGCCTCGATGCAAGGACGCCCGAGGCTCTCCGGCAAGCCGTGATCGAAGCCTTGAAGGAGAAGCTGGCGCATCCGGCGCACCCGCCGCCAACTCCGGGCGCGCCAACCCTCGCCCGGGCGGCCGAAGAACCGGCTCCCGTCCAGGAGCCTTCTCGCACGCCCAACGGGCCGGCCCTGCCGACCTTCGCGTCGGGCGCGCCCACGCTTCCGCCCAGCCCCGCAGCCGCATCCACGTCCGCCGGCGCCGCCCCCTCGCCGGGCGCAGACCAACTCGCCAGCTTGCCGCTTCCAGATGAGGCCGCATTGCAGGGCGCCGGCCGTGACAAGATCATCCAGAACGAATCTCTCCCAGCCGAGGCTCGGCGCGAAAAGCCCGCGAGCCTCACCGAGGCGGGCGACGGGCTGAAGATTGTCTTCAAGAACGGCGCCGTCCAGCTCGACCAGACCGGTTCAAACGAGCTCCAGAATTATGCGCGCCTGTTCGAGCCGGGATCCTTCGTGGTGCGGGCCTCGGCGTTCGTGGCGAACACCGGCGCCACAGATGCACGGCGCCGCGCCTACTACCGGGCGATGCTGGTGCGCGAACGCATCATCCAGATCGGCCTCCCCGCCAGCCGGATCGTCGTGGAGGTTCGCGACGACGCCACCTCTGACGCCCAGGATCTCGTTCTCGTCATCGGCCGCAACAGGGGCGTGAAATGACGCCCGTTCCCGCCCCCCAGCCGCACAGGCGGACTACTCCATGAAAAAGATCATCCTCGTCCAGTTCCTCCGGATTGCGTTGGTTTTCGGGGCCCTTGTCGGCCTGGTGCTGTGGCAAAACCACTTCATCATGAGCGGCATCAACTCGAACCCGTATCTCAACGCGCTGATCATCTCGGTCTTCGGGTTCGGCGCCTTTCTGGCGATCAAGAGCCTGTTCGGCCTGCGCAACGACGTGAAGGCGTTCGCGGCGCTGAAGGACATCTACGACGAGATACAGCGCGAGCGGCATGACCCGCATGTCGACCAGCGCCAGCGTCGGCTCAGCCTGTGCCTGACGCCCGGCGTGGTCTACCGCTCGCCCGATCTCCTGGGCCACGTGTTCGACCTGACGCTGGACGAGCTGCTGCGCACCCGGCACATGCGCATCTCCATTGCGACGATGCAGCACCTTCTGAACGCCATCGACACCCGGATGGCGCACCAGCGGTCGCTCATGGGCTACCTGACCGGCCTGAGCGTTTTCCTCGGCCTCATCGGAACCTTCATCGGACTGATGGAGATGGTGGGCTCGGTCGGCGGCATCATCGGCGGGCTCGCCAGCGGCGACTCCGCCTCCGCGGACTCGATCAAGCGGCTGATCCACGATCTCGAAGCGCCGCTGGTCGGCATGGCGACGGGCTTCTCCTGCTCGCTGTTCGGCCTGTTCGGATCGCTGATGCTCGGCCTGTTCGGCCGGTTCGTGAGCACGGCTGCGCACGGCGTGAAGGAGGAATTCGAGAGCTGGCTCGCCGGCATCGCGCAGATCGAGACTCGACAAAACGAAGGCGCAGGCGCCTCCGACGCTTCCGCCCTGCCCCATGTGGCCGCCATGTCGGGCGACCTCGCGGTCGCGATCGCGCAAGCCGGCGACGCGATCTCGCAGGTCTCGACGACGCTGCGCCGCGTGTCCGAACGCCAGGATTTCCAGGCGGATTTGCTGGAGCGCACGTGCCGCCTGCTCACGCAAGCGGCCGAGACCGACCGGGCGTCTCTGCAGGCGCTGCAACGGACCGAGGCCATCGGCCAGGAACTGGCGGCTCTGCGCGAGGAGGTCTCCCGGCAGACCGCGGGGCTGCGCATCGCGGTGAACAACGGCTTCGAGCAGGTGGCCCGGCTGGCGCACGAGCAGCGGCTGGAGAACCAGGACGCCTTTGCGACGATGGCGGGCCTGCAGGAGCACGGCGCCGCAATCCTGCGCCAGGTCCAGGCCGACGCCTCGGCCCGGGCTCTGGAGCCCATGATGGCGGACCAGATCGCCGGCTCGGTGGCGGCCGGCGTCGGCGACCTCGCGAGCGCGCTGGACGGCGTGGTCAGGGAGGTTGGCCGCGAGCTCGCACGCTTGTCCGACGAGCAGCGCGCCACCACGATCGCGATGTCGCGCAGCAGCTCGCCTGAAATCACCTCCGAGTTGCGCGTGCTCGGGCAATCGCTCCAGGACGGCCTGACGGATGGCCTCACCGAAGTGTCGCGGGCCATGGAGCAGGCGTTCTCGTCCTTCGCGGCAATCGCCCGCCAGCACGCCAACGAAACCCGGGAGCGTTTCGCGCCTCCGGCTGAACGCTCGGCCTAAGGGGAGCCAACCATGCCCGCACGCAACGCGTCCATCCTCTCCGCCATCTCCAGGCTCTTCGACGGCCAGAGCGCCGTGAAGCGGGCCTACCCGCGAAGCGCCTGCCGCATCGCGGCCCGGCTCGAACTGCCCGAAAAGGCGTTGTCGATCGACGGCATGATCGTCGAAGCCTCCCGGGGTGGCATCCTGTTTCGCGAGGCCTCGCGCTACATCCTCGACCGGCGCGGCGCCACCGTGGTGGTGCATCTCCCGGGCCTGGAGATCAAAGGCGACATCGTCAACGTATCGCCCCTGGGCTACGGCGTTCGCCTGTCCCAGCTCATCAGCGAGGACGCCTTGGGCGAGCTTCTGGCCCGAAGGGCGGCCGCCTAGCGGGTGACAGGCCGCCCGGCGCCCTTACTGGCGCAGGGCGTTGTCGCGCAGGTTCCGCACCGGCCGCAGCAGCGTCGACAGGATGGTGCGCTTGCCCGACAGGATGTCGACATCCGCCGTCATGCCGGGCACCACGGGGCGATCGGGGCCGAAGCCGCCGCTTTCGGCTTCCAGGCGAACCCGGAAGTAGGACTGCCCGCGCTCGTCCTGAAGCGCGTCCGGCGAAACCTCGGTGATGCGCCCTTTCAGCCCGCCATAGACCGAGTAGTCGTAGGCGCTGATCTTCACGATGGCTGGCAGCCCGGGCCAGACCTCGGCCCGATCCGCGGGCGAAAGCCGCGCCTCGACCGCAATGGCGGAATCGACAGGGACGAGCACGGCGAGCGGCTCGCCCGATTTCACCACGCCGCCCACCGTCGAGACGTAGAGCTTGTTGACGATCCCGCTTATAGGCGAGATCACGTCCGAACGCTGGCTGCGATCCTGCAAGGCGAGCGCGCTTTCCTGCAGCTTGGCGTGCTGCAAGGCCACCTCTGAGCGCTCTTTCTCGGCATCCGACGCAAAGCGCAGCGCCGTTTCGCTTCGGCGTCGCGTCAGTTCCACCAGGGCGGATTCGGTGCGCGGGATCTCGTGGCTGAGATCCGACATGCGGCTCTCGATCTGCTGCAGGGCGCGCTCGCCTTCCAGCAGGTCGTTGGAAGACACCGCCCCGAGCTCGGTGAGCCGCCTCAGGCTCTTCACGCGCTGGTTGACGAGATCTCGCTCGCGCACCGTGTTGGTCCATCGCGACCGCAGCTCGGAGAGCTCGAGCTGCTTCTGGCGGCTCTGCTCGTCCACGATCGCCATCTGTTCGTTAAGCGTCAGGCGACGGCTATCGTAAACCGTCTGCTCGCGTTCGGCGAAGGTGCGCGCCGGTCCCTCCAGGCCGCTGGGCGGTGTGAAAGGCTGGCCATTGGCCTCGGCGGCGAGGCGGGCGAGCTTGACCTCGCGCGCCACGATCTCGAGCTTGGCCTGTTGCAGCTCGGCGCGCGAGAAGCTGTTCTCGATGCGCAGAAGCGGCGCGCCCTTCTCGACGGTCTCGCCTTCCCGCACCAGGATCTCGGTCAGAATGCCGCCCTCGAAGTGCTGGACCGTCTGGTTCTGGAGCTGCGGTATCACCCGCCCCGAACCGCGCGTAACCTTTTCGAGCGATGTCAGGCTCGCCCAGGCGATAAAGGATGCAAGACCGACCGCGCTGGCGCCGACGAAAAGGGTCTGGGAACCCTTGGCGATACGGTCGGTCTGCCGCGGGAAAGGCAGCGGCGCCGCAGCTGGCGCTGGTTTCGGGTCAGGCGAAGCCATTTGGCGATCCACAAACTCTGGAAACACCACGGTACCGGCCCAGGCTTTACGGATTGTTAAGCATAAAAAAATCAAATCCCAAGTGGCGGATGACCCAGCACTGCTCGGGCTGCGCCAGACGGGATGACGATGCCAATTTGGACAGGACGGAAGAGCCCAGGCGATGGGCGCTCGACGACGCCTGCCGATGCTCCGCAGGGCGCACCGCCGGATGAGGCGCGGGCACCGCCGGCGTCCGGCCAGGGCGAACCAGCGCGGGGAACGCTGCTCGGCGACCTGAACGCGGTAGCGGACTCGTGGTTCGGGCAGCGCTGGTTCGATGGACGCAAGCCGAGCGCGGGTGCGACCCCGGAAGAACTGGTGGCGGCCGCCGGGGAGCGCGGCATCCAGGTATCGTTCGCCCAGCGCAAGCTGGCCAGCCTGAACAAGGGGGACTTCCCCTGCGTGATCATGGACAAGGATGGGGCGAGCACCATCCTGACCGGCCGGCCCAGTAGGGACGCCTTCACCTGCCGGACCGCGGGAGTGGACCGACAAGCGAGCCTCGCGGAGCTCGACGCGCAGCACAGCGGCGTCGTGTTTTTCGTCTCGCCGCAGCGCGACCCCTCCGTCACGGACCCCGCCTCCCCGGCCGAGATGCAGCCGCCGGAACGCCACGTCAGCCTGCTGCGCATGGTCGTCGACGAAATGCGCCAGCGCCACAGGGGACGGCTTTTGCAGGTCTGTGTCGCCGCGCTGGTGAGCAACCTGCTGCTGCTCGCCGTCCCGGTGTTTTCCCAGGCCGTGTATGACCGGGTAATTCCGCATCTCGCCTGGGAGACGCTGTGGGCGCTGGCGATCGGCGTCTGCATTGCGCTCGCCTTCGACCTGGCGTTGCGGATCGTCCGGCTGAAGCTCAGCGACGCAGTCGGACTCAGCGTTTCGGCGGCCGTTCAGGCGAGGCTCTACGCCCGCATTCTCCGGGCGAAGCTTGACGAGGCGCCCCGCATGGCGGGCGGCGTGCAGACCGGCCTGCGTGAGATCGAGGCGCTGGCGCAGCTCCTGCCCGCGCTGCTGGTGTCGGTGCTGGTCGACGTGCCATTCTTTGTGCTCGCGATGGCGCTGCTCGCCGCGATCGCCGGGCCGGTCGCCTGGATTCCGCTCGTGGCGCTCCTCCCGATCTACGCCATGCAGCTCATGGGCGATGCACGCGGGCAACGGGCCCTCGAGGCCGCACGCCTGATGGCCACGCAGGCCAATCTCCTGCTGGAGAGCGTTGCCGGGCTGGAGACCGTGAAGATCACGGACGCGGCCGGGCCTTTGACGCGTCGTTGGGAGCGGCTCGTGGACGCCGCCGCCTATGTGGGTCACCTCAATCGCCTGCATGGGGCCGCGGCCGGCATCGTCGCCATGACGGTGTCGCAGGCCGCCGTCGTGGTTGGGCTGGTGGTGGGCGTCTACCAGATCGGCGAGAGCGCCATGACGATGGGCGCGCTCACGGCCTCCACCATGCTGATCGGCCGCATGATCTCGCCCGTCAGCGCAATCGGGTCGACCGTGCACCGGCTCATGCAGATCCTCCGGTCCACCAAGACCGTCGAGGACGCCCTCAAGGCCACGCAGGAAAGCGCCGGCGACCCCACGGCAGGAGCCCGCCCGATCCTGGGCGCGCTCGCATTCAAGGACGTCCATTTCACCTATCCGGGCGAGCAGGTTGCGGCGCTGAAGGGCGTGTCCCTCACGATTGCGCCCGGCGAAAAGGTCGGCTTCGTCGGCCGGGCCGGCAGCGGCAAGAGCACGCTGCTGAAGCTGATGCTGCGCCTCCACGACGCGACGGAAGGCGCCGTGCTGCTGGACGGCCACGACATCCGGCAAGCCTCGCCGGGCGCCCTGCGCCGCCATTTCGGCTTCATGCGCCAGGATTCGGCCCTGTTTGACGACATGCTGCGCAACGCCGTCTGCTTCGGGTTGGACCATGTGGAGCCGGAGGCGTTCGAGAAGGCCGTGACGCTGTCAGGCGTGGCCGAGTTCGCGGCCCGTCATCCGGCCGGCTACGGCATGCGGATCGGTCCGCGCGGCGAGCGGCTCTCGGGCGGGGAGCGGCAATCCGTGATGCTGGCACGCACGCTGCTCGGCGGGCCGAAGGCGCTGGTGCTGGACGAGCCCACCGCCGCCATGGACAACACCATGGAGATCCGCATCGTGCGCGACCTGCGCGCCGCCATTGGCGATCGCACCCTGATCCTGTCCACCCACCGTGCGCCCATGCTGCAATTGGTGGACCGCCTGGTCTGGATGGACGGCGGCCGCATCATGGCGGATGGTCCGAAGGACGAAGTCCTGAAGGCCATCGCGGGCGCGAGCGCGGCGTAGGTCCCAAAAAAGGAAAAAGCCCGCAGCGCATGCCGCGGGCTTTTCCCTGAAGCGAGATCCAGCCTTACTTGGCGGGCTTCACGTTCATCGCCAGCGTGTCCTCGTCGGCGCGGGGCACGATGGTGACCTTGCTCTTCTGCATGGCCCAGGCCGTCACCAGCGAGGCGATCGGCAGGCTGGGACGCTCCTTGGCCACGATGGCGTTGGCTTCTTCCAGCAGCGACTTGCGCTTGGCGACGTCCATCTCGATGGCCGCGTCGTCGATCAGCTTGTCGAGCGCCGGGTTGGACCAGCCGCGCACGTTGAAGCCGCCCATCTTGGTGGCCGGCGTGTTGGTGTGCATCAGGCCGGCCAGCGTGTAGTTGGCCTCGCCCGTCAGCGTGCCCCAGCCCGACATCGCTAGGCCGTAGTCGCCGCGCTGCTTGGCCGGGAAGAACACCGCGCCGGGCGCTCCGTTGGCCTGCGCGTCGATGCCGATGGAGGCCAGCATCTGGGCGATGGTGGCGCCTACCGCGCCGTCGCCGGCCAGGCGGTCGTTGGTGTAGCTGAAGGTGAGCTTGAAGCCGTTCGGGTAGCCGGCCTCGGCGAGCAGCGCCTTCGCCTTCTTGGGGTCGGACTTCGTCACCTTCAGGCTCTTGTTGAAGCCGAAGATGGTCTCGGTGACGAGCTGCGAGGCGGGCTTGCCCATGCCCTCCATGGCGATCTCGGCCAGCGTCTCGCGGTCGATCGCGAGGTCGAAGGCTTCGCGCACCTTGGGGTCCAGGAAGGGATTCTTGGGCAGCGGCGAGCCGTCCTTGGCGGTCACCATGGCGGGCTTGTCGCGGAAGTCGAACTCGACGTTGAACAGGTAGACGCTGTCGGCCTTCACGACCTTCAGCTTCGAGTCCTTCTCGAGCGTCGGCACGTCCGCGGCCGGCACGCGGGCGATGAGGTCGAGCTGGCCGGCCTTGAGCTGCGCGACGCGGCCGGCGTCGTTGGGAATCTCCTTGCGGACCACCTTCTCCCACGGCTCCTTGCCGCCCCAGTAGCCGTCAAAGCGGGCGAGGACCATCTCCTCCTTGGGGGTCCAGGATACGAACTTGTAGGGGCCGGTGCCGATGGTCGCCTTGCCGGAGTTGAAGCCCTCGCCGGCCGTGTCCTTGGTCGAGAAGTCCTTGGCTGCGGTGTGCGACACCACGAACAGGCGGATGAAATCGTTCGGCAGCGTCGGCGCCGGGCCGTCGGTCTTGATCACCAGCGTCAGCGGGTCCGGGATCTGGATTTCCTTCACGCGCCGCACATAGACGGTGGTGGGGTTCGGGCCCGTGACGTTCGGGATGCGCTCGATCGAGAACTTCACGTCCTCGGCGGTGAAATCCGAGCCGTCGTGGAATTTCACGCCCTTGCGGAGCTTGAACTCCCAGGTCGTGTCGTCGATCGCCTTCCAGCTCTCGGCGAGGCCCGGCTCGAGCGAGAGGTCGTCGCCGGATTTCACCAGCGTGTCGAACACGTGCTTCACGGCCTCGGCCTGCACGCCTGTGGCGGTGAAATGCGGGTCCATGGAGGCGGGGCCGGCGCGCACGCCGATGGTGAGCGTCTGCGCCAGGACGGCGCCCGAAGCCGTGGAAGCGAGGAGCGCCGCGAGCGAGAGCGAGCGCAAGGTCCGTCCGAATATGGTCGTCATGCTGGTCTGTCCCCTTCTTGGATCGTCGTTGGCCAGTTCGGCGTGTCGAACACCACCTTGGCGAGAAGCTCGGAGAGCATGGAGCGCTCGCCCGGCGTCAGCCGGGACAGCATGGTGCGCTCGCGCTCGACCATGACCGGCATGGCGGCGTCGAAGATGGTCCGGCCCGCCGAGGTGATGTTCAAGACGTAGCTGCGGTGATCGCGCGGGTCCGCGTCCCGGCTGATCAGCTTGCGCTTCAAAAGCTGCTGGATGGCCCGGCTGATGGTGGGCTTCGGGAAGCCGCTCGATGCGCAGATGTCGCGCGCCGCGACGCCGCCTTGCAGTCCCAGCGAATACAGCACGACGAATTCGGGCCGGGCGAGATCAAAGGTCTTTTCGATCCAGCCATAGACCGGGATATTGAAATGGAGCGCCACGTAGTTGATGCGAAAGGAGAACCAGCACGGGTTGCGCCACAGCTTCTGGGCGATCAGCGGATCGAGCCCCGAGGGGGTCCCGAGCGGATCGTTAGACAGCGCATGGAGATGCGGTTCCGGCATGCGTCTCGCGGCGTCCCGGGGGCGACGTCCTGTCGGCCCCAACTGGTTCACGCTGAAACTTGACAGCAGGTTGAGGCCTCGTCAATTCTGAAGAACAAGTTCCAAACGGAACCAATTCGCCGACCCGCAGACTACCCTGCGGGCGGTTGGCCGCGCGTCCGCGGAGGGGTGATGCACGTCGTCGACCAGAAGCCGATCAGCAGGGAGGCGCGCGTCCGCGGGGACGCCCGCTCGCAATGCTCGGCTTCCTGATCCAGCGCATCCTGCAGGCCGCCCTCGTGGTGCTGGCCATGTCGGCGCTGGTGTTCGCCGGCGTGTTCGCGATCGGCAACCCGATCGACGTGCTGATCTCGCCCGACGCCACGCAGGACATCCGCGCCGCCACGATCGCCAAGTACGGCTTCGACCGGCCGCTCTGGGAGCAATACTTCACCTTTCTGGGCCGGGCGCTGCAGGGTGATTTCGGCCAGTCCTTCGTCTACAACATGCCGGTGGGCCGGCTGATCCTGTCGCGCCTGCCCGCGACGCTGGAGCTGACGCTCGCGGCCGTGCTGGGCGCGACGCTGATCGGCGTGCCGCTCGGCATGTATGCGGGCTACCGGCCGCAGAGCCGGTTCTCCAAGATCGTGATGGCGCTGTCGATCCTGGGCTTTTCGGTGCCGACCTTCTGGGTCGGGCTCGTGCTCATCTTCGCGTTCGCGGTGAATCTCGGCTGGCTGCCCGCCGGTGGGCGCGGCGCCACCGCTCCCATCTTTGGCGTGGAATGGAGCTTCGTGACCGGCGACGGCCTGCGGCACATGATCCTGCCCGCCATCAACCTCGCGCTGTTCAAGTTCGCGCTGATGATCCGCCTCGCCCGCTCGGGCACCCGCGAGGCCATGCTGACCGACACGGTGAAGTTCGCCCGCGCGGCCGGGCTCTCCGAGCGCACCGTGCTGCTGCGGCACGTGCTGCGGCTGATCGCGATCCCGCTCGTGACGGTGTTCGGGCTGGAATTCGGCTCGACGCTGGCCTTCGCGGTGGTGACCGAGACGATCTTCTCGTGGCCCGGCCTCGGCAAGCTCATCATCGACAGCATCACATCGCTCGACCGGCCCGTCATGGTCGCCTACCTGATGCTGGTCGCGTTGTTCTTCATCGTCATCAACCTGGCGGTGGATCTCTCCTATGCGGCGCTCGATCCGCGGATGCGCAAGGGCCGGGCATGATCGATCGCGCATCACCCGTCGCCCGCTTCTTCGCCGAGTTCCGCGAAAGCCGCGCCGCCGTGGCCGGCCTCGCGCTCGTGGCGCTCATGATCGCGCTGGCGCTGCTCGCGCCGCTGATCACCCCGCAGGACCCTTACGACCTCGCCAGCCTGACGCTGCGCGACGCCCGCCGACCGCCCGGCTATGTGGGCACGGCCGGCTTCACGCATTGGCTCGGCACGGACGCGCAGGGCCGCGACCTCCTGTCGGCGATCCTCTACGGGCTGCGCATCTCCATCCAGATGGGGTTGGTGGCGGGCGTGATCGGCCTCGTGCTGGGCGCCAGCGTGGGCACCACCGCGGCCTATCTGGGCGGGCGGTTCGAGGCCTTCGTCATGCGCCTCATTGACCTGCAGCTCTCGTTTCCGGCCATCCTGCTCGCCTTCGTGATCGCGGCGCTGCTGGGCCAGGGCAAGGGGCAGCTCGTGGCCGCGCTGGTGGCCGCCCAATACGCCTATTTCGCCCGCACGGCCCATGGCGCCGCCTCGGCCGAGCGGCACAAGGACTATGTGGAGGCGGCGCTGTCGACGCCCCTGCCCGCGCGGCGCGTCGTGTTCCGCCATATCTTGCCGAACGCGCTGCCGCCCCTGATCGTGGTCGCGACCGTGCAGATTGCGAGCGCGATCTCGCTGGAGGCGACCCTGTCGTTCCTGGGCGTCGGATTGCCGCCGACCGAGCCATCGCTCGGCATGCTGATCGCCAACGGTTTTCCGTACATGCTGTCCGGCCGGTACTGGATCTCGATCTACCCGGGCGTCGCGCTGATCATCCTGATCTTCGCCGTGAACCTGGTGGGCGACCAGATCCGCGACCAGCTCAATCCGAGGCTGCGCCGATGAGCGCGCCGCTGCTGGAAGTCACCGGGCTCGAGACGCAGTTCCCGACGCGCGACGGCGTGGTGCGCGCCGTGAACGGCGTGTCGTTCACGATCGACCGCGGCGAGATCCTGGGTCTGGTGGGCGAATCCGGCTCGGGCAAGAGCGTCACCGGCTTCTCGCTAATTGGCCTCGTCGATGCGCCGGGCCGCATCGCGGCGGGCAGCGTGAAGCTCGACGGACGCGACATCGTCGGCCTGCCGAACGGCGAGCTGCGCGCCATCCGAGGCAAGCGCATCTCGATGGTGTTCCAGGACCCGAGCATGACGCTGAACCCGGTGCTCACCGTGGGAGACCAAATGCTGCTGGCGCTGCGGGCGCACGAACGCATCTCGTCCGCCGGCGGTCGGCGGCGCTGCGTGGCGGCGCTGGAGCGGGTCGGCATTCCGGACCCCGGTCGGCGGCTGGACAGCTACCCGCACCAGTTCTCGGGCGGCATGCGCCAGCGCGTCGCCATCGCGATCGCGCTGCTGCACAAGCCCGACCTGGTGATCGCGGATGAGCCGACCACGGCGCTCGACGTCTCCATCCAGGCGCAGATCCTCACCGAGATGAAGGCGCTGGCGCGCGACACCGGCACGGCGATGATCTGGATCAGCCACGATCTCGCGACGGTGTCGTCCATGGCCGACCGCATCGCGGTGATGTATGCGGGACGCATCGTCGAGAGCGGTCCCACCGCCACGGTGCTGCGCGACCCGCGCCATCCCTACACGCGCGGCCTGCTGGACTCGCTGCCCGCCATCGCGCAGGCGGGCGAGGACCTGGCCTCCATCCCAGGCACGACGCCCTCGCTGCTGAAGCTGCCGCCCGGCTGCCCCTTTGCGCCGCGCTGCCCACGCGCGCAGCCCGTGTGCGCCACCGAGCCGCCGCATGGGGTCGAGGGCGACCGCACTTATCTTTGCCACTTCCCGATCGGGGCGCCCGCATGAGCGCGAGCTTCGTCTCAGTCGACGGCGTGAGCCGCCGGTTCACCCCCAGCCTGCCGCTCGGCGAACGCATCGTGGCGGCGTTCGGCGGCGCGGTGGAACGACGCTCGGTGCGGGCGGTGGACCATGTCGACCTGTCGCTGCGCAAGGGCGAGGCGCTCGGGCTCGTGGGCGAGTCCGGCTGCGGCAAGACGACGCTCGGGCGGATGATCGCCGGCATCCTGCCCCCCAGCGACGGCCACCTCGCGATCGCGGGCGAACCCGTGATGACGGGAGGCTCCAGCCCGCGCAAGACCACCACGCGCGTGCAGATGGTGTTCCAGGACCCGTTCGCGTCGCTCGACCCGCGCATGCGCATCGGTGACGCGCTCGCGGAGGGGCCTATCCACCATGGCCTCGTGGGCAAGCCGGAGGCGATGGCGTATATCCGCGACTGGCTCGCGCAGGTCGGCCTGGAGCCGGACTACGTCAACCGCTATCCGCACCAGTTCTCGGGCGGTCAGCGTCAGCGCGTCGCCATCGCGCGCGCGCTCGCGATGCGCCCGGACGTGCTGGTCTGCGACGAGCCCGTGGCCTCGCTGGACGTGTCCATCCAGGCGCAGATCATCAATCTGTTCCTGAAGCTGCGGCGTGAGCTGGATCTTACGCTGCTGTTCATCTCGCACGACCTTGGCGTCGTGCGGCACCTCTGCGACCGGGTCGCGATCATGTATCTCGGCCGCATCGTCGAGGAGGGGCCGACCGCGCAGGTCTACGCCGATCCGCGCCATCCCTACACGCAGGCGCTGCTCGACAGCGTGCCGAAGCTGGTGCTCGAGGAAGGCGCGGAGGTGCGGTTCAAGCCCATCCAGGGCGAACTCCCTTCCCCGCTCGCGCCGCCGCCCGGCTGCCACTTCCACCTGCGCTGCCCTTTTGCGGCCGAGCGTTGCACGACCGAGCGCCCCGCGCTGCGGCCCGTGGCGGCCGGGCGGCGGGCGGCGTGCCACTTCGCGAAGACTGACTTTGACGAAATGTCGTCGTCCCCTGCCGTTATTGCGATCGGAGCGACGCAATCCAGCTAAGGGCCGGGCCTCTGGGCTGGATTGCTTCGACTTCGGCTCGCAATGACGGCAGGGGGATGTGAGACACAGAACAACGAGGAGCGACCCATGGAACCGTGGCAGTGGCCGGAAGAGACCTGGCGCCGGAAGGTCAGCAAGGTGCGGGCGGGACGCGCGCTGAAGCCGGCGGCCTGGAAGGACGGCGCGCGCTGCGCGGTGGCGCTCTCGTTCGACAGCGACCATGAAACCAACGAGCTGCGCGATGGCGGCGAGTCCATCGGCGCGATGTCGCGCGGCGAGTACGGCGCGCGGGTGGGCGTGCCGCGCATCCTCGAGATCCTGGGACGAGAATGCGTGCCGGCCACTTTCTTCGTGCCCGCCGTTTCGGCCCTGCTGCACCCCGACGAGCAGCGCCGCGTCATCGCGGAGGGCCACGAGATCGGCCTGCATGGCTGGATTCACGAGCTCAACACCAAGGTGCCGGCCGACGCCGAGCGCGAGCTGCACTTTCGCGCCGCCGACACGCTGGAGAAGATCACCGGCGTGCGGCCAGTGGGCATGCGCACGCCCTCCTGGGACTTCTCGCAGGAGACGCTGAAGATCGAGCGCGAACTCGGCCTCCTGTACGATTCCTCATTGATGGCCGACGACGACGCCTACGAGATCCTGGAAGACGGCGAGCCGACCGGCATCGTCGAGCTGCCGGTGGAGTGGGTGCGCGACGACGCGGTCTATTTCAACATGAACCGCTTCACGGCCCTGCGTCCCTATACGCCACCCACCGCGGTGCTCGACATCTTCAAGCGCGAGTTCGACCGGGCCTACCGGGACGGCGGGCTGTTCCTGCTCACCATGCATCCGCACGTGATCACGTACCGGTCGCGCATCTGGATCCTCGAGGAGCTGATCACCTACATCAAAGGCCACGAGGGCGCCTGGTTCGCCACCCATGCGGACGTGGCGCGCTTCGCCCGCGACAACGCCGCCTGACGTGACGCCGGCGCCCTCCCCGGCCCGCGCGCTCGGCTGGTCCTTCGGGGGCCAGCCGATCGGCGCGCTGAACAGCATCGCGGACGTGCCCGGCGTCACCGTCGGGCAAGTCACGCTGCTGGACGGGAATTTGCGCACCGGCGTGACGGCGGTGCTGCCGCATGGCGGCGACCTGTTCCGCGAGAAGGCGCCGGCGGCCGTCCACGTCATTAACGGCTTCGGCAAGAGCGTCGGGCTGATGCAGGTGGAGGAGCTGGGCGAGATCGAGACGCCGATCCTGCTCACCAATACGTTCGGGGTGGGCGCCTGCGCGGATGCGCTGATCCGGGACGCGATCAGCCGCAATCCCCACATCGGCCGGCGCACCTCGACGGTGAACCCCGTCGTGGCCGAGTGCAATGACGGCTATCTCAGCGACATCCAGGCCCAGGCGGTGACGCAGGCGCACGCACTGGCGGCTATCGCGGCCGCTGCGCCCGACTTCGCACGCGGCTCGGTGGGGGCCGGGACGGGCATGAGCGCGTTCGGGTTCAAGGGCGGGATCGGCACGGCCTCGCGTCGGCTGGACCTGAAGGGCGGCCCTTTCCATGTCGGCGTCCTGACGCTCGCCAATTTCGGCCGGGCCGGCGACCTGCTCTTGCCGGACGGGCGCCGCGCGCCGTCGCCTGCTTCCGCGCCAAGTCCCGAGCGTGGCTCCGTGATCATCATCGTGGCGACGGACCTGCCGCTCGACCATCGCCAACTCACCCGCGCCATCCGGCGCGCCGGGGTTGGGTTGGCGCGGCTCGGCTCGTTCTGGGGCCATGGCAGCGGCGACGTCGCGATCGGGTTTACGACCGCGCATCGCATTCGGCATGACGAGACGCGCGACGTCGTACCGATCGCCATGCTGGCCGAGCGGCGCATGGACACGGTTTTCGAGGCCGTGGCGGGCGCAACGCAGGAAGCCGTGCTCGACGCCATGCTGTCGAGCCCCGCGATGACGGGCCGCGACGGCCATCACAGACCTTCTCTAGCCGACGCCCTCGCGGCGGACAAAACCTAGGAGTGCACCATGGCCAGACCGGCGATCGCCATCCACGGAGGCTGCGGTGTCATGGCCCAGCTCGACCTGTCCGAGAACGAGTGGCGCGCCGCGCGCGACGATCTGGCGCGGGCGTTGCGGGCAGGCTGGGCGAAGCTGCAGGGCGGCGGCACCGCCGTGGACGCCGTCGAGGCGGCCGTGATGGTGCTTGAGGACTCGGTCCACTTCAACGCCGGCCACGGCGCCGCCTTCAACGCGGCGGGCGAAAACGAGCTCGACTCGGCCATCATGGATGGCTCGACGCTGGCGGCCGGCGCGATCTGCGCGGCCCGGCGCATCCGCAACCCGGTGAGCGCCGCCCGGGCGCTGATGGAGCGCGGCGAGAGCGTCATGCTGACCGGCCCGGCTGCGGACCGCTTCGCCGAGGAGGCGGGCCTCACGGTGGTCGATCCCGCCTATTTCGGCACGGAGCGCCGGCGCAAGGCGCTCGCCTCCATGCAGGCGCGCGCCAAGGCGGGCACGATGCTGTCCGCCAGCGAGGCTGAGAAGCACGGCACCGTGGGGGCGGTGGCGCTGGACGCCGCCGGTCATCTGGCGGCCGCGACATCGACGGGCGGCTTCACCAACAAGCCGGTCGGGCGGATCGGCGACAGCCCGATCATCGGGGCAGGCACCTATGCGCGCGACGGCGCCTGCGCGGTGTCGGGCACCGGCAAGGGCGAGGTGTTCATCCGCCACGTGCTGGCGCACGAGATCGCGAGCCGCATGGCCTATCTGGGCGAGAGCCTGGATGCTGCAGCCGAGCAGGTGGTGATGCGCGACCTCGCGCCCTACGGGGTCGGCGCCGGGCTGGTGGCGATCGACGCCGAGGGCCACATCGCCGCGCCCTACAACACGGACGGCATGTTCCGCGGCTGGATCGACCAGGACGGCCGCATGGCGGTCGGGACGCACGCCGAAGTATACGAGCTTGGGACCGCCTAGGCGCGGACGCTCAGTAGCTGATCTGCGCCACGCCGCGCAGCACTTCGGGCGTCGTGCTCGGGAAGCCGAAGAACTCCAGATAGGCCGGAATCTGCTCGAACAGCATGTCGGTCCCGACCTGATACTCGCAGCCGCGGGCGCGGGCGGCGGCCAGGAAGGGCGTGATCTCCTGCTTCATCACGACCTCGCCCACGAAGGTCGAGGGCGCGATGCGATCGACGTCCACGGGCAGCGGATCGCCGGCGTTCATGCCCAGCGGCGAGGCATTGACGACGATGTCGTAACCACCCGGGTCGCGCGAGCCGGCCGTGACGACGAGTTGCGGGTAGTGCTCGCGCAGGCGCGCGGCCAGCGCCTCGGCGGCTGCGGGATTGACGTCGAAGAGGCCGAGCGCGCCGGCGCCGGCCGCCGCGAGCGAGGCCGCGATGGCGCAGCCGACGCCGCCTGCCCCGACCACGAGGACGCGGGCTCCCGCAACGGCGCGACCCTTGCGCAGCACGCCGCGGACGAAGCCCTCACCGTCGAACATGTCGCCGAGCAGCGTGCCGTCCGGGCGCAGCAGCACGGCGTTGCACGCGCCCGCGATCCGGGCCGTGGTCGAGACCTCGTCGACGAGGCCCACCGTCGTCACCTTGTGCGGCATGGTGACGAGCGCGCCGCGCAGGTTCGTGACCGTGCGCAGCGCGGCAAGCACCTGTGGATAGGTCTCGGCCTTCACGCCCATCGGCATCACGACGGCGTTGAGGCCGATGCTGTCGAAATAAGGATTGTAGATCAGCGGCGCCTTGAACGTGCCCGTCGGGTAGCCGAGGTGCGCGATCAGCACCGTATCGCCGTTGATCATGCGGCCGGGGCCTTCTTCTCGTCGATCAGGCGGGCGACCCGGCGCAGCGCCAGCTGGTAGCCCTGCGTGCCCAGGCCCGCGATCACGCCGTCGGCGCGCAGGGACACGTAGGAGTGGTGCCGGAAGGCCTCGCGCTTGTGGACATTGGAGATGTGCACCTCGATCACGGGCGCGTCGAAGGTGTTCAGCGCGTCCAGGATCGCCACCGAGGTGTGCGTGAAAGCGGCGGGGTTGATCACGATGCCGCCGGCCGTCTCGCGGGCCTCGTGAATCCAGTCGATGATCTCGTATTCGCGGTTGCTCTGGTGAAAGCGCAGCTCCAGCCCGAGTTCGCCAGCGAGCTTGCGGCAGTCGGCCTCCACGTCGGCCAGCGTTTCGTGGCCATAGATGTGGGGCTGGCGCTTGCCGAGCAGGTTCAGGTTGGGGCCGTTCAGGACGTAAACGAGGCGGCTCATGGGCGTTTTCCGTAAGGGAGGCGAAGGGTCAGTGGCCGAGGATCTCGCCCAGGAACTTGCGCGTGCGCTCATGCTTGGGCGCCTTGAAGAACTCGGCCGGATGGCCTTCCTCGACGATGGCGCCGCCCGCCATGAAGATCACCCGGTCGGCGACCTGGCGGGCGAAGCCCATCTCGTGGGTGACGCAGATCATCGTCATGCCGTCTTCGGCCAGCGAGATCATGGTGTCGAGCACTTCCTTGACCATCTCGGGGTCGAGCGCGGAGGTGGGCTCGTCGAACAGCATCACCTTCGGCTCCATGCAGAGCGCTCGCGCGATGGCGACGCGCTGCTGCTGGCCGCCTGACAGCTGCGCCGGGTACTTGTCGGCCTGGTCGAGGATCTTGACGCGATCGAGCAGCCGGCGGGCCACCGCCTCGGCCTGCGCCTTCCCCATCCCGCGCGAGCGCATCGGCGCCAGCGTGCAGTTCTGCATCACGGTGAGGTGGGGAAAGAGGTTGAACTGCTGGAACACCATGCCGACCTCGCGGCGCACCGCGTCGATGGTCTTGCGATCGTCGCCGAGCAGCGTTCCGTCGACGCGGATCTCGCCGGCCGAATAGGGCTCCAGGTGGTTGATGCAGCGGATCAAGGTCGACTTGCCGGAGCCGGATGGCCCGCAGAGCACGATCTTCTCGCCTGACGCGACCGTGAGGTTGATGTCCGTGAGAGCCTTGTAATCGCCGTACCATTTCTCGACGCCGCGCATGGCGATCATCGGCTGGGCGGAGGCGGGCGCGGTGGAGGCGTTTGCGGCGGCCATGGCGGTTTCCGTTTCCTGCTAGCGGGACGCGGCCGCGAAGCGGCGCTCCAGGTGGGCGCCGTAGAGCGACAGCGGCCAGCACATGACGAAGTAGAGGGCCCCCACCACCGCAAACACGAGGAGCGGCTTGAACGTCTGGTTGGAGACGATGTTGCCCGCGCGGGCGAGCTCGGTGAAGCCCACGATGGCGGCGAGCGACGTGCCCTTGATGAGCTGCACCAGGAAGCCCACCGTGGCGGGCAGCGAGATGCGGAAGGCCTGCGGGAGCACGACGTCCTTCATGCGCGAGACATAGTGGAGGCTCAGCGCATTGGCGGCCTCCGTCTGGCCGCGCGGCACGGCCTGGATGGAGCCGCGCCAGATCTCTCCCAAGAAGGCGCTGGCATGCAGCGTGAAGCCGATCGAGACCGCCACCCAGGCGTCGAGCTTCAGGCCGATCAGCGCCAGGCCGTAATAGACGACGAACAACTGCATCAACAGCGGCGTGCCCTGGAACAGGCCGATATAGCCCGCCGTCACGCGCTCGAGCAGCGGCTGGCCGGAGGTGCGCGCCAGCGCGACCGCGAGGCCGAAGACGCCGCCGCCGATGAAGCCGACCAGCGAGAGCGCCACGGTCCATTGCAGGCCGCGCAGCAGAAAGGCGAATTCATTCCAGCCCATCGCGTCGCCCTCACTTGACCGGGTAGCTGAAATAGCGGCGCGAGATCTGGTCGAAGACCCGCATCAGCAGCCACGACATCACGAGGTAGAACACCGTGATGGTCCCGTAGACCTCGAAGCTGCGGAACGTGTTCGACTCGATCTGCTGCGCCACGGAGGTCAGCTCGTAGGCGGAGATCGCCGAGGCCACGCTGGTGGTGAGCGTGAGCAGCACGAACTGGCTCGTCAGGGACGGAAAGATGGCCCGCAGCGCCGGCTTCAGCACGATGAGCCGGAAAACCTGCGCCTTGTGCAGGCCGAGCGCCAGGCCGGCCTCGATCTGGCCCTTGCCGATGGACTGAACGCCGCCCCGGATGATCTCGATCGCGTAGGCGCCGCCATTGATGCCGAGCGCCAGGATCGCGGTCGGCGTCGGATCGAGCCGGAGGCCGATCAGCGGCAGGGCGAAGAAGATGAAAAAGATCTGCACCAGAAAGGGCGTGTTGCGGATCAATTCCACGAAGGCCATCACGGCCCAGCGCGCCGGCTTGAAGCGGCTGTCGCGCAGCATCACGCCGCCGACGCCGATCACGATGGCGAGCAGCATGCCGCTGACCGCGAGCCCGATGGTGCCGAGGCACGCCCAAAGCAGGGACGGCAACGCATCCCAGACGACGCTGAAATCGAGTTGATAGCCCACGTTTCCACCCATTCTGCCGCGCCGCCCGTATTCGGGTCCGATGGCGCTGCGCTGGCGTCCCGCAAGGGCGCCGTCTTTATGGTTTCGCGACGTTGTACTAACTGGTACATTTAGTCAACGCGAAAATGGACCAGTCAGTACAAAGCTGGCGCGAGGCCGGGGTGTGGCCTTGGAGGGGACGACAAGGATGACCACCACAGCCAAGCCGGCGACCCGCGCGCAGGACCCCGAGGGCGTCCGCCGCAACATCCTGGAGGTCGCCAGCCGCGAGTTCGCGGAGCATGGCTACAGTGGCGCGCGCGTGGATGAGATCGCGGCCAAGACCGACACCAGCAAGCGGATGATCTACTACTACTTCAAGGACAAGGAGGGCTTGTTCGTCGCCGCCCTGGAGGCTGCCTACGCGGCCATGCGGCAGGTTGAGCGCGAACTGAACCTGACCGGGCTGGGGCCCGCGCAGGCGCTACGCCGCCTGACCGAGTTCACCTTCGACTACCAGAACGGCCATCCCTGGTTCGTCCGCCTGATCATCGTGGAGAACATCCACAATGGCGAGCATCTGGCGAAATCCGCCAAGATCCAGAAGCTGAACCTGTCCATTATCGAAATGCTGAAGGACGTCTATGATCGCGGCGTCCGCGAAGGGGTGTTTCGGGCCGGGCTCGACATCATCGACCTTCACATGACCATCAGCGCGTTGGCGATCTTCAACGTGTCGCACCGCGCGACGTTCTCGCGAATTTTTGGGGTCGCGATGGACACCCCCGAGGCGCTCGCGCGCCGTCGCGCGGTCGCGGCCGACACGGTGCTGCGTTACGTGCTTCGCCAGCCGGAGCAATCCGCCTAGCGGACATGCGATGCGCCGGGTGGACGCGCCGCCGCGGCGCCGTCATCCTGCGGCGGCGCGAGCGCCCGCCCGTCCAATTCACTTCCCAGTTCGAGGTTCGTCATGCAGTTGCCCCAGAACGCCTTCAAGCGCGCCATCCAGGAAGGGCGGCAACAGATCGGCCTCTGGTGCAGCCTGCCGGGCTCCTACGTGGCCGAGGCGCTGGCGGGCGCGGGCTATGACTGGATGCTGCTGGACACCGAGCATTCGCCCGGCGATCCGCTGACCGTTCTTGCGCAATTGCAGGCCGTGGCTCCCTACCCGGTGACCCCGATCGTGCGGCCGGCCAGCAACGACCCGGTGCTGATCAAGCGGCTGCTCGACTTCGGCGCGCAGACGCTGCTGATCCCCTATGTGCAGAACGCCGGCGAGGTGCGCGCGGCCGTGGCGGCGATGCGCTATCCGCCGGAGGGGATTCGGGGCGTTTCGGGCGTCACCCGCGCGACGGGGTTCGGGCGGGTCGCCAACTACGGCAAGCGCGCCCATGAGGAGCTGTGCCTGCTGGTGCAGATCGAGACGCAGGAGGCGCTCGACAATCTGGAGGAGATCGCGGCCGTCGAGGGCGTGGACGGCGTGTTCATCGGCCCGGCCGATCTCGCGGCCAGCCTCGGCTGCATCGGCGAGCCCGCCAACCCGAAGGTGGTTTCCGCCATCGAGGACGGCATCCGGCGCGTCCGCGCCTGCGGCAAGCCGGCCGGCATCCTGACGCCCGACACCGCCTTTGCGAAGCGCTGCATGGAATGGGGCACCACATTCACGAGCGTGGGCGTCGACGCCACGATCCTGGCGCGCAGCTCCGAGGCGCTCCTGAAGCAGTTCCGCGGCTGAGATCGTTCGCCGCAGGGCGGGACCGATCCGGCCCGCCGTCGTTTCCGTAGGGTCCACGAACAGGAACCTACGCGTGACAGATCAACAATCGACGGCGCCGGGCGGCCAGCGCCGCATCTCGCGGCTTGGCTTCCCCGTGAAGGTGATGGGCCGGGATGACCTGAAGAGCCACGACGCCCGGCGCTCCACCAGCGACCCGCATCTGAAAGTGTCGCTCGGCTACCTGGACACACTGCTCGACTACCTGGTCCGGCACGACATCCGCATGTACCGGATGTCGTCGGACCTGGCGCCCTACGCCACGCACCCGGACATGCCGCAATTCCACGACATGGTGCGCGAGAGCGCGCCGGAATTGCGCGCCATCGGCGCCAAGGCGAAGGAGCTCGGCGTCCGTCTGTCGTTCCACCCATCGCAGTATGTTGTGCTGAACAGCCCGGACCCCGAGCTCATCCGCAAGAGCGCCTGGGACCTCGCCAGCCAGGCGGAGATGCTCGACCTGATGGAGCTCGGCCCCGAGGCCGTGCTGGTGATCCATGTCGGCGGGGTCTATGGCGACCTCGAAGCAAGCCGGGCGCGCTGGGCGCAGACCTGGCCGACCCTGCCCGAGCCGGTGCGGCGACGGCTGACTCTGGAGCATGACGACCTGCGCTTCTCGGCGGCCGATACGTTGTGGATCCACGGCGAGACCGGCGTGCGGCTGATCTTCGACCACCAGCATTTCTGGTGCCTCAACCCCGAGCGCGCCGACATGCGCGC
The DNA here is from genome assembly GCF_056400925.1 of Alsobacter sp. P4_H11. Taxonomy (NCBI): domain Bacteria; kingdom Pseudomonadati; phylum Pseudomonadota; class Alphaproteobacteria; order Hyphomicrobiales; family Alsobacteraceae; genus Alsobacter; species Alsobacter sp. P4_H11. The sequence continues at coordinate 159,146 of NZ_JBFUKI010000003.1, forward strand.
CACTTTGGCCGCGATGCTGGCGACCTGGCCCGAAGACCAGCAGCCCAAGGTGCATTTCTCGTCGCCCCGCACCGAGCTCCGCGAGCAGCAGCGCGTGGACAAGACGACACGCAAGAAGACCACGCACTATGTCGCGCCGGTGTTCACCGGCCACGCGGACTTCTGCAATCCTTTCGAGTTCGCGACCTTCATGCGCATCGCCGAGGGGCTGGATTTCGACGTGATGCTGGAGGCCAAGGCCAAGGATCTCGCGCTGTTGCGCCTGCGGCCGGACCTGCTGCGCTATGCGCCGGACGTCGCGGCACGTTTTGGGCTGCGGCCAGAGGACGCGTCCCGCCTCGAAGCCGAGGAAGACGCCGTGCTGGACGAGGAAAACGTCGCCGGCGGAGCCTGAACGGAACCGAGCATCGCGCGTTGTCCGAGCGTCCAGAGTGGCGAGGCGCGATGCAGTTCTACAGCTTTTCATTCGGTGAAATGAAGCTCGCGCCATCGGACGGCGACCGACCTCCGACGCTCGCGACCGAGCTCAATTTCGGATTCCGGGCCGACCATGACGGCCCCGTGCAGAGCATCTCGTTGCGCATCCGCGTCCCGCAGGATCCCGGCCGCGACGCCGGCGCGATGGCGCTGGACGCCTATGCGGCGGCCGGCGAGCTGCTGCGCTGCGCAGCCGACCTCTGCGAGAATCACACCCGCCAGGAGTTGGAGGAGCGCACCCGCTCCGACGAGGCGATCGTCCTCAGCGAACGCCCGGAGTAAGGACCCCTCATGCCCGCACGCGAAACCCCCAAGGGGCCTCATGGCGCCTTCGACCTGCCGTCCGTCACGATCGACAGCTACAATCTGGAGGTTCGACACCAGGACGGCTTCATCGGCGACCGCGCCAGCAAGCGCGCCTTCGTGGAGGTGCTGGAAGATTGGCGCGAGCGCTTTCGCCAGTACGACGAGGACCCGCTGGGCGATAAGCCGAGCTCGCAGATCGGCAAGAAAAAGCTGGAGGAGATTTTCCTCAACGGCGATCCCGACGCGGTGGGGATCATTCACGGTGCCGTAGAGGATTTCTCCCAGGAACTCGCGGCCGTGACGCGGCGCTTCCTGCGCACGAAAGGTTGGGAGAACACCCAGAACATCGCGGTCGGCGGCGGCTTCCGACAGGGGCGGCTCGGCGAACTCGTGATCGGGCGCACGAGCGGACTGCTCAAGGGCTCAGGACACGACGTGAAGCTGATGCCCATCCGCCAGCATCCCGACCACGCCGGGCTCATCGGCGTCGCCCACCTGATCCCGCCATGGGCGCTGGAAGGCCACCAGGCGCTGATCGGCGTCGACATCGGGGGCTCCAACATCCGGGCCGGCGTGGTTTTGCTCAACATGCAAAAGGAGAAGGACCTCTCGCTCGCGGAGGTCTGGAAAACCGAGCTCTGGCGCCACGCCGACGACAAACCGAAGCGAACATCGGCGGTAAAGAGACTCGTCGAGATGGTGCGGGACCTGATCGCGCGCGCCGAGAAGGAGGGCATGAAGCTCGCCCCCATCATCGGCGTCGGCTGCCCGGGCGTCATCGAGCCCGACGGCAGCATCGACAGGGGCGGCCAGAACCTGCCGGGCGGCAACTGGGAAAGCGACCACTTCAATCTCCCGGAGCTGATCGCCAAGGAGATCCCGAGCATCGGCAAGCACGACACGACGGTGCTGATGCACAACGACGCCGTGGTGCAGGGGCTGAGCCAGATCCCGTTCATGGCGGATGTCGCCCACTGGGGCATCCTCACGATCGGGACGGGACTGGGCAACGCCCGCTTCACCAACAAAGCGGCGCTGAAGGGCAAAAAGGCCGGGTAGCCGGAACTCAGCCCTTCAGGGGATCGTGTCCCCAGTTCATCAGCGAATAACGCCAGCGGGTGTCCGTGACGTCGCCGTCCGGCCGCTGGGCCATGTGGCGGTGAACATAACCGACCACCTTGGCCATGTGGGCGTAGTCATCGTCCGACATGTCGGCCTTCGCGGTGCGCTTGAGCTCGACGATGCGGCGCCCTGATCGGTGTCCGACCGACTCCGGCCCGCCGGCGTCGGATTTGGCGTGGCCGTCCGTCCAGCCCACCTCGCGGGAATGATCCGTCTCGAGCCAGCGCTCCAGTTCGGCCGGCGTCATGTTCGCGGCGTCGCGAAACGCCCTGTAGGTCTCGTCGTGGGTCTTGGTCATGGCGGACTTCCTTGGCGATCGGTCTATTTCGGCCTCGGCTCGGGGATGTCGTAGCCGGGCGCCAGGTTGACGCCGGCGCGCAGGGCCTTGGCGGTGAGCAGCAGCGCCCGGGCGGCGTTGCGGGTTTCCTCCTGCAGGGCGGCGTCGCGGTCCAGCGCCTCGTGGCTCGTCGCGTAAGGCTCCATGTAGCCGATGAAGCGCGCCAGCTGGCCCTGCCCGGCGGCAGGAACGAGTCGCATGTCGGTGAGCCAATCGGCGATGTTGTGCTGCAGCCCCTCGGCCCCGACCGAGTCGCCATGCGTCACCACCGAGAAGGCCCGCCCTTCGAGGTGCCGCGGATACTGCCAATCCTTCTCCAGCGCCTTGGCCTCAGCGGCCTTCTTGCCGTGCGTGGAGGTCGGGTCGGGGTTGCCGCCGTCGGCGCAGACGAGGCGGTCGATCATCAGCTTCAGGCCGCTCGGCGCCTGGTACCAGTTTACCGGGCACAGGATCATGATCCCATGCGCGCGGGCCCACATCGGATAGATCTCGTTCATCCAGTCGTTGACCTGCCCCAGCGAGTGGTTCGGGTAGCAGGAGCACGGCCAGTGGCAGAGCGGCATGGCGGTGCTGACGCACGTCTTGCACGGATAGATCACGCGCTCGTACTCGGAGGTTAGGCGACTGAGGTCGAGCACCTCGATCGCGACGTCCGGTTCGGCGTCGATGGCCAGCCGGGCGAGTTGCGTGAGCCGATACGTCTTCGAGGTCTCACCCGGGCAGGTGTGCTCCGTCCGCATGGCGCCGTTGATGATCAGGATGCGGGTCGGGCCGGACGCATCCCGGTGCTCCGCTTCGGCGTGTTCGATGGCTTCGCTGGCGGCTCGCCACTCATCCGACAGAGCGTATGAGGGATCCGCATAGCCCAGGCCCGCCGGGCTGGTTTTCGGGCTCTTGCGGCCCTCCTGGTAGTTCCCCCAGGCGACTTCGAGCAGACGTTCGATCTCGTCCCGGAGCGGCTCGAAATTTGGGTCGTGGAAGCGGGTGCGGAAGCGCCTTGCAAACTCTTCGCGGGGCAAATCCGCGGACGGCATCTCCTTGCGGACGGCGGGCTCTGTCATGAGGGCTCCGGAACGGACGTGGCTTTAGAGCGCATCGCGCAGGCCGAACCGATGGTTCCTTGCGGCGTTGGGTCCGCTCACCAACCGGGCTCTTTCGCCGCAGCGCTCGCGCGCCGACGTCCGCCCGCCTCGGAGTTGATCCATGACCAAGCGAAACGACGACGGCTTCTCGCGCCGTCAGATGGTGGGCGCCGCCGGCGCCGGGCTCGCCGCGATGGCGGGCGGCGCAGGCGCGGCCCAGGCGCAGACGCAGACGCAAGGGGAGCAGCCGAAGATGCCGCAGGATCCGACAACCAAATATCCGAAGCCGCCCTTCAAGAAACAGTCCCAGCCCTGGCCCGGCCTCGCCGGCCAGATGGATCCCAAGCCCGATCACGGCGAGACCAGCTACCGCGGCTCCGGCCGCCTCGCCGGCCGCAAGGCGTTGATCACCGGCGGCGACTCCGGGATGGGTCGGGCCGCCTCGATCGCGTATGCGCGCGAGGGCGCGGACGTCGCCATCAACTATTTTCCCAGCGAGGAGCCGGACGCCCGTGAGGTGATCGCGCTCATCAAGGCCGAGGGCCGCAAAGGCGTCGCTATCCCGGGCGACCTGCGCGACGAGGCGTTCTGCCGGCAGCTGGTGGAGCGGGCCGTGCAGGAACTCGGCGGGCTCGACATCGTGGTCTGCAACGCGGCGCGCCAGCAGGCGAAGCAGTCCATCCTCGACATCTCGACCGAGGACTTCGACGCCACGATGAAGACCAACATCTACGCGCCGTTCTGGATCATCAAGGCCGCCCTGCCCCACCTGCAGCCCGGCGCCTCCATCATCGGCACGACATCCGAACAGGCCTATGACCCATCCGCTGACCTCTACGACTATGCGCAGACCAAGGCGGCGACGATGAACTACGTGAAGTCGCTGGCGAAGCAGCTTGGCCCCAAGGGCATCCGGGTGAACGGCGTCGCGCCTGGGCCGATCTGGACGCCGCTGCAGGTCTCGGGCGGAGCCACCATGGAGAAGCTCGAGAAGTTCGGCGGCATGACGCCGATGGGGAGGCCGGGCCAGCCGGTCGAGCTGGCGTCGATCTATGTCCAGCTCGCGGCGTTGGACGCCAGCTACGCCACAGGCCAGGTCTACGGCGCCGCGGGTGGATCCGGTCAGCCCTGAGCCGATCCGACTATCTCGCGAAATGTCCCGGCGCTAGTGATGCGCCGGGACAACCGGAGATCGCCACATGGCCGACTGGAGCGCCGATCAGTACCTGAAATTCGAGGACGAGCGGACCCGCCCCTCCGTCGACCTTCTGCACCGCGTCCGCGTCGAAGCGCCCAGGCGCGTGATCGACCTCGGCTGCGGGCCGGGCAACAGCACGGAGCTGCTGGCGCGGCGCTTTGCGGATGCCCGCGTGGAGGCCGTCGACAGCTCCCCCGACATGATCGAGAAGGCGAAAAAGCGCCTGCCAGACGCCACGTTCGGCCTCGCCGACATCGCGACGTGGCGGCCGGCGCAGCCCTATGACGTGATCTTCGCCAACGCCGTGATGCAGTGGCTGCCCGATCATGCGGCGTTGTTCCCGCGGCTCGTCTCGGCGTTGACGCCGGGCGGCGCGCTTGCGATCCAGATGCCCAATAACCTCGACGAGCCGTCGCACCGGGCGATGGCGGAAACCGCCGGGGACGGTCCATGGCGCGACGCCCTTGCGGGCGCAGCCGCGGCTCGGACGCGGATCGAGAGCTTCGACGGCTATTACGGGATCCTCCGCGCAGCCGGCTGCGAGGTCGATATCTGGCAGACGACCTACATCCACCCGCTGCAGGGCGCCGCCGCAATCGTCGAGTGGTTCAAAAGCACGGGCCTGAGGCCGTATCTCGATCCGCTGCCCGCGGATTTGCGGACCGGCTTTCTGGCCGCGTATCAGGCCCGGATCGCGACGGAATATCCGGCTCAACAGGATGGCGTGGTTCTGCTGCGCTTTCCCCGGCTCTTCATCGTGGCGACGCGCTCCTGAGGAGTCACTCTCAGTGAAGCGTCACAGACACCGGCGCGACCTCGTCGATCAGGGCGTCGCGCTGCCGCCGGGCCTTGTCGAGCGCCTCGACATGTTCATCCAGGGTGCTGCGGCTGGAGCCGGCCAGCACCAGGCCGCCGAGCAAGGCCGCGATCCCGAACAGCGTCACGGATGAGTTGAGCGCCGCCACGCCTGTCGCGACCACGACCAGCAAGACCGCCCCCAGCACCGCGCCGGCTCGCGACAGCGCGATGAGCTTGCGCGAGCGCTCGGCCGCCTCGCTCAGGGCTTCGATCTGCTCTTCGAGCCGAACGATCTCGTCGCGAGGCGTCGGAAACAGCGGGATGACCGTCATGGGTGGGCTCGCGGCGGCTTCGGTCCGTCACAGATAAGCGCCCCGGCGGAACTCGCCAACGGTGGATCGCCCCATGTTGTCCGGAACCTTCCCTCCCGACATCCGTTCACTCCCCGACCGCAAGCGTACACAACGGGAGACGTAAAATGGGTAGCACCACCGACAAGGCCGCCGGCTTGGGCAACGAAGCCATGGGCAACATCAAGCAGGGCATCGGCAAGGTCGTCGGCTCCGACAAGATGCGCGCCGAGGGCATGGCCCAGGAAGCCAAGGGCGAGGCTCAGCAGGCCATGGGCGACGCCAAGGCCGGCGCCAAGAACATGGCCGACAAGATTTCGGACACCGCCAACAAGAAGCTCTGAGCTTCCTGAACGGCGAAGGAAAAGCCCCGCTTCGGCGGGGCTTTTTCATGACGAAACTGGAGCTGCGGCCACATGGTTTGCAGATCCTGAAGTAAGATCTCGGCAATTGATTGAACACGTTCATTTAACCTGAACATCGATTCAGCATCGTTTTTAACGTGGCGGCCAGCAGAGGCGGCTTGAATGGCCTCAAGACATTCAACCGACCACCGCGAGCTGACGCCATGACCAACTCCCACGCTTCCCTCACGGCTTTCGCCGAGATCGTGTCCCGCACCGGCCGCATCACCTTCGGCGACGTGCAGCGGCTGCATCGCAAGGTGCTGCCGGATGGCGTCAGTTCGCGCGAGGAGATCGAAATCCTCATTCGGCTCGAGCGCGACGTGCGCCGCTACGACCGCGCCTACGGCGCCTGGCTGGTCGCCAACGTGGTCGACTATGCGGTGTGGGGCGAGCGCCCCACCGGCGTCCTGACGGCCGAGATGTCCGACTGGCTCGCTCCCCTGCTCGACAAGAGCCGCCCGACTCTGGTGCGCATCGCCAAGGAGATCGCACGCGAAGCCCAGGACGTCGGCGCGTCGATCGAGGACGTGGCGTCCGGCGAAGACGGAAGCGCTGAGGCGTTCGTGCCGGCGAGCGCCACGGCTGAGCTGACGCTGACGGCGTGATCGAACGCACTTGCGGCCGAGATCGGCTCCGGGCCGAGCCGCGCGCCACGCGCAAGCTTCACGCGCGGTGGTTTCAGCTTTAGGTTTCTCCGCCTGAGGAGAACCCCATGCTCGACCACATCGGCTTTCCGGTCTCGAACTACGTCCAGTCGCTCGAATTCTATAAAAAGGTGCTCGGCACGCTCGGCTACGAGCTCGTCATGGAAGTCGACGACGGCGCCAGCGGAAGCGGCGCCCATGCGGGCTTCGGCAAGGATGGACGGCCGCATTTCTGGATCACCGAGGGCGAGCCGATCGTCGGACGCCTGCACGTCGCGTTCTCGGCCGTCGACGAGGCTGCGGTGGACGACTTCTACGCCGCCGCGATCGCGGCGGGGGCGAGCGACAACGGCCCGCCCGGCCTGCGGCCGCATTACCACCCCAACTACTACGGCGCCTTCGTTTTCGATCCGGACGGCCACAACATCGAGGCCGTCACCCACGGCGCCGGCCGCCTCTAGTCGCACCATCTTCAGAATTCGCGGACGCCCATTTGGCGGGGTGACGCCTGGGCGACAAAAAGCCCGGCCGAAGCCGGGCTTTCGTGATCTGTGCCGCGGTTGCGCTCTGGCGAACGCGACTGTCGCTCAGGCGTTCGCGAGCTTGCGGGTCTTGCGGGTCTTGACCGGCTCCGGCTCGGGCTTCCGGCGGCCCTGACCGAGGCCCATGGTCTTGGCCAGCGCGGAGCGGGCGGCCGCGTAGTTCGGCGCCACCATCGGATAATCCTTCGGCAGGCCCCAACGGGCGCGATAGTCGTCCGGCGTCATTCCGTATTTGGTCGCAAGGTGACGCTTCAGAGACTTGAAGGACTTGCCGTCCTCGAGGCAGATGATCGCGTCCGGGGTGATCGACTTCTTCACCGAAACAGCAGGCTTCAATTCCACGGCCGGCTCTTCGACCTTGCCGGTGGTGACCTGGTTCAGCGCGCCGTGTACGCTCGCGATCAGCGCAGGCAGTTCGGCGGCAGAAAGACTGTTGTTTGAAACATAGGCTGAAACAATATCGGCCACGAGGTCGAGGGCATTATCGGCGTTCTCGGTCATTGTGCGCTCCGCGATGTCAGGAGTGCAACTATAGCGGCGAGAACTACAATTCAAGCAGCAAGTGCAGAGATTGGCATTCGTTCATCTGCTTATCGTTTGACTATGCTTAAAAGGGTAGGCCGGCTTTCAACTTTCGTTGCATGCGGAGTGCACGGCCTTCTCCAAGCGGCGGTGCAGCAAGTCCCAACCGCCAGGCGCCGGGAGGCCGAACCGCAGCCAAGCCGGCCGCTGCGGGAAGGGCCGGACCAGCACGCCCTGGGCCCCCATCAGCTCGAAGAGGCGGGTTGCGGCGTCATGTTCGGCCAGCCGAAACAAGGGCGTTCCACCCACGATCCTGAAACCGTAGCCCGCCAGAACGGCGTCCATGCGAGCGGCGTCGGCGGCCAAGCGCCGGCTCTGGTCCTGCTGCCAAGCGAAGTCCACAAGGGCGCGCGCGCCGACCTGGATGGCCGGACCGCTCACCGCCCAGGGGCCAAGCGCGTCCCGCAACGCGCGCGCGACGCGTAGCGGCGCGATCGCGAAGCCGAGCCGCAGCCCGGCGAGGCCGTAGAACTTGCCAAAGGAGCGGAGCACGATGACGCCGGCCTCGGCGGCGCGGCTGGCGATGCTCAGGGCGGGATCGAGCACGTCGACGAAAGCCTCGTCCACCACCAGCGCACCACCCCGCGACGCCAAGCGGGCTCCTGCTTCCAGGAGGCGGGCGGGCGGGACCAGCCGCCCGTCCGGATTGTTCGGGTTCACGACCACGACGACATCGAAACCGTCGGCTTCATCGAGGCTGTCGAGCGTGACGACGTCGGCGCCGAACCTTTGGAAGCAGCGGGCGTGCTCCGCATAGGTGAAGCCGAGCACTCCCATGCGCCGGGGACGCAGCAGGCCGGGGAGCATCTGGATCAGCGCCTGGCCGCCTGGCGCAGCCACCACCGAGGCCGGATCCGGCGCGCCGTAGGCGGCGGCGGCGACGCGCTCCAGCGTGGCTGTGTCCTCGCCGTCCGGCAGCCGCATCCAGGCTTCCGCCGAGATCGGGCCGACCGGATAAGGGACCGAGTTGATGCCCGTGGACAGGTCGATCCAGGGCTCCGGCGCATGAGGGAACCGCGCGCGGGCTGCCGCCAAGGCTCCGCCATGGTAGTAGTTCGCGCCTCCAGCCGCGCCAGCGTCGGCCGGGAGCTCGTCCCTCTGATCCTCAAGGCCGTCCGGCGCGCGCGATGTCATTCGAATCCCACCTGATGGGCTCCCACATGGTGCTGGGCCTCCTGGCGCTCGCGCTGGAGGCGGCGCTCGGATACCCGCCTGCTGTGTACCGCGTGATCGGCCATCCGGTCACCTGGATGGGGGCGCTGATCGGTTGGCTTGATCGCGGCCTGAACCGCGACGGAGATCCATTCGCCCGCAGCCGGGCGCGCGGCGTCGTGGCGCTGCTTATCCTGCTGGGGGTTGTCGGTGGGATCGCGCTGGCGCTGCAGGCCACGCTGGGCGGGTTCTGGCTGGGCGTCATCGGGCTCGTCGTGCTTGCCGCCAGCCTGCCGGCGCAGCGGAGCCTCGACGAGCATGTGCGCGCCGTTGCGGCCGGGCTGGACCGGGATGGTCTGGAAGGCGGACGGGCCGCCGTGTCAATGATCGTCGGCCGCAACCCGAAGGCGCTGGACGAGGCGGGAGTGTGCCGCGCCGCGATCGAGAGTCTTGCGGAGAACTTCTCCGACGGCGTTGTCGCGCCGGCGTTCTGGCTCTGCGCAGCCGGCCTGCCGGGCGGAGCGCTCTACAAGGCCGCCAACACGGCCGACAGCATGATCGGCCACCGCACGCCACGGCACGAGGCATTCGGATGGGCGGCCGCCCGCTTCGACGACCTGATCAACCTCCCGGCCTCTCGGCTCGCCGCGCTCTGGCTGACGCTGGCCGCGCTTGTCACGCCCGGCGCCTCGGCGGGCGGCGCGACCCGGGCGGTCTGGCGGGACGCCGGCAAGCACCGTTCTCCGAACGCCGGCTGGCCCGAGGCCGCGATGGCGGGCGCGCTCGGGCTCAAGCTTGCGGGACCGCGCGTCTATGGCGACGCGCTCGTGGACGACGCCTTCATGGGCGACGGCCGGCGAGATGCGACGGCTGGCGATATACGGGCGGCGCTGGCGCTTTACCGCCGGGCCTGCGTGATCCAGTGGCTGGTTGGCGCGGCCTTGGCCGCCGCGCTTATCTCGCGAAGCTGAGCAGGCGATCGAGGTCGACATGCCGCTCCAGATGGGCGGCAAGCGCGTCCAGCGTCGCGTCGACATCCGCCTCGTAGGCGTAGCCGGAGGGTTGCGCGCCCATCCAGCGCAGCCAGGCGGCGCGCTGGCGATCGTCGCCGAAGAGGCCATGGACGTAGACGCCGCGCACACGGCCATCGGGCGAGGCCGCGCCGTCCAGCCGCCCATCCGCGAAGCGCAGCACGGGGCGGGCCGCGTCGGGGCCGGTCGTAGCGCCGATATGCATCTCGTAGCCGCTGAAGGGCGCACCCTCTTCGACGCTCACACCCGTGACGCTTTCGAGCCTCTTCTCCGGCGTCATCATGGTGCCGACGGCCAGCAGACCGAGGCCAGGCACAGTCTGCGAAGGCCCTTCCATGCCATGGGGATCGGCGACGGCGTCGCCCAGCATCTGGAAGCCGCCGCATAGGCCAAGCACGCGCCCGCCCCGGCGAACATGGGCCCGGATGTCGATGTCCCAGCCCTCCGCCCGCAGGGCGGCGAGGTCCGCGATCGTGGCCTTGGAGCCCGGCAGGATCGCCACGTCCGTGTCGCCCGGAATGGGCTCGCCCCGCTTGAGCATGAGCAGGCGCACGCCGGGCTCGTTCTTCAGCGGATCGAGATCGTCGAAGTTCGAGATGCGCGGCAGCACCGGCACGGCGATCGTAACGGGAGCGTCGGCCGGACGGGCGCGCACATCCAGCGCCACCGCGTCCTCGGCCGGCAGGCGGCCGGCGTCGGCGAAAAACGGGATCAGGCCCAGCGCCGGCCAGCCGGCCCGCTCGGCGATCAGGTCCATGCCAGCGGTGAACAGTGTCGGGTCGCCGCGAAACTTGTTCACCAGGAAGCCCGCCACCATGGCGGCGTCCTCCGGGTCGAGCACCGCGCGCGTGCCGACCACTTGCGCGATGACGCCGCCGCGGTCGATGTCGCCCACCAGAACAACCGGGACGTCGGCGGCGCGCGCGAAGCCCATGTTGGCGATGTCGTTGCGGCGGAGGTTCACTTCGGCGGCGCTGCCCGCGCCTTCCACCAGCACGAGATCGGCCTCACCACGCAGCCGCGTAAAGCTTTCCTGCACGGCCGCCATCAGGCGCGGCTTCCAGGATTGGTACTCGCGCGCCCGGGCGTTGCCGACGACGCGGCCCTGCACCACCACCTGCGAGCCGATCTCGCTTTGCGGCTTCAGCAGCACCGGGTTCATGTGGACGCTGGTCGGAACCCCGCAGGCGCGGGCCTGCAGCGCCTGCGCGCGGCCGATCTCGCCACCGTCGGCCGTCACGGCGGCGTTGTTGGACATGTTCTGCGGCTTGAAGGGCAGCACCCGCAGGCCCCGATTGCGGAACGCCCGGCAGAGCCCGGCCACGACCAGCGACTTGCCGACGTCTGAGCCCGTGCCCTGGAACATCAGCGCCCGGGCGCGTGGCGGGCCGGCCTCCCCGGTCATCAGAACTCGATGCCCTGCTGGGCCTTCACGCCCGCCTTGAAGTGGTGCTTCACGAGCGTCATCTCGGTAACGAGATCGGCCGCCTCGATCATCTCCGGTTTGGCGTTGCGGCCGGTGACGACGACATGCAGGTCAGGCCGGCGGGCGCTCAGGGTCGCGACCACGTCGGCTAGGTCGAGGTAATCGTAGCGAAGCGCGATATTGAGCTCGTCCAGAACGAGCAGGCGGATCGTCGGGTCGGCCATCAACTCCTTGGCCTTGTCCCAGGCGGCGCCGGCCGCCGCGATGTCGCGGGCCTTGTCCTGCGTCTCCCAGGTGAAGCCCTCGCCCATGGTGTGCCAGCGCACCAGATCGGGGAAGCGCTCCAGCGCGTGCTTCTCGCCCGTGTCCCACGCGCCCTTGATGAACTGAACCACGCCGACCTGCCAGCTGTAGCCGAGCGCCCGCATGACGAGGCCGAAGGCAGCCGTGGACTTGCCCTTGCCGGCGCCCGTGTGAACGATCAGCAGGCTCTTGGACTCCACCGTCTTGGAGGCCACCTCGGCGTCCTGCACGGCCTTGCGCTTGGCCATCTTCTCGCGATGGCGGCGCTCGTCGTCCGCTTCATTCATGTCGGTCATGCGGGGTCTCCCGTGCCGCGCCAGCCGGGGGTCCGGAAGCGGCGGGCGTAATCGGCGTCGTAGAGGGCGCTGTTGCGAAAGCCTTCGGCCGCCAGCGCCGGGCCGACCAGGATCAGCGCGGTGCGCTCCATCGGCGACGCCGCCGCCTCGGCCTCGATGCCGCCGAGCGTGCCGCGCAGGATGCGCTCGTCCGGCCAGGACGCACGGAACACGATCGCGACGGGGCAGTCCGGCCCGTAATGCGGCGTCAGTTCCTCGACGACCTTTCCGAGCACGTGGATGGAGAGATGGATCGCCAGGGTCGCGCCGGTCTGCGCGAAAGCCGTGAGTGTCTCGCGCGGCGGCATCGAGGAGGCGCGGCCGGAGGTGCGGGTGAGCACCAAGGATTGCGCCACTTCGGGCAGCGTGAGCTCGCGCCCCAGCGCGGCGGCGGCTGCCGCAAAGGAGGGCACGCCGGGCGTCACCGTGTAGGGAATGCCGCGCGCCTGAAGCAGGCGGATCTGCTCGCCCATGGCGCTCCAGACCGAGAGATCGCCCGAATGGAGCCGCGCCACGTCCTCGCCAGCCGCGTGGGCGCGCTCATATTCAGCCGCGATGCTCTCCAGCGACATCGCGGCCGTATCGACGATGCGCGCGCCAGGCGGGCAGTAAGCGAGCAGTTCCTTGGGCACCAGCGAGCCGGCGTAGAGGCAAACCGGGCAGCGTGCGATCAGGTCGCGGCCGCGCACCGTGATGAGGTCTGGCGCGCCGGGGCCGGCGCCGATGAAGTGAACCGTCATGGCTGGACGTCTTCCGCAACAGGCTGAGGGATGGCCGCCACCGCGCAGCTCGCCCCGTCCGCACTGATGCGCGGCAAGATCAGGCGCGCGCCCGGGCCGGCGCCGGCCAGCGCGGCGGTTTCGGCCACGGAGGGTACGCCGAACAGGGCGACGACCCGCTCGGAGCGCGTCTCTGCGGCGGGCGCGACGGCTTCAAGCACTGCGCGCGGGAGATAGACCAGCGGGATCGCGAGCGCGGTCGCGGCGGTCGGAATGCCGGGCTCGGCCTGCTTTTCGACGGTGGTGAACATCGCCAGCAAGCCATCGTCCGCCACCGCGGCGGCGGCCAGGGCGCGCCGGACCAGCGCCACGATGGCGTCAGCCGGGCAGCCCGCGCGACAGCCTATCCCGATGGCGGTGACGGCCCGGCTCATGCGGCGCCATCCTTGATGACGGCCCATTGCACCACCGGCATCGCCGGGCGCCAGCCGTGGAAGGGGCCGACGCGGTCCGCACGGGCGATCTGCACGGAGAGCAACTCACCGCCCAGCGCCCCGTGTCGGCGCATCAGCTCCGCCTGGGTCTCCAGCGTGACGGCGTTGACGACGAGACGGCCGCTCGGCGGCAGCGCCTCCCAGGCGGCGTCCAGCACAACCGGGTCGGTGGCGCCGCCGCCGACGAAAATGGCGTCCGGCCTCGGCAGGCCGGCCAGCGCCGCCGGGGCTTCGCCTTCGCGGATCACGAGATCCGGAACGCCCAGCGCGAGCGCGTTGCGGTGGATGCGCGCCGCGCGATCCGGCCGCGCCTCGATGGCGATGGCCCGCATGGCGGGGCAGCGTAGCATCCACTCGATGCCGACCGAGCCGGAGCCGGCGCCGACATCCCACAACAGCTGCCCGCGACGCGGCGCCAGCGCCGAGAGCGTCATGGCGCGGATCTCGCGCTTGGTGATCTGGCCATCGTTCTCGAACCAGGCGTCCGGCAGGCCAGCCGTGAGCGAAAGCACGGGCGCGTCGCGCTCGGCGACAACCTCGATGGCGACGAGGTTGAGCGGGTCCAGCGCGGCGATCGCGAAGGTCTCGGCCGTGGAGTGGGTCACGCGCTCGCGCGGGCCGCCCATGGCTTCAAGCACGACGAGGCGCGAGGCGCCCATGCGGCGCTCGGCGAGATACGCGGCGAGGCGGGCGGGCGTCGCCTCGTCCCAGCTCAGCGCCAGGATGCGCGCGCCCGGCTGCAGATGCGGCGCGATGCGCTCGAAGGCGCGACCGTGCAGCGACACCAGGGCGCAATCCTGCAACGGCCAGCCAAGCCGGGCCGCCGCGAGGCTGAACGCAGACGGCGCGGGCAGGCACAACACCTCGCCGGGCGCGACATGCGGGGCCAGCGTCGCGCCGACGCCGTAGAAGAACGGGTCTCCGCTGGCCAGCACGCAAACGGCCCTGCCGCGCCATTCCAGCAGGCGCGGGATCGCGTCCATGAACGGCGACGGCCAAGCCATTCGCTGGCCCGCCCCGACGCCATCCACAAGCGCGAGGTGGCGGGCGCCGCCGACCACGAGTTCAGCCTGCTCGACGCAGCGCCGCGCCGCGGGGGAGACGCCGTCGAGCCCATCCTCGCCGATGCCGACGATGGAGAGCCATGGGAGCGGATGGTCGTTCACGAGCGCGGCTCCATCGAAGGGCTGTGCTCTCCTGCCACAGAGTGCGCGCCCTTCTCCCCCCGAGAGAAGGGGCGCGCGGGAGGGCTTGCATGTGCGGCCGCAATGCTGCGAGAACGCATCCCATGCGGGTTCTCATTCTGGGCGGAACAACCGAGGCGACCGCCTTGTCGGGCGCGCTCGCGGAGCGGCGCGACATCGAGGCCGTTCTCTCGCTCGCCGGGCGCACCAGCGCGCCGGCGGAGAGCCGCTTGCCGACGCGGATCGGCGGCTTTGGCGGGATCGAGGGTCTCGTGGCCTTTCTGCAGGCCGAAGAGGTCCAGGCCGTCGTGGACGCCACGCACCCCTTCGCGGCGCAGATGTCCCGCCACGCCGTCATGGCCTGCGAACAGGCGGGCGTTCCCCTGCTGGTCCATACGCGTCCGGCCTGGACGCCGCTTGCGGCCGATCGCTGGACCGCCGTTCCCGACATGGAGGGCGCGGCCGCGGCTCTCGGGCGCGAGCCCCGGACGGTGTTCCTGACCGTAGGGCGCCTCTCCCTTCCGGCCTTCGCGGCGGCGGCGCAGCACACCTACGTGGTGCGCAGCATCGACGCTCCCGAGCCCGGCGAGTTGCCGCCGCGCCACGAGCTGGTGCTGGCGCGCGGACCCTTCGACGTGGCGGCCGAAACTGCGCTGATCCAGAGCTTCGGCGTTGATGTCGTTGTCACAAAGAACAGCGGCGGAAAGGCCACCGCCGCCAAGCTCGAAGCCGCGCGCGGGCTGGGGCTGCCGGTCATCATGGTGGACAGGCCGCCACCTTCCGGCGCGCGCGTGGAGCATCGGCTCGCGGCCGTGCTGGACTGGATCGAGGCTCATCGCCCACCCCCGTAGTGGCGCGGGGTGAAGAGCCACGGCTCGCCGCCTGACCGGTCAAGGAAGCGGGTCTCGCTCGAGCCGATCAGCACCAGTGTGCTCATGTCGGCGAGGGCCGGATCGGCCTGCGTCAGCGTGGTCAGTACGATGCGCTCGTCCGGCCGGCCCACCGCCCGCGCAAAGGCGACCGGCGTGGCGCCGTCTCTCAACCTGCGTAGCAGCGCGAAAGCGTCGTGGATCTGAGCCGGCCTGGCTTTGGAGGCCGGGTTGTAGAACGCGATCACGAAATCGCCCTGCGCGGCCGCGGTGAGCCGCCGCTCGATCACCGACCAGGGCTTCAGGTTGTCGGACAGCGAGATCGCGCAGAAATCATGGCCCAGCGGAGCGCCAAGCCGCGCCGCGGCGGCCTGCATGGCGCTGACGCCCGGCAACACGCGAATATCCAGCGCCCGCCACTCCGGCGGCCCGGCTTCCAGGGCTTCGAAGATGGCGGCCGCCATCGCGAAGACGCCCGGGTCGCCGCCCGAAACAACCGCGACGGATCGTCCGGCCGCGGCCAACTCGAGGGCGTGCCGCGCCCGGTCGAGCTCGACACGGTTGTCGCTGGCGTGCCGCACGAGGCCTGCGCGCGGCGCGATGCGATCCACATAGGGGCCGTAACCGACCACATCGGTGGCCTCGCCCAACGCGGCTGTCGCCTCCGGGGTGACCCACTCGGCGGGGCCGGGACCGAGCCCGACGACCCAGAGGCGCCCTGCGCCCATCACGGCCGCCGCCCTTCGCCGGGCACCAGGATGATCGAGAAATACGGAGCCTCGTCGTCCTGCTTGTCGCTCAGGCGCATGACCTTCTCGTCCGCCATGGCGCCGCGCTCCACATAGATGGCGCGGTCCAGCAGGCCGACCTCGGCCAATGCGGAGCGCACCTTGGCGTAGTTGCGGCCGAGCTTCATCACCACGGCGGCGTCCGTGGCGGCGAGACGCGCCACCAGCTGCTCGCGCGGCAGGGTGCCAGGCAGCACCGTGAGGACGTCATCGCCCCAGGTGATTGGCGCGCCGGCAGCCGTCCAGCAGCCCGACATGCCGGTGACGCCCGGCACGATGCTGACGCGAAAGCGATCCTTCAGCCGCACATAAAGGTGCATGAAGGAGCCGTAGAACAGTGGGTCGCCCTCGCAGAGCAGGGCGACATCGCGGCCCTCCTCCAGATGGACGGCGAGCGCCTCCGCCGCGTCTGCGTAGAAGGCCGCGAGGCTGTTGTTGTATTCGGGGTCCGCGAACGGGATTTCGACCGTGACCGGGTAAACCAGCGGCGCCTCGATACGCTCGGGCTTCAGCCAGCCGTCCACGATGGTCCGCGCGTGGCCTCGCCGGCCTTTCTTGCAGAACCACGCGATCACGGGTGACGACTGCACGGCCTTCACGGCCTTGACGGTCAGGAGCTCGGGGTCGCCCGGGCCGAGGCCGACTCCGTGCAGGGTTCCGGCCTGCGTGGGCAGGAAGGCGCTCATTCGGGGTCGCCCGCCAGCGCGTTCACGGCCGCGGCCGCCATGGCGCTGCCGCCCTTGCGGCCGCGCACGATGATCCAGGGCGCGCGTCCGTCGGCCGCGAGCGCATCCTTGCTCTCCGCCGCACCCACGAAGCCGACCGGCATGCCGATCACGGCGGCCGGCATGGGCGCGCCTGCGTCCAGCATCTCGAGCAGCCGGAACAGCGAGGTCGGCGCGTTGCCGATCGCCACGATCGCGCCGCCCAGGCGCTCGCGCCACAGCTCCATGGCGGCGGCCGAGCGCGTGTTGCCGAGTTCCGCCGCAAGCCCCGGCGTGCGCGGATCGTCGAGCGTGCAGATCACTTCGTTGTTGGCCGGCAGGCGCGCGCGCGTCACGCCGTTGGCGACCATGCGGGCGTCGCACAGGATCGGCGCGCCCGCCTGCAAGGCGGCGCGGGCGGCGCGGGCGGCGCCGGGCGCGAACGCGATGTCGGCTGCCGCCTCCACCATCCCGCAGGCGTGAATGATGCGCACGGCCACGATCTCTTCCTCGGGCGTGAATCGCGCCAGATCGGCCTCGGACCGGATGATCGCGAAGGACCGCCGGTAGATTTCCGCGCCTTCGCGGATGTAGTCCATGCGGCCACTCAACGCTTTGCTCCCGCCCCGTCCATCAGCGCCGTCCGCGCCTGCGCGACGCTGATCCCCGTCATCGCCGGCTGGTCGCTGGCCCTGCCCCGCCGAACGAGGTCGTATAGCCCGTCGCGGCCCACCAGCGCCACGTCCGTCGCATCCGGATGGGCGCAGCCCTTGGGGCATCCCGACACGTGCAGGGTTACGCCCCCCGGGGCGAGCCGCCGGGCGACATCCGCCAACGCGGATGCGTCGTCCCGCGTCCGCGTCGTGGCGTTGAGGCAGTCCGGCGCGCCCGGGCACGCCACGACCGCGAGGCGGGGGTCGCGCGGGTCGGTGATGAAGCGGGCGGCAGCTAGGGCAGCCAGAGGCCCATTCTCGGCGCCAACCCTCGCCCCTGCCCCTCTCCCGGTGGGAGAGGGGACGCACGTGGGGATGAGGATGGCGCGCCAGGGCGTCAGGCGAAGCTCGCCGACGTCGAACTGTTCGGCCCAGTCGGCGAGAGTATCCAGGTCGTCCGCCGACCATCGGCCGAAAGGGGCACCGACGCCGAAGGCAGATGCGCCCTCGCCGAGGTCCAGGACGCCAAGGGGCTGAGGGGCCGGACGATGGATCGGGGGCGACCCAACGCTGTCGAGCACGCCGGCGCACGCTTCCAGCGCACGCGTGAATGGAGCAGCGCCGGCCACCGCCAGCATCGCCCGCATGCGGCGGGGCGCGTCCGGGCCGCGGGCCGCTCGCTCGCGGATGAACGCCAGCGCGATGGCGGCGGCCACGTTCGGCACGGCATCCGCAGCGCAAGACGCGATGGTGGTCGCGGTTTCGCCTGAGCCGCCCAGCAGGATCCGGAACACCGGCCCGTCCGCGGCCGGGACCGCCTCGAAACGCACATCGGCCGACACGTCGTGTGGACCGAATCGGCCGCCGTCATCGGCCAGGAACCCGAACTTGGCAGGCAGCGCGTGCAGGCTGGTGTCGCCGCTGAGCCTGCGTTCAAGCGCGACCGCGACCGGTCGAACGTCGAGGATCGCTGACGAATCCACCCCAGCCAGCGGGCTCGACACGACGTTGCGGATCGCCTCGGCGTCGGCGTCCGTATCCAGCACGCCAAGCGCCTCCAGACGCGCCGTCAACGGCGCAAGCGTCTCGTCTCGCACGCCACGCAGCTGCAGGTTCGCCTTGGCGCTAAGGTCGATGGCGCCGCTGCCGAACGTGCGGGCGCAGTCCGCGATGGCGCGGGCCAAGCCGGCCGGCACGATCCCGCCCGTGATGCGCAGGCGCACCAGCAGGCCGTCGCCGGTCTGCATGGGCCGCAGCGCGCCCGGGCACCAGCCTTTGCGCAGGGAGGACGGGAGAGCGCTCATGCGGGGGCTCCCGCGTCCGCGCGCATTTCGGCCAGGATGGCGGCGGTGGAGTTGCGGCGCGGGCGCCAGAAGCCGCGGCGCTGGGCCTCCTCGAACTTGTCCGCGATGGCGCGCGCGGCGGCCGGGTTGGCGTCCAGCAGAAAGGCCCGGACCGCGTCGTCGCCGCAGGACGCGTCGAACATCAGGTCGAACTGCTCGCTGCGCACCACTTCGGCCAGCGCCGCGTGGGCGAACAAATTGTCCACCGTTTCGGCGATCTCGGCGGCGCCGCGCCAACCGTGGCGCATCTGGCCCGCCAGCCAGCGCGGGTTCGTGGCGCGGGAGCGGAGCACCTTGGCGACTTCCTCCGCGAGGGTGCGGACGCGGGTGCGATCCGGATTGGCGGTGTCGGCGTGGTAGAGCGTCGGCGCAGCGCCGAGGCTCGCGGCGGCGGCCGCGAAGCCGCCTTCGTGCTCGGCGAAGGCGTCGGAATCCAGCACGTCCTGCTCGGCCATGTCCTGCACGTGCACGAAGGCGTCCGCGCTGGCGACGCGATCGCCAAAGGCCGCTGGCGACTCCACGCCCTCGGCGGCGCGCCCATAGGCGTGGCTGCTGGCCGCCAGATAGGCCGCGCCGAGCTCGGCCCGATCACTCCATTGTCCATCGGCCAGGATCTCGCCAAGGCCGAGCCCGTAGGCGCCCGGCGCCGTTCCGAAGATGCGCGTCGGCTCAGCTGCGGCCGCGCGGCTTGCGGCCGCGAGCGGGTTTTCGTCGTCAGGCTCGTCCAGCCCGGCGACGGCGCGCACCGCGTCGTCGAACAGGGCGATCTGGCCCGGGAACACGTCGCGGAACAGCCCCGAGATGCGCAACGTCACATCGACGCGTGGGCGGCCGAACACGGCCGGGGGCAGGATCTCGAAGCCGCTCACGCGCGAGGACGCGTGATCCCAGACCGGCCTCACGCCAAGCAGCGCCAGCGCCTGCGCGATCTCGTCGCCGCCCGTGCGCATGGTGGCGCTGCCCCAGAGGTCGAGCACGATGCGCCTCGGCCAGTCGCCATGATCCTGCGCGTAGCGCGTCACGATCTCGTCGGCGGTGCGCCGGCCGATCTCCCAGGCCGTACGGGTCGGAATGGAGCGGGGGTCGACGCTGAAGAGGTTGCGGCCGGTGGGCAAGACGTCCGTGCGACCCCGCGATGGCGCGCCGGCGGGGCCGGGCTCGACGAAGCGGCCATCGAGGGCCCGCAGCAGCGCGGCCATCTCGGCCGGGCCGCAGGCGGCCACGTTTTTGGCGGGCGCCTCGCTCCAGCCGGCGGGCGATTGGCCGAAGACATGGAGGCCGTCGCCGATGCGGGCTTCCTTGAGGTCGCACAGCCAGGCGTCGAGCGCCTGGAGCCGGTCCTCGGGATCGTCCGCCCCCGACAGGCCCGCTTCGTCCGCCAGGCCGGTGTCAACGGCGCGTTCCAGGATGGCGTCGGCGAGCTTGCGGGCGCGGCGCGGGTCCAAGCCCTGCGCATCCGCATATTCATCCAGCAGCGCCTCGACCTCGGCGGCCGCGCCATGCTGGCCCGCTTCCACGAGCGGCGGCGTGAGGTGGCCCACCGTGACGGCCGCGATGCGCCGCTTGGCCTGCGCGGCCTCGCCGGGGTTGTTGACGATGAAGGGGTAGATCACCGGCATGGGGCCGAGCACGGCTTCGGGCGCGCAATCGGCCGAGAGCGCCACGGCTTTACCGGGCAACCACTCCAGCGTGCCATGCGTGCCGCAGTGGATCATGGCGTGGATGTCGGCGACGTTCCGCAGCCACAGGTAGAAGGCCACATAGGCGTGGCGGGGCGGCAGCGCCGGATCGTGATGGTCGGCCTTGCGGTCGCGGTCCAGGCCACGGGTTGGCTGCAGAGCGACCAGAAGGTTGCCGCAGCGGACGACGCGGAAGCGGAACCCGGCGCTGTCGACGGCGGGGTCGGCGTCCGGCGCGCCCCAGGCGGCGTCAACGCTGTTGCGGAAGGCGGCGGGGAGTTCGGCAAAGAGGGCTTTGTAGTCGGAAAGCGAAAGCGCCGCCGCGGCGTCGGAGCCCGACGCCCGGCAGCCCTCACCCCTGCCCCTCTCCCCCTTGGGGGAGAGGGGCTCCAGGGCAGCGGCGTCGCCCGCCAGCGTCGATATCAGTCTCTGCGGATCGGGCGCCGCGCCGACCACATACCCCGCCCCCTCCAGCGCCTGCGCGATCGCGGCCACGCTGGCGGGCGTGTCGAGGCCGACCGCGTAGCCGGCGCGGCCGCCCTTGTGGGGGTAGTCGGAGAGCACGCAGGCTATCCGACGCTCCGCGGCGGGCGTCCGGCGCAGGCGCGCCCAGGCGGCGGCGCGGTCGGCCACGGCGGCGACCCGCGAGGGGTCCGGCCGATGGGAAAGGCTTGAGTATTCCAGCGCCTCGCTGCGGGCGGCTTCGGCCTTGAACGAGATCGCGCCCGCTATGATGCGGCCGTCGAGTTCGGGCAGGACGACGTTCATGGCGAGATCGGCCGCGCCAAGCCCTCGTCCGCTGTCCAGCCACGCCTCATGGCGCGCGCCGGACAGCATGGCCTGCAGCACCGGCGCGTCGGCTTCGTCGAGCACGCCGCCGCCGTTATCGGCGCGGCCCGAGAAGGCCGTGGTGTTGAGGATTACGTCCGGCTTTTCGCGGGCGATCAGCGTCGACAAGCCCTCGGCCGCCGCCGGGTCCTTGAGGCTGGACGCGTATGCGGCCGTCACCGCGAAACCGCGCTGCGCGAGCGCGTCGGCGAGCGCCGCGATCGCGGCGGTGTCGCCCGCCATCAGGACGGAGCGATAGAAGGTGATGAGAGCGCGCGGCGGGACGAGCGCAACTCTCTCCCGCGAAGCAGGGGAGATGTCGGCGGAGCCGACAGAGGAGGCGCCGGGGTTCACGCCCGGATGGCCGGCTCCGCGGCGCTCCGCCGCCCCCTCCCTGCCCTTCCCCGCTTCGCGGGAGAGGGTTCCAACCTGCGGCCCTGTAGCGACCGCGTGGGCCTCTCGGCTCAGCTCCGCGCTGACGCCCATGGCCGGCACAGTCTTGGGTTCATCCCAAGGCCTCCCCGCGCCGATGGTTGACGACAGGAAACCCAGGCAGCTGGCGAGGTTCTCGGGGCCGCCCTCGTGGAACCAGCCCCAGAGGCGACGCAGGTCCTCGGGCGGCAGCGTCGAGGCGGTGTCCAGGCGTTCGTCCTGCCGGTAATCGCCCGGAACCACGGCGAGGTGGAACCCTTGCTGGCGCGCGGCGCGGCCGAGTTCCTCGACGCCGTAGCGCCAGTAGTCGAGCCCGCCGAGCAGCCGCACGAGCACGAAGCGCGCCTTCGCGGCGACGTTGGCGACGTAGAGGTCGACCGAATAGGGATGCTTCAGCTGCGCCAGCGGGGCGATGCGCAGGGTGGGGTACCGGTCCCGCCCGGCGTCCCAGGCCCGGGCGAGCGCCGTCATGTCGCTGTCGGTGAAACTCAGGAACACCAGCTCCGCAGGCGATTGCGCAAGATCGACCGCGGCTTCAGCCTCGTCGAGCGTGCGCGTCTCGGTGCGGAGCAGGTGCATGGCGTCAGGCGGCCAGGGCCGCCTCGATGGCGGCGCGGTCGATGCCCTTTTCGCCGATCACGACGAGGCGGCTGCGGCGCCGCTCGCCCGTGGTCCAGGCGCGATCGAAATGGTGGCGGAAGCGCGTGCCGACGCCCTGCACGAGGAGCCGCATCGGCTTGCCGGACACCTCCATGAAGCCCTTCATGCGCAGCACGTCGTGCTGTTCGGCCACGGCGGCGAGCCGCGCCACCAGGGCGGCCGGATCCGCGACCGCGGGCAACTCCACCACGAAGCTGTCGAAGTCGTCGTGGTCGTGGCCTTCCTCGGCGTCGTGGTGGGACAGGCGCTGGGCGAGATCGTCCTCGGCGGCGGCCGCGATGCCGAGCAGCACGTCGGCGTCGATCTTGCCCTCGCGGGTGGGGACGATCTTCACCGCGCGCGGGATCGCGCCCGTGATCTCGGCCGACACGCGGGCGAGTTCGGCCTCGTCCATGAGGTCGGCCTTGTTGAGGATCACGAGGTCGGCGCAGAGCAGCTGGTCCTCGTAGACCTCCTCGAGCGGATTGTCGTGGTCAACGGCGGTATCTTCGGCGCGCTGGGCTAGCACCTCCTCGGGATCATCGGCGAACCGGCCGGCCGCCACGGCGGCGCCGTCCACCACGGCGATCACGCCATCGACCGTGAGGCGCGAGCGGATGGGCGGCCAGTCGAACGCCTTCACGAGCGGCTTGGGCAACGCGAGGCCGGAGGTCTCGACAATGATGTGGTCCGGCCGCTTCTCATGCGCGAGCAGCGCCTCGATGGCCGGAATGAAGTCGTCCGCCACCGTGCAGCACAGGCAGCCATTGGCCAGCTCGACGATGTTTTCCTCAGGGCAGCTCTCGACGCCGCAGGAGCGCAGTATCTCGCCGTCCACGCCGACGTCGCCGAACTCGTTGATCACCAGCGCCAAGCGCCGGCCGCCGGCGTTCTCGAGCACGTGGCGGATCAGGGTCGTCTTGCCGGCGCCGAGGAAGCCGGTGACGATCGTGACGGGGACTTTGGACAATTGAGCAGGCGCGGTCATTCGGCGGCCTCAGACAGGGGCGACGGGGAAGCGGCGGGCGCCGCGAGCGGGGGCGAGCGCGAGATGACGCCCTTCTTCAGCATGTCCGGGCGTTGGCGCCACGGGATCAATCCGTCGGGAGCTTCCGCATAGAGCAGCGCGCCGTTGACGATGGTCTCGGCGCTCACCTCGGCCGGAAAGTCGCCATACACGTAGGTCCACTTTCCGGCCGCCGCGAAGCCGACCGTGACGGGGCGCTTGCAGACGCTAAGGCACTCCACCGGGATGATGTCGACGGGTGCGGCGCGCTGCGCCGCCAGATCGGCGACGGCGCGGTGCAGGCGCGCGCCGGCTCGGCCGTGCTGCTCCTCGAGCGGATCGTCGGCCAGCCGGCACGTCACGCAGACATGGATGGTTGTGCGAGCCATTCTCTCGGCGCTCCCGCCCGTGGGCGTCTTTCGATCGGGGCGCGACGGGACCGCACGGCGATCCCGGAGAATTCGCGGCTCTGGGCCGCACGATCCCGCAAGGCGCCCCGCCCGCAGCATCGGTTTTCGTGGTGGCAGGTCTCCTGGCTCGCGGATCGGCGCCGTGCGCCGCCTTCCCGGGTCGCCCCAGTGGCATATCGGCGCTCGGCTACCCGCTCACAGTTGCGGGGGCAGCTGCGGCATCGCCCGAGGGCTCACCGCATTCCCTATTCACCCTCATGCGAGGGACCATCACGGCCTCAGTGATAGGCGTGCGGAAGGAAGCCTGTCAATTTTTCCCGCGAGAGCGCCGGCGTCAGACCGGCCGGAACGGCGTGCGGGCGACCAACGCGCCCTGCCGGTCGAAGACCACGACGTCCAGCTCCACGCCGGAGCCGGCCAGCGCCTTGGCTGCCGTGGCCCAGGCCGCTTCGGCGACCGCGGCCCCGAGATCCACGCCCGCATTGCGCGCCAGCAGCAGCGCCTCGTTGGCGGAGGCCAGCGCGGCGGCTTCGGCGATTTGCCCCGCTGATGCGCCCGCTTCCCCGAACCGCTCCGAGAGCCAGCCGAGATCGACCTCGCCCCGGCGCGAGTGGAGATCGAGCAGCCCCTGGGCGAGCTTGGTCATCTTGGCGAACCCGCCCGCAACGGTGACGCGCTCGACCGGGTGGCGGCGGACATATTTCAGCATGCCGCCGACGAAATCGCCCATGTCGATCAGCGCGATCTCGTCCAGCCCATGCAGGCGCTGGACGGCTTTTTCGCTGGTGTCCCCCGTCGCGCCCGCGACGTGGTGGAGGCCGGAGGCGCGCGCCACGTCGATCCCGCGATGGATGCTGTGGATCCAGGCCGCGCAGCTATAGGGCGTCACGATGCCGGTGGTGCCCAGGATCGAAAGCCCGCCGACCACGCCGAGACGGCCGTTGAGGGTTCGCTTGGCGATCTCCTCGCCGCCCGGGATCGATATCTCGATCTCGCAATCGGCCGAAACGCCCAGCAGAGCGGCGGCCTCCGCGACGGCGGCGCGCATCATCTCACGCGGAACGGGATTGATGGCGGGCTCGCCGGGAGGGATCGGCAGGCCGGGACGCGTCACCATGCCAACGCCGGGGCCGGCGCGGAACGTGACGCCCGAGCCTGGCGGCCCACGGCGCAGCGTCGCGAGCACGAGCGCGCCGTGGGTGACGTCCGGGTCGTCGCCGGCGTCCTTGACGACGCCCGCGCGGGCGAAGCCTTCGCCAAGTTCGGTCACAGCCAGCGCAAAGGCGGGGCGGGAGCCATTGGGCAGCGTGATCTCGACCGGATCGGGAAACACGCCGGTGTGCAGCGCCTCGAAGGCGGCGCGCGTCGCAGCCGTCGCGCAGGAGCCGGTGGTCCAGCCCCGGCGGAGGCTGGCGACGGGCGGGATGTCCTCCGGCGGCGCGTGGCTCATGGCATGGTGGTAGCGCCTCCCGGGCGCGGCGCAAAGGCTTTGCGGCGTCGAAGCGCTTGCCGGGTTTTCGGATTTCGCGCAGGGATGGGGCATGACCATGCCCACGCCCGGCCTCGTGATCGCGGCCCCCCGCTCGTCCAGCGGCAAGACAACAGTAACGCTCGGCCTTTTGCGCGCCTTTGCGCGCCGCGGCCTGCGCGTGACGGGCGCGAAATGCGGGCCGGACTACATCGATCCCGCTTTCCACGCCGCCGCGACGGGTCGGCCGAGCCTCAATCTCGACGCCTGGTCGATGTCGCCGGAGATGCTGGGCGGCCTCGCCACGCAGGCGACCGCGGACGCCGATCTCGCCTTTTGCGAGGGGCTGATGGGCCTGTTCGACGGCGTGCCGGCCGCGCCCGGGCGGTCCGGCTCGTCGGCGGACGTGGCGGCCGCGCTGGGCTGGCCGGTGCTGCTGGTGCTGGACGTGAGCGGCCAATCGCAGTCGGCCGCCGCCATCGTGAAGGGCTGCGCGGTGTACGACCCGCGGATCCGGCTGGCCGGGGTGGTGATCAACAAGGCGGGAAGCGCCCGGCACACGCGGCTGGTGACGGACGCCGTGCGAGCGCTGGACATCCCGGTGTTCGGCGCCCTGCCCCGCTCGGAAGCCGTCAGCCTGCCCGAGCGCCATCTCGGCCTCGTGCAGGCCAGCGAGACGAGCGGCCTCGACAGGCTGCTGGACGGCATGGCCGACATGGTGGAGGCGCATCTCGACCTCGACGCCATCCAGGCCGCCGCCGCGCCGCTGCGGGCTTTCGGACCGGGCCGCGTCGCCCTGCGGCCGCCGGGCCAGCGGATCGCGCTGGCGCGGGACGAGGCATTCTCGTTCATGTACCCGCATCTGCTGCAGGAATGGCGGGCCGCCGGAGCCGAGATCGTCCCGTTCTCGCCGCTGGCCGACGAAGCGCCCGCGGCCAATTGCGACGTTTGCTGGCTTCCGGGCGGCTATCCGGAACTGCATGCGGGCCGGCTCGCGGCAGCCACGCAGTTCCTGGATGGGCTGCGCGCTTTCGCGGAGCACAAGCCCGTCCACGGCGAGTGCGGCGGCTACATGACACTCGGGCGCGTACTGACGGACGCCGCCGGGGTGGACCACGCGATGGCGGGGCTGCTCTCCGTGAGCTCCAGCTTCGCGAAACGCAAGATGAACCTCGGCTACCGCGCCGTGACGCTGGCGGCCGATGGAGTGCTCGGCCCAGCCGGCACGAGATTGCGCGGGCACGAGTTCCACTATGCGAGCGTGACGGATCTCGGCGGCGACGAACCCTTCGCACTCGCGGGCGACGCCTACGGCTCGGAGCCGGCGCCCTCCGGCAGCCGCAGGGGCCGGGTGACAGGATCCTTTTTCCACGCCATCGCGCAGGAGTAAGCTCGCCCGGGAGCGCCGCTTCGAGACGGCGCGCAGGGAGGAACGAGCATGAGGCTTGCGGGAAAAGTCGCCATCGTGACGGGCGGAGGCTCGGGCTTCGGGGCCGGGATCGTGCAGGCCTTCGCGGACGAGGGCGCGAGCGTGCTGGTGGTCGATCGCGACGGCGCGGCGGCGGAGCGGGTCGCGGCCGCGATCGGACCGGCGGCGCGCGCCTTTACGGCGGACGTTACCAAGGCGGCCGAGGTCGAGGCCATGGTGGACGCCGCGCAGCGCCAGCATGGGCGGCTCGACATCGTCGTCAACAATGCCGGGGTCGGGCACCTGCCGGCGCCTCTGGAAACGATCGACGACGAGACTTTCGACCGCATCGCGGCCGTCAATATGCGGGCGATCTACCTTGCGGCGCGCTACGCCGTGCCGGGCATGAAGGCCGCGCGGGCGGGGGTGATCCTCAACATCGCGTCCACGGGCGGCGTGAGCCCACGGCCGAACCTCACCTGGTACAACGCCTCCAAGGCCTGGGTGATCGGCGCGACACGCGGAATGGCGATCGAGCTCGCACCGTTCGGCATTCGGGTGAACGCTATCAACCCGGTGGCGGGCGAAACGCCGCTGCTCGCCACCTTCATGGGCGGCGACACGGAGGAGAACCGCAAGCGGTTCGTCGGCTCCATTCCGCTGGGCCGGCTTTCGACGCCGCACGACATCGCGATGGCGGCGCTGTTTCTGTGCTCGGACGAGGCGTCTCTGGTGACCGGGATCGCCATGGAGGTCGACGGCGGGCGCTGCATCTGAGGCTGGCCGCACGCAGCAGGCCCGACGCGCAACCTTCTTTCCTCCGGCCGCGTTTGCGCTGGTGTTTTCCAAGCGCGAGCCTTCGATGCGATCTCCAGTTCCAGTTTCGCCCGTCCTGCCCATAGCCGGCCGGGGAGCGCGCTGATGGCCGGGATGATGCGGGCCGCCATTCTCGAGAAGGCTGGGCAGGTTGCCGTGATCGAGCAGCCGATCCCGGAGCCGGACGCCGGGCAGGTGCTGATCAGGCTTGAGGGCTGCGGCGTCTGCGCCTCCAACCTGACGCCGTGGGCGGGGCCCGAGTGGATGGAGTTTCCGACCAAGCCGGGCGACCTCGGGCATGAAGGCTGGGGCGTCGTGGAAGCGGTCGGCGCGGGCGTGGACGCGGTTGCGCCCGGCGATTGGGTGGCGGCGCTCTCCTACCGGAGCTACGCCGAGTATGACGTCGCGGACGCCGCCAATGTGGTGAAGCTGCCGGCGGCGCTGGCCGGCCAGCCGTTCCCGGGCGAGCCTCTCGGCTGCGCGATGAACATCTTCAAGCGCAGCCAGATCGAAGCCGGGCAGATGGTCGCGATCGTGGGCATTGGTTTTCTGGGCGCAATCCTGACCCGGCTCGCATCCCAGGCCGGCGCGCGGGTGATCGGGATCTCGCGGCGCCCCTACTCGCTCGATCTCGCGCGGCGCATGGGCGCGGCGGAGACGATCGCGATGGACGACCACAACGCCATTATCGCGCGGGTTAAGGACCTTACGGGCGGCGCCTTCTGCGAACGCGTCATCGAGGCGGTCGGCAAGCAGTGGCCGCTGGATCTCGCCGGCGAGATCACGGGCGAGCGCGGGCGGCTGATCGTGGCGGGGTACCACCAGGACGGACCGCGGCAGGTCAACATGTGGCTTTGGAACTGGCGCGGGATCGACGTCATCAACGCGCATGAGCGCGATCCGAAGATCTACATGCAGGGCATGCGTGAGGCGGTCGCGGCGGTGGAGTCAGGTCGCCTGGATCCGTCCTCGCTCTACACGCATCGCTACCCTCTCGAGCGGCTCGGAGAAGCGCTGGACGCCACACGGGATCGGCCGGATGGGTTCCTCAAAGCGCTGGTGACGTTCTGATGTCGGGCTCGGCGTTCGCTTCAGCTCCAAGACCGCGGGTCGGCTTTCTCGGCGTCGGCTGGATCGGGCGGCATCGCATGCAGGCCATCATCGAAACGGGCGCGGTGGAGGTCGCGGCCGTGTCCGATCCCTCCCCCGAGATGGCCGAGGAAGCGCGCAAGCTTGCGCCCGGGGCCGCCGTGGCTCCGTCGCTCGATTTCATGCTCGAGATGGGCCTGGACGGAATCGTGATCGCGACGCCTAGCGCGCTGCACGCCGAGCAGTCGATCCAGGCGCTGGACAGTGGGGTCGCGGTGTTCTGCCAGAAGCCGCTCGGCCGGACGGCGGCCGAAGCGAAGGCCGTCGTGGACGCCGCGCGCGCGGCCGACCGGCTGCTCGGGGTGGATTTCTCCTACCGTTTCACCGAAGGCATGCGGAAGATCCGGGATGCGGTCCGCTCCGGCGCGCTGGGCGACGTCCATGCGGTCGACCTCGTGTTCCACAACGCCTACGGGCCGGACAAGCCGTGGTTCTATGATCCGGCACAGTCCGGCGGCGGATGTGTGATGGACCTTGGCGTCCACCTCGTGGACCTGGCGCTGTGGACGCTGGACTTCCCGCCGGTCGCCCGGGTGACGTCGTCGCTCTTTGCGGGCGGAGAGCCGCTCGACGGTCGAACCGACCGGGTCGAGGATTACGCTCTCGCGACCGTGACGCTGGAAAACGGCGCCGCGGTGCAGCTGGCCTGCTCGTGGCGGCTCCATGCCGGCCGGGACGCGATCATCTCGGCCGCCTTCTACGGACGAGACGGCGGAGCGGCGCTCAAGAACGTCGCGGGATCGTTCTACGATTTCGAAGCCGAACTCTATCGAGGCACTTCGCGCGAAACGCTCGCGACCGCGCCGGACGCGTGGGGCGGAAGAGCCGCAGCGGACTGGGCAAAGAGGCTGGCTGGCGGCGAGAGGTTCGACGAGCAGGCCGCGCGGTTGGTCGATGTCTCGCGTGTTCTCGATGCCGTTTACGGCCGCGCAAGCGCAATCTAAGCAGGGTTTTCAGCTACTTACGCCAATGAACCAAATGATGGTTCTTTGGCGTCCGGCGCTACTGCGAGAGATCCGCGAAGTGGCGGGCGAGCAGATATCCGAAGGTCGCCGTGGCGCATGTCACAGCCATTCCCCAGGCGATATCGACAACCGCCAGCGTCAGCGAGTAGCCGCGCAGCGTGGCGAGGTTTGTGAGGTCGTAAGTCGCGTAGGCGAAGAGACCGAAAGCCGCGCCGTAGAGCGTCGCGTCAACCCAGTTGCCGGAGCGAACGGCCGGCATGATAGCGAAGATCACGACGCCGACCACGTAGAGCGCGTAGAACAGAACCGCCGCGACCACGTTCGGCCGGTCGAGCATCAGAGCGCCGAGCTGTTCGACGTAGAATTTGCGGGCGATCACGCCGAGCCACAACAGGTCGAGCGGGATCATGACCGCGAAGGCCCAGCCATACAGGATCAACGCGCGCTTCATTTCGATCGATCTCCGGCCGGCATGGATGACCGACTATGTGCGAATGGCGGGCTCGGCTGGATCACGTCTGTTCATCATTCGGCGCGCCACAAACCCTGGATGTTCGAAAGGCCTCGTTGAGGAACTGGGACTAGTCTCGGTTCGGGCCCAGGCGCGAGGATCCGCGATGCTCGACAGGGAATGGAGAGGCCGCTTTCTCAAACGGCTGGTTCGACACGTCGACGAAACAGCCGAGCGGCAGAAGCAGATCGCAGCCGCAAAAGCAGCCGATATCGAGGTCCCCCGGAAGGCCGCGCACGAACACGCGCGCCTCTTTCCCTACGAGATCGTGGAGAAGCACGAAGAGGCAGCCGAGCGCCGCGGCGCCATGGGACGTTTCCCGACGCCCGCCAAGCCGCCCGAGCCGAAGAAGCCGCTCTGGGTGTCGAAGGCCAAGAGTGACAAGCCGACCCGTTCATTGGGCTGGCAGCGGCAAAAGCCGCGCTAGGGCGCGAACCGACCTGACTGGATCAGGTCGCCAGCGCTAATTTCCTGCTTCCGCGCGGGCGCAATTCCTCTGGCGGAATGTTGCCCTGGCGCGCGACCAGCGGCGCCTCACGCGCCGATGATCTTGTCGATGGTGATCGGCAGCTCGCGCATCCGCTTGCCGGTCGCGTGATGGATCGCGTTGGCGATCGCAGCCGCCGTGCCGACGATCCCGATTTCGCCGAGACCCTTGACGCCGATCGGGCTCACCATCTCGTCGTGCTCCTCCACGAACAAGACCTCAATGTCGTGGATGTCGGCGTTCACGGGCACGTGGTACTCGGCCATGTTGTGGTTCATGAAGCGGCCGAGGTGGTGATCCACCAGGGTTTCCTCTTCGAGCGCCATGCCGATGCCCATCACGACGCCGCCGAGAATCTGGCTGCGCGCCGTCTTGGGATTGATGATCTTGCCGGCCGCGACAGCGTTGACGATGCGGGTGACGCGGACCACGCCAAGCTCCTCATCCACCCTCACTTCGGCGAAGACCGCCGAATGCGTGTAGCCGACATGCGTCAGCATCGCGGTCTTGCTGGGGGCGGCGCTTTCCTCGGCTTCAAGTTTCTGTTTGCCGGCGCCGCGCATGATCTCCTCGATCGAAAGGCCGGCTGCGGGGTGCGCCGCCACCTCGGCGCGGCCTTCGCGAAGCACGATCCGGTCGAGGTCCACATTGGCGAGCGGGGAGCCTTCCAGGCCGCGCGCTGCCGTCAGCAACGCCTGCTTGACGCTGTCGCAGGCCGCCTGCACGGCGCTTCCGGCCGACGCCGCCGTCCAGGATCCGCCCTCTACGGGCGACTTCGGCAGGGAGCTGTCGCCGAGCTTCACCGAGACCCGATCGAGCGGAAGGCCGAAGGCGTCGGCGGCGATCTGGGCCAGGATCGTGTAGGTGCCGGTGCCGATGTCGGCGGTCGCGCAAGCGATTTCCAGCTTTCCGTCGGCCGTCAGCGTCGCCCGGGCCGCGGTTTTCTGCATCATGGCTTCCCAGACGCCGCTCGCCATGCCCAGGCCGATCAGCTCGCGGCCTTCGCGCATGCTGCGGGGCTTCGACGAGCGGCGCGACCAGCCGAAGCGCTCCGCGCCTTCCCGGTAGCACGCCCGAAGCTCCTTGCTGGTGAATGCCTTGTCGTCGTTCTCGTCACGGTCCGCGTAGTTGCGCAAGCGCAGCTCGATCGGGTCCATGCCGAGTTCGCAGGAGAGTTCGTCCATGGCGGCTTCGAGCGCGAATACACCAAGCGTCGCACCCGGCGCCCGCATGTCGGATGGCGTGTAGGTGTCGAGCTTGGCCAGGCGGTAGTCGAAGGAAGCGTTGGGGGTGTCATAGAGCAGCCCCGACCAGTTCACGACCACTTCCTGGTAGTCCTCGAAACGCGACGTTCCGGCCGTCGCGTTGTGCATCACGGATTGCAGCTTGCCATCCCGATCGGCCGCGAGGCTCACCTGCTGGATCGTGTAGGGCCGGTAGCCGAGCGTGAATGTCTGGTCGCGCGTGAGCTCGACCCGCACGGACCTCTCCAGCTGCAGCGCCGCCATCACGGCGAGGAAAAGCTGGTGCTGGGGTCGCAGGCCTGAACCGAACGCGCCGCCCACGAAAGGCGAGATCACCTCGACGTCATCGGTCGAGAGGCCAAACACGTTGGTGACGTAGGATTGCGAGTTCTGCGCACCCTGCGTCTTGTCGTGGATGGTGAGCTTGCCGCCGCCTTTCCACACCACCGTTGTGGCGTGGGGCTCCATCGGGTTGTGGTGTTCGATCGCGACCCGGTACTCGTTCTGCAGCTTCACGGGCGCCGCCGCGAATGCGGCTTCGGCATCGCCCCGCGGCTTCGGCGGGGGCTTGATGCCGTTGCGCTTCTTGAGAGGAACGTAGGCTTCGTCGAGTTGCAGATCGAGGTTGGTCGCGTGGTCGGCCGGCGTGTACTCCACCCGGACCAGCATGGCGGCGGCCCTCGCGGCCTCGAAAGTCTCGGCCACCACGAGCGCGATGGCCTGGCCGCTGAACTGGATTTCGTCGTCGTATAGCGGCCGGAACGGCGACCCCGGAGGGGCCGTCTCGTCTCGATACTTGTAGTCGAACCAGGCCGTGGAGGGCCGGTTCTCGTGCGTAAAAACCTCGACCACGCCGGGCTGCGCCTTTGCGTCGCCAGTGTGGATGCGCTTTATTTTGCCCCGCGCAATGCCGCTCGACACGATGACGCCGTGCAGCAGGCCTTCGGCGGGGAATTCGGCCGCGTATTGAGCGGCGCCGGTGACTTTCAGGCGACCGTCGACGCGCGAGCGCGGGGCGCCGACATGCGCGCCCAGGATATGTTCGGCATTGTGCATGGCGATGGTCCTTAGCGGATGCGCTTGTCGGTCTGCGACTGCGGGTGTGCTTCGGCAGCTTGGCCGAGGGCCCGGCCGATCGCCCTTCGGGCGAGCTCGATCTTGAAGTCGTTGTGGCCGTGGCCCCGGGCTCCTTCGAGCAGCAGTTCGGCCGCGCGGGCGAAGTTCTCGGGCGTGGGCGCCTGGCCCTCCAGCGCCCGTTCGGCTTCCGGCCTGCGCCACGGCTTATGGGCGACCCCGCCCAGAGCCATGCGGGCGCTCTTGATCGTTCCCCCTTCCATGTTCAGGCCGATCGCCACCGACACGAGCGCGAAAGCGTAGGACAGGCGGTCGCGGAGCTTGAGGTAGGTGTGGTTCTGGCCGAACGCCGGCGGCGGCAGCTCGACGGATGTAATCAACTCGCCCTGCCGGAGCGTCGTGTCGATCTCGGGAGAATCACCCGGCAACCGGTGGAAATCGGCCATCGGGATTGCGCGGGCGCCATCCGGGCCCTCGACATGGATCACGGCCTCCAGGGCCGCTAAGGCGACGCACATGTCGGAGGGATGGGTGGCGATGCAGTTTTCGCTCGCGCCCAGGATCGCGTGGATTCGGTTCAGGCCGCCGATCGCCGAACAGCCGGACCCGGGCTCGCGTTTGTTGCAGGGCGTGGCCGGGTCATAGAAATAGTAGCAGCGCGTCCGCTGCAGCAGGTTTCCGCCTGTGGTGGCGGCGTTGCGCAATTGAGGCGACGCGCCGGCCAGAAGGGCGCTGGACAGCAGCGGGTAGTCACGCGCGATACGCTCGTCATAGGCGAGCGCCGCGTTGGTGACGAGCGCGCCGATGCGGACGCCTCCACCAGGCGCATCCTCGATCGCGGCGAGCGGCAAGTGCGTGATGTCGACAAGGCGCGCCGGCTTCTCGACGGCGTATTTCATGAGATCGAGGAGGTTCGTGCCGCCCGCAATGATCCGGGCGGCCGGGTCGGCCAACTCTCTCACGGCCTCGGCCGCCGAGGCGGCGCGCACATAGGAGAAGCGGTTCATGGCCGCGCCTCCGCATTCTGCTGTCCATGCGCCATGGCGTGATCCACGGCGTCGACGATGTTCACATAAGCGCCGCAGCGGCAGATGTTGCCGCTCATCAGCTCGCGGATGTCCTCGCGAGACTGGGCGTGGCCTTCGTTCATCAGGCCCACGGCCGAGCAGATCTGGCCGGGCGTGCAATAGCCGCATTGGAAGGCGTCATGCTCCACGAAGGCGGCCTGCACGGGGTGCAGTTCGCCGTTATGCGCGAGGCCCTCGATGGTGGTGATTTCGGCGCCGTCCTTCATGACGGCGAGCGTGAGGCAGGAGTTGATGCGTTTTCCGTCGACCAGCACCGTGCACGCGCCGCACTGGCCGTGGTCACACCCCTTCTTGGTCCCGGTCAGGTCGAGATGGAGGCGGAGCAAGTCCAGCAACGTGGTCCATGGCTCGACCTGCAAGGCGCGGCTTTGGCCATTGATCGTGATGCGGATCGGAATGGCGCCCACGCTTGCGGACGCGTCTGCAGCAGACGGGCTCACGGCAAATCTCCGGTTGAGGTCCAGTCGGCGCAGCCTTTGTAGCTCGTCGCCGTTTGGAGGGTTCAACCGAGGTTTCGCGCAATGGTTCCTGAGGCGAAATGCAGCGCCTAGCGACGCGGTCTGGCTCGACTCACGACGCGCACACGCGCCGGCTGGGAGCGATGAGCGTCCCAAGACCTGGCCACCATGAGCACCAGGAGCAAAGTCACGATCGGCGCGGCCATGGCCGCGAAGGCTGCGGGGAGAAGGGACGTCATCGGCGCTCTCCAGCAAAGGCATGGACCAATGCGGAGGGCCGAAGGTGGTTCCCGACGCCCCACAGCGAAGCGCCGCGAGCGGCGCAGGCACGCGCTGCGGATCTTTCCTGTGCGCCACCGCCCCCTGGAGGGGCGCTGAGGATCACTCGGCAGCGGCCTTCGGCTTGCGGCCACGCTTGGCCGGCGCAGGAGCCGGCGCGGGCGCAACCTTGCGGCGGGCCTGTCCCAAGCCCATGCTCTTCGCGAGCTGCGACCGCGAAGCCGCGTAGTTCGGCGCCACCATTGGGTAGTCTGCGGGCAGACCCCAGCGTGAGCGATACTCCGCAGGCGTCATGCCGTATTTCGTCGACAGGTGGCGCTTGAGCGACTTGAACGTCTTGCCATCCTCAAGGCAGACGATGTAGTCCGGTGTCACCGACTTCTTGATCGGCACCGCCGGACGAAGCTCTTCCGCGGGCTCTTCGATGCGACCCGTCGCCACAGCCGTCATGGCTTGGTGGACGCTGCCGATCAGAGCCGTCAACTCTTCACGAGAGAGCTTGTTGTTTGATACATATGCGGACACGATGTCCGCGACGAGATCTATGACCATATCGCTGTTCTCAGACACGATGTGCTCCGTGTTTATTTTTCAGCGAGCGCAATGTAGCTTTACTTGATTTAATTGCATAGAGCGATTTGCATATAGGCCAGTAGTTCCATGCTGCTCATTGGCATTTATACACCCAATGGTTGCGCGCCCGGCTGAGCAGCTTCATTTCGTCACGGGGACTCGGTCTGCTTCACACCGCCACCGAGCCGCCACGATGATGTCGTCTGCAGCGGCAGCGCCGCATTTCGCCAACCTGGAACGCTCGACCGTGCAGAAGCCCCTCATCACAGCCTCAATCATCCTCGTCGCGGGCTCGGCAGTTGCCCACGCGGGATCCCTGCGAATCGTCAACAAGACGCGCCAGCCGATCGCCGCGGTCCACGTGTCACATGGGCGCGACTGGGGCCCCGATCACCTGGAAGGAAGGGCGATTCGCTTTGGCGAAGATCGGACGCTGCGCTGGGTTTCCGACGGCAAACACCGCCTTCGCCTGATCAACTCCCGTCAGGAGGAATGCGTCCTCGACGGCATCGACTTCGACGACGGCAAGGTCCTGACCGTCACGGACCGGGTTCTGGAACTCTGCCGCTGATCCTCCAGCCATTTGGCCGGAAAAAACTTTGCGCCGTCCGGAACCCGCGATCCTGGCCGGCGTTATTGGGGCGCATCACAGGAATGCCCCCTCCAAGATGCGCAAAGGCCCCTGCAGATATCATCATCTGCAGGGGCTTTTTTGTTGATTTCAGGAGGAGGAGGCGGCGCCGCTGGCGACCAGTACGAGCGACCTGTCGCTATCTTCCAGCAACGCGCCCGCCACATGGCCGAAGCTGACCACGTCCCCTGGCCGCTTGCTCACTCCAAGAACGATCAGGCTATGGCCGCCGATTCGGGCCTGCCGCAGGATCGCGGCCTCGGCGCTCATGTTCACGCGAACCGCCGTCCTCACCGACACGCCGAACTTGTCTCCGAGTTCGACGATGTCCTTCAGGATAGCCTCGTTCTGCCCCCGCAAAGCCCGGAAGCGTCGACGACGCGCCTTGTTGTTGTGCGCGCCCGGCACGAACAGCGCCGTGAGTTGGCTTCGATGCGCGCGAGCGAGCGCGAGGGCGACTTCGGCGCCCCGGCGAGACACCTCCGTGCCGGTCACGGCCACGAGAATGTTGAGATCGCCACGCAGTGGCTCATCCACATGCGACCCACGGGCGCTGACGAGCGCGAGCGGACCGCCAAAACTGAGCGCCACATCGCTGACCCGGGCGTCGAGTCCGCCCTTTGAACGCATGGTGGGTTCCAGGCCGGCGATCAGGAGGTCGTAGCCCTTCGCGGCTTCCGCGGCGACGATTTCGCCAGCCTGGCCCAGCGTGTCCGCATCGCGCGTGGTCACGTCCACGTCGAGCAGGACGGGATCGCGATCGGGATCGTCCGACGCCACGGCGGCGGCTTTCCGGACGACGGCCTCCGCGCCGACGTCATTGGCCAGGGCGGCTTCCGACGCCACGGGCCCGCTCGCGCGTCCTTCGCCGAGCCGCAGCACCGTAACGGGCAGCCCGCGCGCGCCGGCCAGGAGGCCCGCGACCCGCGACGCCAGGCGTCCGCTGGCGCTTTCGTCCGTGCCGACCAAGAGTCGTTCCAGGCGGGGGATGAAGCCCTGAGCCTCGAAGGTCTCGCGATCGATTCGCTCGGCCTCCTCGGGCGTCAGCGGCAGGCGGCGCAGCGCCCAACGGAGCATCGGCGGCATCGCCATGGTGGTGAGCACCGCCATGGCGACGATCATGGTGAAAAGATCGTTGCTGAGCGCCCCCATGGACAATCCGATGGAGGCGACGATGACCTCGGTCGAGCCGCGGGCGTTCATGCCGCACCCAAGCGCAATCGACTCCGCCCGGCCTAATCCGCCGAACCACCCGCCCACGAAGGCGCCGCCGAACTTGCCGACGCTGGCGATCAGCACGAGACCGACCGTGAGGAGAGCGATGTTCGGATTGGCCAGGATGGTGAGGTCGGCCCCCAGGCCCGCAAGGCCGAAGAACACCGGCATGAACAAAGCCACGATCAGGCCGCGAAGCTCTTCCTCGATGTGGCGCGTGAGGATCGGCGACTGCCCCACCAGCACACCGGCCACGAAGGCGCCCAGCACCGTGTGGACGCCGATCGCGTTGGTGATCAACGCCATCACGCCGGTGATCACCAGAATTACCGAGATCACCGGCATGTCGCTGACGAAGTTGTCGTTGGCCCAGCGGATCGCCATGAAGACGAGGCGCCGGCCAATTGTGAGGCTTACGGCCAGGAACGCCAGCGTCCCGACCACGCTCTTCGCCAACGAGGCGAGCTCGAAGGAGCCGTGCAGCGCGATCCCGAAGGTCAGCGCGATGATGATCCAGCCGATCGTATCGTCGATGATCGCCGAGGCGACGATGACCTGCCCGATGTTCCGGCGCAGGAAATTCATCTCCCGAACCACCATGGCGACGATCTTCACGGAGGAGATCGACAGGGCCGTCCCGAGAAAGAGCGATGTGATCAGCCGGAGCTCGGGCCGGGGCAGCATCGCGTCAGGCAGGAACTCGCCCAGTGCAAAACCGCACGCGAAGGGGACGGCTACGCCTGCGACCGAGACGCTGAACGCGGCCCGCCTGACTTTTCGGACCAGCCCGAGATCGGTCTCCATGCCGGTGAGCAGCAGCAACAGCATGATGCCGAGCTGCGACACGGCGTCGATCATCGCCTTCTGCTCTCGCGACGCAGGAAACAGCGCGTGCTGCCAATCGGGCAACAAGGCGCCGAACACTGACGGTCCGAGGATGATGCCGGCGATCAGCTGGCCCATCACGGCCGGCTGCCCGATCCGCTGCATGGCTTCGCCGAGGAGGCGGCCCACCACGATCAGCACCAGCACCTGGGCGATGAACAGCGATTCTGACGGGCCCGATCCACCGGGCCCGGAAGCCGCCCAGGCCG
The DNA here is from genome assembly GCF_056400925.1 of Alsobacter sp. P4_H11. Lineage (NCBI taxonomy): Bacteria > Pseudomonadati > Pseudomonadota > Alphaproteobacteria > Hyphomicrobiales > Alsobacteraceae > Alsobacter > Alsobacter sp. P4_H11. The sequence continues at coordinate 197,446 of NZ_JBFUKI010000003.1, forward strand.
CGCCCGCGAAAGCGAGCGTCAGACCAGTTGCGAGTAAGGCGGAGAGAGATCGGCGGGATGCTGGTTCACGACGGCGGAAAAGGAGCACGCTGCATCCTCGGGCGATTGTGCACGAGAACGGTGCAGTGCTTCGAAAGATCCGTCAGAGCAGCGCTATGTCTCGCAACGCGTCAGTAAAGCGCGCGCACGGTCGCGCGGCGGGTGACGGTCTCGCACGGAGCGGGCGTATAAGCGCGGTACCAGCCGTGATGCCAGCGATGCGGGCGGCTCTCGCAATAGCCCTGGTAGCGAACCGAAATTGGCACGCCGCGCTGCGCCACCACGGGACCGCGAAACTCACCGTCGAGCGAAATCAAGGGCTGGCTGATGACCGGCGGGGATGCGCATGCGCCCAAGCCCAGCGCCACGACGCCCAACACGAACAACTCCCGCATCACAGACTCCTCGATTCGTTCGCGCAGCTTAGATCAAGCGCCCCGCGTGGGCCAGAGTTCCACCTTGGCGCCGACAAGGTAAACAAAGAATAGCCCAGGCGCTGTATTTTCAGTTTCCATTAACGACGTTCACGCACACTTACCTTGTTACAGACAGGAGATTGACGCTCGTGAACATTGCCGCCGCCCGCCCCCCAGGCGCAGCCGACACCATGGACGGCGACAAGGCCGCCGAGTTCATCCATGGCATCTCGGATCGAATCGACCAGCTCGGCGAGATCGTCGACATCGCCGGAAGCGTGAATGACGTTGTCCGAAACGTCTTCTCCAAGGCGGCGCGGATCAACGACGTCGCGGTGGCCGCCGAGCAGATGATCCAGGCGAACGAAACGATCTCGGCGTCCGCAGAGCGAGCCCAGGGCTCCGCCGTCGCGGTGCGGGAAGGGCTTTCGGTTGCGACCGGCGCGATCCGGGATGGGCTCAACGGCGCGCGCGCCAACGTGGCGACGCTTTCGGAGGCGGCGACCCGGTTTTCCAGCATCCTGGAGGAAGCAACCGAGACCGTTCAACGGGTGTCTGAGTCGAGTGCGTCCATCAACTCGGTGGCGCGAGAGATCCAGCTCATCTCCATCAATGCGGGCGTCGAGGCGGCGCGCAGCGGCGCGGCCGGACGGGGGTTCGCGGTGATCGCGAACGCCGTGAAGGATCTCGCAGAGCAGACACGCGCCGCCACGGCCGAGAACGCCCGGCAATTGACCGCGCTGGCCGAAACGATCGAGCGCCTTGCGCGGCAGAGCCGTGACAGCGAGGAAAAGGCCCGGGCCGCCACCGCGCACAACGAAACCATTTCCGAGCGGCTGGAGGCGTTCGATGAATTCGGCCGCCGGGTTCACCGTCTCGTGGAAGACATCGATGCGGTGACGGCTCCGGTCAACGAGAACATCCGCGTCTGCGGCAACGTCATCGACCAGCTCGACTCGGTTCTGGCCGACATGGACGCTTCCAAGGCCAGCTACGTGGATGCGTCGCGACGGATCGACTCACTGGTAAAGACCAGCCAAGAGCTGGTGGAGTACATCGCCGGTTCGGCCGTCCAGGCCAAGGACAGCCGTCTGATCACGGCCGCTCAGGAGACGGCCGCGGCGGTCGCGGCGGTGTTCGAGAAGGCGCTCGCGGATGGGACGATCTCGCTGGAAGCCCTGTTTGATGCGGATTACCGGCCCATTCCGGGCTCCAACCCGCTCCAGCACCTGACGCGCTTCACCACGCTGACGGATCGGTTGCTGCCGGCGCTGCAAGAGCCGGTGCTGCAGGTCGATCCGAGGATCGTGTTCTGTGCGGCGGTGGACCGGAACGGATACCTGCCGACGCACAACCGGGTGTTCTCGAAGCCGCTGAGCCCCGATCCGGTCTGGAACACGGCGAACTGCCGCAACCGGCGCATCTTCAACGATCGCACGGGCCTTTCGGCCGGGCAGAACACCAAGCGGTTCCTGGTGCAGACCTATCGCCGCGACATGGGCGGCGGCGTGTTTGCGCTCATGAAGGACATCAGCGCCCCGATCAGAGTGCGGGGCCGGCACTGGGGCGGCTTGCGGATCGGCGTGAAGGTCTAGGCGTTCAGGGCCGCGCCTTGGGGTTGCGTGGCGACGTCGCAGTGGCGGCGGGGCCTGGACCGTCGTCCGGCGGCAGCTGCATGAACGGCAGCCATTTGAACGCGGCCGGGATCAAGAAGCCGATCAGCAGAAATCGCGCGAGGTGATGGACCCCGACGTAGACGGGATCGAGTCCAAGCGCGAAAGCGATCACCGTCATGGCCTCGAGCCCGCCGGGCGCGAAGGCCACGGCGGTTTCGCCGAACGGCACGCCGACTGACCACGTGACCAGCACGGCGCCCAACGCCGACATGGCGAGTGAAGCCGCAAACGAGATCACGGCGGCCGGCGCCGTGCGCAGCACCGTCATGCCCTCGAGCCCGCTGAATCGCTGGCCGATGAACACGCCGATCAGCAGGAACCCGATCGTCGAGAAGATGGGCGGCACGCCGCCATGGATCAGCCCGGGGCCGGTGACGAAGGCGGTGGCGACCATCGGCCCCAGAATAAACGCGCCCGCTACCCTGAAGCGCTCGAACAGCATGGCGCCGGCCAGCGAGACCGCAAAGAAGATGGCCAGACCGGGCGCATCCGCGGCCGCGCGAATGATCGGGGCGCCAGCCTGCCCATGCTCGGCGAAGACGATCACCATCGGGAGGATCGCGACGAGCACGAAGAGCCGCAGCAATTGTACGACCACGATCTTGGGCACGTCCGCGCCCCTGTCGGCGGCGATCACCAGCACGGTGGAGAGCGCGCCGGGTGCGGACGCCAGAACGGCGTCCGGCAACGTCCAACCCGACAGCACGACCAGCACCGCGGCCGACGCCGCCACGATGGCGAAGATCGTGACCAACAGGATCGCGAGGCTCGCCGGATAGGCCGCGAAGGCGCCCAGCGATTCGGGCGTGACCGCGGCGCCCATGCTCATGCCGGAGATCACGAGCGCGAACTCGCGAATGGGCGTCACCATGGGGGGTACGAGGTGGGCGGCCGAGAGCGCCGCCGTCGCCAGCATGGCCCCGGTCAGCCAAGGCGCCGGGATCCCGGCCAGGTCGCACAGCCAGCCCCCGGCGGCGGCGGCGGCGATAAGACCGATCTGGCCCAGAATCGCGCGAAGGTTCGGCCCGGCGGCGCTGTTCATCGAGGAGGTCTGGCGGTGGGGAGTTGAGGGTGAGGAGCGAGCGCGCGGCAACAATTCGCCGCCGTTGACCTCGATCAATGACGCCGAGGGACGGCCGCGTCAAATTCACCCTCGTGATCAGCGGAAGCTGAACAGACCGGCCCGCTGGCGGCGGGGGTCTCCGCGGACGGTCGCGGCTTCCGGTTCACCGTTCCATGGCCAAAAGCCGTGGGCCGGGGCGCCCGGCGCAGTCTCGGGGGAGCTGTGCCGGGCGCTTCCATTTTCAGGATTATCCGTTAGTCGCCGGCCGCTTCAGTGCGAGCCCGTGCATTTGCAGAGACGGCAGACATTGCCGATCGTGACGTCGTCGTGCCGACCATAGGCGAGTACGCCCTGGCGCTTGAGCAGCGAGAACGCACGGCTGACGGTTTCGAGCGTCAGGCCAAGGTAGTCGGCGATCTCCTGGCGGGTCAGCGTCACATGAACCTGGGCCTGATCGGTTTTGCCGCCCGCCAACGGACCGGCGCATCCCTGGCCGCCGCGGTTCGGCACGAGGCGCATCAGGAAGGTGGCGACCCGCTCAACCGCGTTCTTGCGGCCAAGCAGCATGGCGTGGTCGTGCAGGGCGCAGATCTGGGCCTTCATGCGATCGGCGACGAGCCGCTGCAGCGAGGGCGAGCTTTCGGCCACGGCGCGGTCGTAGACGACGATGCGGGATGGGAGCACGGTTTCGGCCGTAACATCCGACAGGCGGTTGATGCAGAGGCCGAAGACGTCGCCCGGGCCAAGGAGCTCGATGATCTGCCGGCGGCCGTCAGGCAGCAGCTTGGAGAGCATGACGGAGCCCTCCAGAATGACGTGCAGGGAGCGCGCCTCGTCACCCTCGTCCAGGATTGTCTGCCGCGCTGCGAGATCAAGGTGGCGCGCCGCCTTCTCGGCCGGCTCGGCCATGGCCTCAGGTCGCGAAATGCCGAGCGTCCAACCCGCATCGTGCTTGGGCGGGAGGCGATCGCGCATGGAATGGGCGAGGGAGGCGACATCGAGGGACATGGCGGGCCTTACGGGGGCTGCAGCGCCACGGTGGGCCCGTATGGCGCCTGGGAAGTCACGCTGAAGGTTAAGCCTCCAACGGGACTTGGCGCATCGGGGGATCGCCGTAAGCAGTGTTACGGAGGACGAAAGTCTTCATCTGCAAAGATATTAGCGGGTGCTTAGACGATAGACGCAATCGTCTCGGCGTTGAGGGGCTTGCGCAGCACCTGAACATTGCGAAGACCCGTGGTCTGTTTTTCGATCGCGGACTGCGGCTGGCCCGTGATGGCGATGACCCGCGGCGGAGTCTTCAGGTCCTGAAGCCAGCGGATCACGCGCGCGCCGCTGATGCCCGGCAGAAGCAGGTCCACGATGATCGTGTCATCCGGACCCGGCGGCGTCAGCTCCAGGAAACTTTCGGCGTCCGGATACGCGAACGCATCGTAGCCCATGCCCTTGAGGAACATGAGGAGGGAGTCGCTCACCCCAGGATCATCTTCGAGGATGTGGATTGTCACGACGTCGGGCGCCTCAGTATCACGCACGCAGCATGCAGCCTGCCCGCGATGCGGGGCGCATGCATTGATCACAGTCAAACTGAGTGTGCCGGAGGGCCAGGCTCAATGCATCCGTAGCTTTCCCAAGGACATTGGGAAAAGCGCACCCGTAAGGATGCGGATGCGGCGTCGGCGCGCAGGGGCCTTGCGATCTCGTCAGTTGCGACGAACGTCAGAGTAGACGATACGCACGAGGTCGGCGGTGTTGCGGGCGCCGAGCTTCTCCATGATCCGGGCGCGGTGGACCTCGATGGTGCGCGGGCTGATACCGAGCTGGCGGCCGGCCTCCTTGTTGGACGCCCCCATGGCGATGCGCTCCAGCACCTCCCGCTCGCGCGGCGTGAGCTGGTCTTCACCCGTGAAGGGAGCCAGGATGAGTTCGCCTGTCTTCTGCGACGCCTTGCGCGTGCGCGCCTCGATCGCTTCGCGGATGCGGGTCAGCACCGTGTCGGCGTCGAAGGGCTTCTCGAGGAAATCATGAGCTCCCTGCCGAATGGCTTCCACCGCCATCGGGATGTCGCCCTGTCCGGAGATCATGAATACCGGCGCGCCGTAATGGGGGCCGAGTTCCTGCAGCACTTCCAGCCCGGAGCGCCCCGGCATGTGGACATCGAGAACCACGACGCTCGGCGTGCGCGTGCGGGCGGCGGCCAGGAAACTGCCGCCATCCGGAAAAGCCGTGACCGCATATCCGTCCATCTCGAACACGAGCCGCAGCGCATCGCGCACCGCGCCGTCGTCATCGACGATGAAGACCTCCTGGGTCGTGCCGTTCGCCGTTGCCATGTCGAGTCGCCGCCGCTCCCTTGGCCATCCGCATTCATCCGAATGGGACAGGCCTCGCCTCTCGTTCATTCTGTATCGAGCGACAGACGACCATCGCCCGCGTTGTCAGCGTCATCCGGCTCGATCGGCAGGATGGGCAGCTGCAGGTTGAACCTTGCTCCTCGGCCGCCCCCACCCGGGTCGACCGACAAATCCCCCGCGTGATTTTGCGCGATCGTGCGGGAGATAGATAGACCTAGTCCCATACCGGTCCGTTTGGAACTCGAAAAGGCCTTGAACAGAGTCGGAATCGCCGACGGGGCAAGGCCCGGGCCGTTGTCCTCGACGCTGACGAGCACGTGTTCGGCTTCGCTCTGCACCTCGATAACGATGCGCGGATTCTCCCGGCCTTTAAGCGCCTCGATGGCGTTGCGAATTAGATTGACGATGATCTGCTGAATCTGGACCGCATCCACAGAAACCAACGGCAGGTCCATCTCGTATTCGCGGGCGACGCGGGGCGGGTTGCGCTGGCCCAGCATCACGAGCTCGACGGCCTCGTCCACGATCGCCCGCAAGTCGACGTTTCGACGTTGCGGCTCGCGCTTCTCCACGAAGTGACGCATCCGGCTTATGATGGCGCCGGCCCGCTCGGCCTCGTGGACGGCTTTCTCCAAAACCTGCTTGAACGTGTCGACGGGTAGCGGCGCGCCCTGCACGGAGCGCGAGATCGTTCGGCTGGCCGCCTGCAGGTAGAGCATGATGGCGGTGAGCGGCTGGTTCAACTCATGCGCCAGAGCGGCGCCCATTTCGTCCATGGCGGACACGCGCGCCATGTGGACGAGGTCGGCCTGCAACTCGTTGAACCGGCGCTCCGCCTCCTTGCGGGACCGCAGATCGCGGATGATCCCGATGAACTGGCGGCCCATCGGGGTGGTCGCCTCGCCCACCGAAAGCTCGACCGGGAACTCCGTTCCGTCCTTGTGGCGCGCCCGCACCTCGCGCCCGATGCCGATGATCTTGCGCGACCCTGTCGTGAGATAGTTGTCCAGATAGCGATCATGCGCGCCCGCATAGTCGCTGGGCATTATCAGCCGCACGTTCTGGCCAACCGCCTCTTCATGCGAATAGCCGAACAGGCCTTCGCAGGCCTTGTTGTAGACGAGGATAGCGCCCCTCTCCTCGATCACGAGAATGCCGTCGACTGCGGTATCCAACACGCTCGAAAGGCGTGCATCGGACACCGTCATGAGGTCGGTTGGGCCGCCCGGGGGAATGGTCATTCCATGCGCGTTCGTACTGCTCGTTTCACGGGCATACTGATGCGCCGTTGCGGCGCGCGCAACCGGAAGGCGGCGCTTCGGGCCTCACCCTTCGTTGAACAGGCTCGATGGTCAGCCTGCGAGGGCGGCCGAGAGCCGTCGCGCGGCTTCCTGGATGTCCTCTGGCCGGCGCGCGAAGCACAGGCGGAAGTATTGCTCACCGCCCGCCCCGAAAGCCGTTCCGGGCGCGATTCCCACATTGGCGTCGTCAACCAACCGCAGCGCGCGCTTGCGGGTGTCGGCTTCGCCGCGAATGGAGAAGAACAGGTAGAAGGCCCCGGCCGGGTCGGCGAATTCGACCTTTCCGGTGGCGGACAGGGTGTCGCAGATGATGTCCCGGCACCGTCGAACGCGCTCGATCTGATGCTGGACGAAGCCTTCGCCCTGCTCCAGCGCCACGACGCCGGCGCGCTGGATGAAAGACGGCACGCCCGAGCAGGAATACTGCATCAGGTTCTCGACGACCTGGCCGAGGGCCGGATGGCATTCGAGCCAGCCGATCCGCCAGCCGGTCATGGCCCAGTTCTTCGAAAAGGTCTGCACGAAGAGAATGCGGTCATCTTCGGCCATGATGTCGTGGAAGGACGGCGCGCGCTCGGCGCCATCGAACACGAAGCGGCCGTAGATCTCGTCGGCGACGATCCACAATCCATGGCGCCGCGCCAATGCGAGGATCGCTTCCAGTTCCTCCCGCGTCGCCGTCCAGCCGGTCGGGTTTGCCGGAGAGTTCACGATGATGAGCTTGGTGCGGGGCGTCACGGCGGCGGCCAGGCGCTCGACGTCCAGCGACCAGCGGTTCCGCACAGGGTCGATCGCCATCGGGACTTCGACCGGCGTCGCCCCGGCCACGCCAACGGCGCCGAGGAAGTTGGGCCAGGCCGGCGACGGGATCAGGGCCTCGTCGCCCACCCCGGCCGCGATGCGGATCGCCATCTGGAGGGCGTGCATGCCCCCGATCGTGACAAAGAACCGCTCGGCGTCGAGCGGACGCCCATAGACGCGGCTCATGTAGGTTGAGATGGCGCCGCGGAGCTCCGGCAGGCCGCGCTGATAGGTGTAGAACGTCTCGCCGGCGGCGAGCGACCGCGTGGCGGCTTCCTGGATGAAGCCCGGCGTCGGCATGTCGCCTTCGCCGACCCAGAGCGGGATCAGGCCCTGGCGGCCGCGTCCATAGTTGAACACCTCGACGATGCCGCTCTCCGGCGCGCCCGCCGCCTCGGGACGTACGGCCGAGAGGAGAGACTGTCCGACATCCGCGCGAACGTCGGCGGAGGGCTGGGTCATGGTCGAGAGGTCAGTCATCACGCCGTCGCAGCTGGATCGATGATCGGAAAGGAAGCGGCCCTTCTGCCATGGGGCGCCCGCGCCGTCTTCTCAAATCTCTTCATCGTATGCATCAGCCGGGCTGTTTAGTCCTGCAACGCAGAAGCCCCAGCCGATGGCCGGGGCTTCCAGATCTCGGCGAATGGAACTCAGGCCTTGGCGGCGAGCAGATCGCGGATCTCGCCGAGCAGCACCTGCTCGGTGGTGGGGGCCGGCGCAGCCGCGGGAGCGGCGGCCTGCTCGCGCTGGAGCTTCGAGATCGCCTTCACGACCATGAACAGCACCCAGGCGATGATGATGAAGAACACCAGCGCGTTGATGAAGCTGCCGATGCCCATCACGGCGCCCGCCTTCTTGGCGTCCGCATAGGCCATTCCGAGGCTCACCTTGCTGGAGAGCGGAATGTAGATGTTGGAAAAGTCGAGACCACCCGTGATCGCGCCGATGATCGGCATGATGATGTCGTTGACCAGTGAATCGACGATCTTGCCGAACGCCGCGCCGATCACGACGCCGATCGCGAGATCGACGACATTTCCGCGCATTGCAAACGCTTTGAATTCTTGAAGCATAAGGCCACCCCTCGTGAACCTGGCGCCGACGGCCAGGCAGATCGCTAAAAATCCCTCAATTCACTGTAAAAAGAAAGCCGCTACACGCAGTTTCAACCCTCGCGTGCATTTCACATCAAAAGACAGAAATGGGCTGTACTTCCGTCTCGCTCACGGGAGCGCTAGACTGGCGGAGCGTCGAGGGGGAAGCGTCGTGTTGGCGGGTTGGTCGATCGTTCTGACCGCTCTGATCTATCTGTGCGTGCTGTTCGCGGTCGCCCATTACGGCGACACCACAGGACGCCGATGGGTGAATGGGCGTGCGCGTCCAACGATCCACGCGCTCGCGCTGGCGGTCTTCTGCACGTCCTGGACCTTTTTCGGCTCCGTCGGACTGGCGTCCCGATCGGGCCTCGACTTCCTGGCGATCTATATCGGCCCTGCGCTCGTCATCGGCCTCTGCTACGGGCTGGTCGGGCGCGTCGTCCGGCTCGCCAAGTCGCAGAACATCACCTCGATCGCGGATTTCGTGGCGTCGCGCTACGGCAAGAGCGAACGCGTGGCGGCACTGGTCAGCATCACGGCCGTGATCGGATGCGTGCCCTACATCGCGCTGCAATTGAAGGCGATCGCGGCCTCGCTCACCACGCTGCTGAACGCCGTGGAGCCGGGGGCTATGTCCCAGGCCGTGCCGATCTTCGGCGACCTTGCGCTCCTGATCGCGCTGATCCTCGCCGGTTTCGCGACGGCGTTCGGCACGCGCCATGTCGACGCCACCGAGCACCAGGACGGGCTGATGCTGGCCATCGCGGCCGAGTCCGTCGTGAAGCTGATCGCCTTCATGGGGGTTGGCCTGGCGGTGATCTACGGGGTCTTCGACGGCTTCGGCGATCTGCTGGCGAAGGTCGCGGCGCATCCCGGCATGACCCCGCTGCTGGATCGCGGCGCGGGCTGGCCGGCGTTCCTGGGCGTCACCATGATGTCCGGCCTGATCATCCTGCTGCTGCCGCGGCAGTTCCACGTCACGGTCGTGGAGAACCGGGCGGAGGGCGAGACCCGCCGGGCCGCCTGGCTGTTTCCGCTCTATCTCGTGCTGATCAACATCTTCGTGGTCCCGCTGGCGCTCTCGGCCGACCTGCTGCTGCCGCCGGGCGTCGACCGCGACATGGCGGTTCTCGAGATGCCGCTGCGCCACGGCCAGAACCTCACCGCGCTCGTGGCTTTCATCGGCGGCCTCTCGGCCGCGACCGCCATGGTGATCGTCGAATGCGTCGCGCTGGCGATCATGATCTCCAATGATCTCGTGATCCCGGTCGTGCTGCGCCGCCGCGCGCTCACCGGCAGCGCCGGCATCGGCAACATGGGCGGACTCATTCTGGCGGTCAGGCGCGTCGCGATCGTGCTGTTGATGCTGCTCGCTTATTTCTATTTCAGGAACATGGGCGAGGCCGCGCTGGCGTCCATCGGCCTGATCTCGTTCGCCGCCATCGCGCAGATCGCGCCGGCCTTTTTCGCAGGGCTGTTCTGGCGCCGGGGCACCGCTTTGGGAGCGACCGCCGGCATCATGGCCGGCCTCATCGTGTGGGCGCTCACGCTTTTCATTCCGAGCGTCGCGGACCCGGGCTGGCTCACCTCTCTGGGCGCGATCGGGGTCGACTGGCTGGGCGTCGATCGCCTGCTGATCGGCTCGCCCGGTCAGGAAGGGCTGCGCTTCGGCCTCGCCGAAATCACGCGTGGCGCAAGCTGGAGCCTCGCCGCGAACACGCTCGCCTTCGTGGCGTTCTCGCTGGCGCGGCCGGCCACGCCGATCGAGCGGCTGCAGGCGAGCACCTTCGTGTCGCCCGACATGCCCGCCATGGGGCAGAGCTTCCGGCTCTGGCGCGCCACCGTGACCGTGGGCGAGTTGCGCGCCACGATCGCGCGTTATCTCGGCGAAGAGCAGACGGCTGCGTCATTCCAGACCTTTTCGGCCGCTCGCGGAATGGCTCTCGAGGCTCAGAAGGACGCCGACATTCACCTGCTGCGCTACGCGGAGCACATGCTGGCGTCGGCGATCGGCGCGGCGTCGTCTCGGCTCGTGCTCTCCTTGCTGCTGCGTCGGCGCAACGTCACCAAGAAGGCGGCCCTCAAGCTCCTGGACGACGCCTCGGCGGCCATCCAGTACAACCGCGACCTGCTCCAGCACGCGCTTGACCATGCCCGCCAAGGCATCACGGTCTTCGACAAAGATCTGCGCCTGATGTGCTGGAATCGCGAGTTCCAGGACCTGTTCGATCTCCCGCCGGAGCTCGCGCGCGCGGGCGCGGGCCTGGACGAGATCGTCCGGTTCAACGCGGCGCGCGGCAGTTACGGGCCCGGCGAGCCGGACGAGTTCGTCACCGCCCGGCTCGAAAGCTTCGTCAACGACGTCGAGCCCGTGCGCGTGCGCCTGCACGATAGCGGCAAGGTGATCGAGATCCGATCGGCCCACATGCCCGACGGCGGCATCGTCACCACCTACACGGACATCACCGCCAGCGTGGCGGCCGAGGAGGCGCTGGAACGCGCCAACGAGACGCTGGAAAAGCGGGTTCGCGAGCGCACCGAGGAATTAATGCGGCTGAACGAGGAGCTCGGCCGAGCCAAGTCCGAGGCCGACGACGCCAACGTCTCCAAGACCCGCTTCCTGGCCGCCGCGAGCCATGACATTCTCCAGCCGCTCAACGCGGCGCGCCTCTATGCGACGTCGCTGGTGGAGCGCGCCGCCGACACGGAGGAAGCGGGCCTCGCCAAGAACGTCGACGCCTCACTGGAGGCCGTCGAGGAAATTCTCACCGCTCTCCTGGACATCTCGCGACTGGATTCCGGGGCCATGAAGGCCGAGGTCTCGAGCTTCAGGATCGACGATATCCTGAACCAGCTGCGGTTGGAGTTCGAGCCGATCGCACGGGAAAAAGGGCTGAAGCTCACCTTCCTGCCCTGCTCGCTGACTGTTAGATCGGACCGCCGTTTGCTGCGCCGCCTCCTGCAAAACCTCGTGTCCAACGCGATCAAGTACACGATGAAAGGGCGCGTGATCGTGGGCGCGCGAAGGCGGCGGAACCGCCTCAGGCTGGAGGTCTGGGACACCGGGATGGGCATCCCGCCGTCCAAGCAGAAGGCGGTGTTCCGCGAGTTCCAGCGTCTCGACCAGGGCGCCCGTGCGGCGCGTGGGCTCGGGCTCGGGCTCTCGATCGTGCAGCGCATCGGGCGCGTGCTGGATCACCCGATCCGGCTTCAGTCGCAGGTCGGGCGCGGCTCGGTGTTCACCGTCGAGCTGCCCGTCGCAGCCCCCCTCCCCGCCATGGTGTCGCAAGGCGCGTCGCGGCCAACGCCGGTCGCGCCTCTGGCCGGCATGGTGGTGCTGTGCATCGACAACGAGCCCGCCATCCTGGACGGCATGCGAACCTTGCTGACCGGATGGGGCTGCGCCGTGATCGCGGCCGCGAGCCTCAAAGAAGCGCAGGGCGCGATGCGCCGTCGCAAGCTCGGCCCCGACGTGGTGATCGCCGACTACCATCTCGACGATGGGGATGGCCTGGAAGCCATCACGGCGCTGCGTTGGAAATTCGGCGCGGACCTGCCGGCCGTGCTGGTCACGGCCGATCGATCGCCCGCTGTACGCGACCTCGCGGCGGAAAAGGACATCCACGTCCTGAACAAGCCGCTGAAACCTGCCGCGTTGCGGTCACTCCTCGCGCAGTGGCGGGCGACGCGGGCCGCGGCAGAATGATGAACAACGTCCTAAGATGATTCAGACATCTGGACGCAACGTTTAACTCCAGATTTCAAGTTCATTGATATTGGTCAATCCAAGTTCCTTTGGGTGACCTTCCATGACAGTCCGTTCGAAGATCCACGCTCTGATTTCAGCCTTCCTGAAGAACCAGTATGGCGGCATGGGGGTGATGGCCGCCGCGATGATGGTCGTCCTCATCGCCATGGCCGGCTTCGCCATCGACTACACGAGACTGAGCAGGGAGCAGGCCGAACTGCAAAGCATTGCGGACGCGGCGGCTGTGGCGGCTGCGGCGGAGCTCAACAAGGATCCGAGCGCCGACTTCAAGAGGGCGGCGAGGGAACTCAAGAAGGGCAACCAGGAGCAGATCGGCGCATTGAAATTCGAGGCGACGCACGACTCGACCGCCCGATCCGTGAAGGTGGTTCTCACAGCCAAGAAGAAAAACTATTTCGGCGCTTTCCTGGGACGAGACGTCTCGACTGTCATCGCCACCTCTGTGGCGAACTACGGCAAGTTGCCCGCAATCGAAATCGCGATCGCGTTCGATGTGACTGGTTCAATGAAATATATCGGCAACGGCGATAGCGACGAGACGGTCGCTTACCCGAAGCCCGGCAGCAAAGCCGAGCAGGCCAAGAAAGGTCTGAAAAAGTTTCTCAAGAAACTCGAAAACCTCACTGACGTGAAGGTGGCGCTCGTTCCGTTCGCGACGGTGGTCAAGATCCACGCCGATTCAACCCGCTACCAATCGTGGCTGGACTGGAGCGCCGGTTCCGTGGCGTCCGTCTCTCAAACAGCCTGGGAAGGCTGCATCGTCGATCGGGAGGTCAATATTGCGCCTTTCGTTTCGCAGCATTCGGCGAAGTATCCGGCGACGACGTGCAAAAAGGACCGCTGGGACGCGGTGCGGTGGACCGGCAGCACTGCCAATGATGTATCGAGCTTCACCACTGTCGGGGCGATCGAACATCGCATCAACGCTTTGCAGTTCGACGGCTGCACCAACATCACGCTCGGAGCCTATTGGGGCGGTGTCTTGCTCGATCCAAGCGGCCCACTCGCGGGCGCGTCGAACTGGAATGAACGAAAGAAAATCCTCCTCTTGATCTCGGACGGCATGAACACGACCGACCGATGGACGTCGATCCCGAATGCGGGCGAGTGCGCTCGCAAGACGAGCATGGACCCGCTCACGATCAAAACCTGTGACGCGATCAAGGAGAAGGGGATCGACATCTACACGGTCAACGTCGTCAACGGCGACCCCCACGTGCTGAAAGCCTGCGCGAACGACTCGGATCATTATTTCTACTCGACCAGCGCCGCCAAGATCGTTGATGATCTCGACGCCGTGCTGGACGCGATCCGAAAACAATCGATCGTCACAGTCGTGAAATAGCGCCTCGACCGGGCTTCGGCGCAAACGGGATCTTGCACCGCCGTCGTGTCAGCCGACACGGCGGCGGGTCTATATTTGGTCCAACGCCATTTTCGAGGGCCAGCCATGAGCGCCGCCACGCAAACGACTTCTCCGGCCAAGCCCATCGCGGCCGGAACCCGCATCGGGCATGTCCACCTCAAGGTCGCCGATCTCAAGCGCGCGGTCGCGTTCTACTCGGGCGTGCTCGGCTTCGAGGTGCAGCAATACTACGGCGACCAGGCCGCCTTCCTGTCAGCCGGGGGCTATCACCATCATCTCGGCCTCAACACCTGGGAGAGCCGCGGAGGGTCGCCGCCGCCGCGCGGAACGACGGGCCTATTCCACACCGCGATCCTTTACCCGACCCGGCGCGATCTCGCGGACGCATTGCGGCGGCTGATCGAAGCCGGCGTCCAGCTGAGCGGCGCCTCCGACCACGGGGTCAGTGAGGCGCTCTACCTAGATGACCCGGATGGCAACGGCGTCGAGCTCTATTGGGACAAGCCGGAAGCCGAGTGGCCCCGCAACCCGGACGGCTCGCTCGCGATGGTGACGCAGCGGCTCGACCTGAACGGGTTGCTGCGGGAGCTGGAGGCGTAAGCCTCCAGCTGCGAAGTTGACTGTCGGCGGCCCGGCTCACGCCGCCCGCTTGGCTCCAGCGGCGCGGCCGTAGAACGTCTCACCGCTCGCCGCCATTTCGCGCAACTGCGCATTCGGCTCGAAGCGGGCGCCGTACTTCGCAGCCAGCTTCTCGCAAAGAGCGACGAAGGCCTTCGCGCCCATGCCGTCGATGTAGCTCAGCGTGCCGCCCGTGTAGGGCGCGAAGCCGAAGCCGATGATGGAGCCGACATCCGCCTCGCGCGGATCGGTCACGATGCCCTCCTCTACCGAGCGCGCCGCCTCCAGCGCCTGGGTGACGAGCAGCCGCTGCTTCAGCTCCTCGACATCCAGCGCATCCGCGTCGAGCTGCTGGCCCGCGATGGCGGCGAGACCGGGCCAGAGCGTCTTCGGGCCCTTCTCGGGGTAGTCGTAGAAGCCCTTGCGGTTCTTGCGGCCGAGGCGGCCTTCGGTTTCGACCAGCGTCGTCAGGAGCTTCTCCTGCACGGGATCGATCGCCGCGTCGCCAAGCTGGGCCTTGGTGGCCTTCACGATCTTGAGCGCGAGGTCGATCGCGACTTCGTCGTTCAGCGAGAGCGGCCCCACCGGCATGCCGGCCATCTTGGCCACGTTCTCGATCATGGCCGGCGGCACGCCTTCCATGAGCATGAGGTGGCCTTCGCGGATGTAGTTGCCGACGCAGCGGTTGGCGTAGAAGCCGCGCGCGTCGTTGACGACGATTGGAGTCTTCTTGATCGCCCGGACATAGTCGAGCGCCAGGGCCAGCGCCTTGTCGCCCGTCTGCTTAGCCATGATGACCTCGACCAGCAGCATCTTCTCCACCGGCGAGAAGAAGTGGATGCCGATGAACTGGTCGGACCGCTTGGCGTAATCGGCGAGGCCGGTGATCGGCAGCGTCGACGTGTTGGAGCCGAAGATCGCGGTGGACGGCATCGCGGCCTCGGCCTTGACGATCACCTCGGCCTTGACCTTGGGATCCTCGAACACGGCCTCGATCACCAGGTCGCAGTCAGCCAGCGACGCGTAGTCGGCCGAAGGCGTGATGCGGGCCAGCAAGGCGTCGCGATCCGCCGACTTGGCGCGCCCCTTCATGATCTGGTCGGAGACGAGCTTGTGCGAGTAGGCCTTGCCCTTCTCGGCCGCGTCAATGTCGCGGTCGATCAGCACCACGTCGATTCCGGCGTTGGCGGTGACATAGGCGACGCTCGCGCCCATGAAGCCGGCGCCGATCACACCGACCTTCTTCAGTCTGGAAGCCGGGACGCCGGCCGGGCGACGCGCGCCCTTGTTCAGCTCCTGCATGGAGACGAACAGCGTGCGGATCATCGCGGCCGCCTCGGGCGAGCGCAGGATCTTGGCGAAGTAGCGGCTCTCGACCTTGAGGGCGAGGTCCATGGGCAGTTGCAGGCCCTCATAGACGGCGTGCAGCACGGCCTTGATGGCCGGGTAGTTGTTCTGCGTCTCGCGGCGGTAGATGGCGTTGGCGGCGGGCCACACCATCATGCCCTGGGGCGAGTAGACCTTGTTCGACGGCAGGCGGTAGCCCTCCGCATCCCACGGCGCCTTCGCGACGCCGCCGGCCAGGATCCACGCCTTGGCCTTGGCGACGATCTCGCCCTTGGGGGCGACCTCGTGGACGAGGTTCATGCTCTTGGCGGCGGCGGGGCGGATCTGCTCGCCCTTGAACAGCATCTGCAAGGCGTCGCCGGTCTGCATGAGCCGGGCGACGCGCTGCGTGCCGCCTGCCCCCGGGAACAGGCCGACCTTGACCTCGGGCAGGCCGATGCGCGTGGCCTTATCGTCCGAGACGACGCGGTAGTGGCAGGACAGGGCGAGCTCGAAGGCGCCGCCGAGGCAGACGCCGTTGATGGCGGCCGCGAAGGGCTTGCCGCAGGTTTCGAGGCGGCGATACAGCAGGCTCAGCCTGCGGCTCTCGTCGAAAAAGAACTGCATGGCGGTTTCCTCGCCCTGCTGCTTGGCGAGCTTGTGGTAGGCCATGCCGAGGCCCTGCAGCATCGTGAGGTCCGCGCCGCCCGAAAAGCTGCCGTCCTTGCCGGACGTGATCACGCAGCCCTTGATGGCCGGGTCGGCCGACACGGCGTCGATGAGCTTGCCGAGATCTTCCATCACCTGCGGGGTGATGACGTTCATCGACCGGTCGGCCATGTCCCAGGTGGCGAGGGCCACGCCGTCGGCGTCCACGTCGAAGCGGAAATTCGCGAGTTCCATTGGGTGTCTCCCTGTTCCGCTTGCGTCAGACGCGCTCGATGATCGTCGCCGTGCCCATGCCGGCGCCGATGCACAGCGTGATCAGCGCGGTGGACTTGCCGGTGCGTTCCAGCTCGTCCAACGCCGTGCCGATCAGCATCGCGCCGGTGGCGCCGAGCGGATGGCCGAGCGCGATCGCGCCGCCATTGGGGTTCACCTTGGCGGGGTCGGCGTCGAAGGCCTGCATGAAGCGCAGCACCACGGCGGCGAAAGCCTCGTTGACCTCGAAGAGGTCGATGTCGGCGATCGACATTCCGGCGCGCTGCAGCACCTTTCTGGTGACATCCACCGGGCCGGTGAGCATCAGGGCGGGCTCGGAGCCGATATTGGCGAAGGCCCGGATGCGGGCGCGGGGCTTCAGGCCGGCGGCCCGACCTGCGTCGGCGTTGCCGACCAGCACGGCGGCGGCCCCGTCCACGATGCCGGACGAGTTGCCGGCGTGGTGAACGTGGATGACCTTCTCGACCTCAGGGTGCGCCTGCACGGCCACGGCGTCGAAGCCGCCCTGCTCGCCCATCATCACGAAGGAGGGCTTCAGGCTGGCGAGCGACTGCATGTCGGTCTGCGGCCGCATGTGCTCGTCCGTGGCCAGGATGGTGAGCCCGTTGACGTCGCGCACCGGCACGACGGACCTGGAGAACCGGCCCTCGTCCCAGGCGACCTTGGCGCGGCGCTGGCTTTCCACCGCGTAGGCGTCCACCTCGTCGCGGCTGAAGCCGTATTTCGTGGCAATGAGGTCGGCCGATACGCCCTGCGGCATGAAGTAGGACTTGATCGCGATGGCCGGGTCCACCGGCCAGGCGCCGCCCGAAGCGCCGATGCCGATGCGGCTCATGCTCTCCACGCCCCCCGCGACCGCGAGGTCCTGCTGGCCGGACATGACCTGCGCGGACGCGAAGTTCACGGCGTCAAGGCCCGAGGCGCAGAAGCGGTTGATCTGAATGCCCGGCACGCTGTCGCCGTAGTCAGCCACGAGCGCCGCCGCGCGGGCGATGTCGCCGCCGGCCTCGCCGACCGGATCGACGCAGCCGAGCACGACGTCGTCGACCTTGGCGGGGTCGAGGTCGTTGCGCTCGCGGATCGACCGCAGCGCATGTGCGGCGAGCGCCAGCGAGGTCACCTCATGGAGGGAGCCATCCTGCTTGCCGCGTCCCCGGGGGGTGCGGACGGCGTCGAAGATGTAGGCGTCGGGCATGGTGGTCTCCCTGGGGTCCGCCGTCGCGCGGCGGTTGGAGTGATCATACGTGTAGCGTCCCGCCGCGCCACGTCCTTCTCCCCTCGGGAGAAGGTGGCCCGAAGGGCCGGATGAGGGTCTGGCGCGTGGGACATGGGGTGCTCAGCGAAACGACTGGCTCTAGTCCCTCATCCGTCGGCTTCGCCGACACCTTCTCCCGGGGGGGAGAAGGGCCGCGCGCACAAAGTGTCAGAACGCCTCGGCCGGCAGCGCCATGATCACATCCGAACCGGCCGAGATGCGCGCGAGATGCGCGGCGGTCTCTGGCAGCATGCGCTCCATGAAGAAGCGGGCCGTCACCAGCTTGGCGTCGAGCACGGCGGCGTCACCCTCTCCTGCGGCTTTCTTGGCCGCCGCGGCCTCGACGATGCGCACCCACATGTACCCCATGGCGACGAGGCCGAAGAGGTGCATGTAGTCGACGCTGCCCGCGCCGGCGTTGTCGGGCTTGGCCATGGCGTTGTTCATGAACCACATGGTGGCCTGCTGCAGGTGCTGCAAGGCGCCGCCCAGAGGCTTGCAGAAGGGGGCGAGCGTGGCGTCCTCACCCTTCTCCTTGAGGTAGGTCCCGACCTCGTTGAAGAAGCCCATCACGGCACGGCCGCCGTCCTTGGGCAGCTTGCGGCCGACGAGGTCGAGCGCCTGGATGCCGTTGGCGCCCTCGTAGATCATGGCGATGCGGGCGTCGCGGACGAACTGCTCCATGCCCCATTCGGCGATGTAGCCATGGCCGCCGAACATCTGCTGGGCGCGCACGGCGTTGTCGAAGCCGACATCGGTGAGCACGCCCTTCAGCACGGGCGTCAGGAGGCCGAGCCAGTCGTCGGCCTGCTGGCGCTCCTTCTCGTCGCCGCCACGATGGGCGACGTCGCTCTTCAGCGCCGTGTAGAGCACCAGCGCGCGGGCGGCCTCGTTGAAGGCGCGGATCTGCAGCAGGTTCCGACGGACGTCGGGGTGGACGATGATGGGGTCCGCAGCCTTGTCGGCCGCCTTGGCGCCGGTCAGCGAGCGGCCCTGGATGCGGTCCTTGGCGTAGGCCACGGCATTCTGGTAGGCGACCTCGGACTGGGCGAGACCCTGGATGGCGACGCCGAGGCGGGCCTCGTTCATCATCACGAACATGGCCGCGAGGCCGCGGTTCTCCTGGCCAATGAGCCAGCCGGTCGCCTCGTCGTAGTTCATAACGCAGGTGGCGTTGCCGTGGATGCCCATCTTGTGCTCGATGGAGCCGCAGGACACGCCATTGCGGTCGCCGAGCGAGCCGTCGGCCGCAACCTTCACCTTCGGGACCACGAAGAGCGAGATGCCCTTCACGCCCTCCGGCGCGCCCTCGATGCGGGCCAGCACGAGGTGGATGATGTTGGACGTGATGTCGTGCTCGCCGGCCGAGATGAAGATCTTGGTGCCGGTGATCTTGTAGGAGCCGTCCGGCTGCGGAACAGCCTTGGTCTTGATGAGCCCCAGATCCGTGCCGCAATGCGGCTCGGTGAGGTTCATGGTGCCGGTCCACTCGCCGGCGATCATCTTCGGCAGGAACAGCGCCTTCTGCTCGGGCGAGCCGTGGGTGTGCAGCGCCGCGATGGCCCCCATGGTGAGGCCCGGATACATGGCAAGCGCCATGTTGGCCGAGGACGAGAACTCGTTGACCACCGCAGCCAGCGTGTAGGGCAGGCCCTGGCCGCCATATTCGGGATCCGCTGCTAGGCCGATCCAGCCGCCTTCCGAGAAGGCGTTCACGGCGTCCTTGAAGCCCTTCGGCGTCGACACGCTGCCATCGTCGTGCCGGACGCAGCCTTCCAGGTCGCCCACACGGTTGAGGGGCTGCAGCACCTCTTCGCACAGCTTGGCGGCCTCGCCGAGCACCGCCTCAACCACGTCCGGGCTAGCGTCCGCAAAGCCCGGCAGGTTGCTGTAGCGCTGCATGTGAAAGACGTCGTTCAGCAGAAACAGAACGTCCTCGACAGGAGCCTTGTAGGACGGCATGGCGGCATCTCCTCGCTGCGCTCGGATCGGATCGCTCGTGGCGCCCGATCCCGCGATTTGGTTTACATATAAACCTTTTCTGACTGATTGGAAAGAGGTCCCTATGCAACCGGGGAGCGCCAACTCCGGGCTGCTTTCACAAAACTTAACAGCCAGGGAACAATCCTTAACCCCCTGTTTACCGTGTTTCTTGAAAAGTCGGAGCGTGAAGCCCGTCTCCGATTTGTTTAGGCGGGGGCAGATTTCGCAACCGCATCGGCTTCCGCCGGCGTGGCCAGTAGCGGGCCCCTCGCCCGCGCCAGAACGAGCGTGACGATGAAACAGGCGATCCCGTGGAGCGTGAAGGGTGTCGACGCCAATGCGCGCGATACCGCGAAAGACGCGGCGCGCCGGGCCGGCATGACGCTCGGCGAGTGGCTCAACACCGTGATCGCCGAAACCGCCGAGCAGCGCGAGGCACGGGAAGCCCGGGAACGCGACGAGCGGGAGGCGCCGGCCCAGCACGAACCCGTCGCCCTTCCTGCGGGTGACGACGAGCGCGCCGCGGCCGAGAAGCTGGCCAGCCTGGAGAACCGACTGGAGGCGCTGTCGCGCCGCGCCAGCGAGACCGCCCTTCCGCGCCCCTCACAGCGCCACCCCGACCCGCAGCGCAATGATCTTGCGGCCGTGCTCGAGCGTGCGATGCGCGAAACGCAAGCCCGCACGGACGCCGTCGAAGCCAAGACCGCCACGGCGCTGGATTCGATGGTTCGCTTCATGGAGCGCGCCGACCACCAACGGCGCGATGAGCTCGGCACGCTCGCACAGGCGCAGGAACGCACCTCAGTCGCCTTGCGGGATGCGCTGGCGCTCGTCACCGGGCGCATGGATTCGCTCGAACACTCGATTTCCCGGCGCGACGGGGCGGAGCTGCAGCCCATCAAGGCCGCGATCCAGCGCCTCGAGATGCGGCTGGATGAACGCATCCCAGCCCCGCGCGAAGGCGGAAGCCGCATCGAATCCAAGATGAAGGATCTCGAGGCCCGGCTGGTCGACATCGCCGACAAGCTGGCCGAGACCGAGCAGAGCGAGCACCGGGACGCGCCGCGGGTTCGGTCGGACCGGATCGCCCGCATCGAGGAGAAGCTTGCGGCGGTCCTGAACGTCCTCGACGGCCAGCACGGCCGGGCCGCCTACGATGACGAGGCGGACGACGTTTTCGACGAAGCCCCCGCCCAGACGATGGACGAGGCGATCTCGCAGATCCGCAGCCGGCAGCAGAGCCTGGAGGGCGCGCGCGAACGTCGGGCCGCCAGCCAGGATCGCACGGCGGAGTTGCTGGACGGGTTGCGCGGTGACGTGATCAGCCTGGCGCAGCGGCTGGAGCGGATCGACGAGCCGCGCGACATCCCCGGCGTGGACGCGATGCGGCGCGAGCTCGCCGACCTTGCGCGCTCGGTTCACACCACCGCCAACCGGAGCGATTTCGCCGCGCTGGAGCGCAGCATCGGCGAATTGTCCGAGCGTATCGACGCCTGGCAGGGCAGCGCTCCTGCGGGAACCGGCGTCACAGCGGCCGAACGCGTCATCGACGACATGCGGGCGCTGATCGAGGAACTGCGCCCGGTCGCGGGCCTCACCACCCTGCGCGACGACATCAGCGCGCTGGCGACCCGGCTCGACCGGGCGCCGCAACATGGCCTTTCGGCCGAAACCGCCGAGGCGATCCTCTCGCAGATCATGGATCTGCGGGCTTCCGTGGGCAAAGCCGCCCGGCCAGTCTCGCTCGAGCCGCTGGAGCGCCAGGTTGCGGCGCTGAGCGAACGCCTCGAGCTGGCGCTCTCCGCCAAGCCCTCGCGCGGCGGCGACAAGGCCGGCCTCGGCGACATCGCGGCCGCCGTGGCGGACCTGCGCGCAGCCGCCCGCGAATTCCAGCCCGACGAGCGCTTCTCGCGCCTCGAGCGGCAGATCGGCGACCTCGGGCAGCGGCTGGACGCCAGTGCGGCCGAGCCGGACCGCAGCGCCTTTGATGACATCCGCAGCCGGCTGGACCGCGTCCAGAGCGCCGTGGAAAGCCAGGCGCGGCCTGATCTGAGCCCGCTCGAAAGCCTCATCGGCACGCTGACGGACAAGCTCGCCACCGTGCAGGCGGGGGCCAGCGACAGGCCATCGCTGGACGGCCTCTCCGACCAGCTCGCCCGCATGACGGCCGCGCTGGAACGTTCGGGCGAGGGCTTCTCGGCCCTGCGCAGCATGGAGCGCTCCATCGGCGACCTGTTCGCCAAGATCGAGGACGCGAAGCTCGGCGCCATTGAGGCCGCCGACATCGCGGCCCAGCGCGCGGCCGAGCAGGCCACGCAGCGCTTCGCCGCCTCGGCGGAGCCCGCTCGCCCTGCCTCCGAGTTCGCCGAGGTGCGTACGCGCCAGACGCTCGAGGCCGTGCACGACACGCTTGAAAAGATCGTCGAGCGTCTCGGCATGCTCGAATCCGACATGGCGAGCGACCGCGTCCGCCTGCTGAACGTGGCCGAGAAGGCCCACGCGGCCGCGGTGGAGACGCCTGCGCCGACCCCGGCGCCGGCTTCGCCCAGCGTCACGGCCCAGAAAATGGCCGCAGCGGCCGCGGCGGCCGAGGCGGCTCGCGCGCTTGGACCGCAGGTCCGCGCCCCGGCGCCCAAGGCTCCGACGCGCAGCCCCGAAGCAGAGCGCCCCGCGCCTGCGGCCCCGCAAGCGCCCGTTCTGGACCTCGGCGGCGACCTGCCGCTCGAACCGGGAAGCGGTCGCCCGACCTATGGGGCCGAGCCGTCCGAGCCTGCAGCCGGCCGCAGCGCCAGCCAGGACAGCCCCCAGGCGAGCTTCATCGCGGCGGCGCGCAAGGCCGCCCAGGCAGCCCAGGCTACGCAGGCGGCCGAGCCCTCCAAGCCGCTGTTCAGGCTCGGCCGCGGGGCCGCCGGCGCCCCGACAGTCAAGGAATCCAAGCGCAGCAAGAACGCTGCCGTGGACGGCGAGACGAGCGCCACGGGTTCGGCGGTCGACCAGGTTCGCGCCTATGTGGACGCCAAGCGCCGTCCGATCCTGATCGGCCTCGCCGCCATCGTGCTCGCGCTCAGCAGCGCCCAGGTCGCCCGCCACCTGCTCAGCGCCGACCCGTTCGAGGGAACGCCTCCCCAACTCGACGCGCCGCAGAGCGCGCCCGCGAAGCCCTCCAAGGCGTCCGAGGCCCCGTCTGCGCCGAAGCCCGACAAGGAAGCGTCCGCGATTACGGCTCCGTCCGTCGCGCCGGCGCAGAAGTTCAGCCTGAACAACCAGCCGATCGCGCCTGGGCCGACCGGCTTTGGCCCGACGGATCCCTCCACGGTGGGCTCGCTCGGATCGGCACCGAGCGTCGCGCCGTCCGCCGCCCCTCCCGCCGCTGGGCCCGACCTTGGCGCTTCGGCCGATCTCCCGGCCGGCCAGTGGCCGAAGCCGCTGCAAAAAGCCGCCGCCCTGAACGACCCGGCCGCCGCATTCGAAGTCGCGACGAGGCTGGCGGATGGCCGCGGCGTCGCGCGCGATCCCAAGCTTGCGGCCAAGTGGTTCGAGAAAGCCGCCAGCCTCGGCCTTGCGCCGGCGCAGTACCGGCTGGGCAGCATCCTCGAGAAGGGCGTGGGCGTTCCGCGCGATCTCGCGGGCGCCAAGACGTGGTACCAGCGCGCCGCGGAGGCCGGAAACGCGAAGGCGATGCACAATCTCGGCGTCGTGATCGCGGACGGCGCGGGCGGTAAGCCGGACTATGCGGGCGCGGCGACATGGTTCCGCAAGGCCGCCGAATTCGGCGTTCG
This sequence comes from Alsobacter sp. P4_H11, assembly GCF_056400925.1. Lineage (NCBI taxonomy): Bacteria > Pseudomonadati > Pseudomonadota > Alphaproteobacteria > Hyphomicrobiales > Alsobacteraceae > Alsobacter > Alsobacter sp. P4_H11. The sequence continues at coordinate 221,231 of NZ_JBFUKI010000003.1, forward strand.
CGACAGCCAGTACAATCTCGCGATCCTGACCGCCCGCGGCCTCGGCGTGCAGCCGAACCTGGCCGAGAGCTGGGTGTGGTTCTCGCTCGCCGCGGCGCAGGGAGACCAGGACGCGGCCAAGAAGCGCGACGAGGTCGCGGCGCGGCTCGACGCCGAGGCGGCCAATCAGGCCCGTGCGGCGCTGCAGGCCTTTAAGCCGAAGCCGACCGATCCGCGCGCCAACGAAGTGGCCCCGCCGCCCGGCGGCTGGGAGCAGGAGCCTGTCGGCCTGCAGGGCCTGCCCAAGGGCAAGTCGGCGCGGCTCTGAGCCGGTCGCCGGCCGCGCTTGGCGCGGCGCCGGCGCAACGGCGGTCGTGAAACGGCCACGGCGGAGCTTGGCGGCGTTGACGAGGCCGGGTCGCTCCGGTTCATGAGAAGCGTCCGCGCCCGCTGCCGGAAGGACCGCCGTGCAGATCTACCTGCCCATCGCCGAGTTGCCGATCAGCATCTTCCTGGTGCTGGGCATCGGCGCGGCCGTCGGCTTCATTTCGGGCATGTTCGGCGTCGGCGGCGGGTTCCTGATGACGCCGCTGCTGATCTTCATCGGCATTCCGCCGGCCGTCGCGGTGGCGACCGAAACGGCGCAGATCGCGGCGTCGTCGATGACGGGCGCGATCGCGTATTGGCGGCGCCGCGCGCTGGACTTCAAGCTCGGCGGCGTGCTGCTGGCCGGCGGCGTGGTCGGCACCGTGCTGGGCGTCGCATTTTTCAACTCGATGCGCCGGCTCGGTCAACTCGATCTGGTAATCACGCTCTCCTACATCACGCTGCTCGGCTCGGTGGGCGGGCTGATGTTGACGGAGAGCATCAAGTCGATGCTGTCGGCCCGCCGCGGAACGGTCGCGCCGCTGCGCCCCGTCGGCCATCCCTGGTATTTCCGCCTGCCGCTGCGCATGCGGTTTCACCGCTCGAAGCTCTATGTGAGCGTGCTGCCGCTGCTGCTCCTTTCGGTGCTGATCGGCTTTGCGGGCGCGGTGCTGGGCATCGGCGGCGGCTTCCTGATGGTGCCGGCGCTGATCTACATGTTCCGGGTGCCGACCGCCGTGGTGGTGGGCACGTCGCTGTTCCAGATCCTCTTCACGATGGTGGCCGCCATCATCCTGCATTCGGCGACCAACCAGTCCGTCGACATCATTCTGGCGCTGCTGCTTGTGGTGGGCGGCGTCTTCGGCGCGCAGTTCGGCGCCCGGGCCGGCCAGAACATCCGGGGCGAGCATTTTCGCCTGCTGCTGGCGTTGATCGTGCTGGCCGTCGGCGTCCGCTTCGCCTCCGAGATCGTGCTGAAGCCGGACGAGATTTACTCGATCGGCCTCACGGAGATCCGCCGTTGAGGGGCGCCCGCCTCCTGGCCGCGTGGCTTTCGCTGCTGCTGCTCGGCGGGCGGGCCGACGCCGAGGCGCTCGTGCTGTCCCTGTCCAACCACCGGGTTCAGATCACGTCCACATGGGCCGGGTCGGACCTGGTGATCTTCGGCGTGATCGACAACGACCGGCGCAGCGTGACCCGGCAGGAGCCCTACGACGTCGTGGTCACGGCGATCGGCCCGCGCGCCTCCACGGTGGTGCGCGAGAAGGTGCGGCTGGGCCCCATCTGGATGAACCTGCAGCAGCGCAAGTTCTTTGAGGTGCCGATCACGGTGGCGCAGATCTCGTCCCGGCCCATCGCGGCGATCACGTCGCCCGACCTGCGCCGACGCTTTGGGCTTGGCCTCGAAGCGCTGCTGGATCCGGCGGGCTACGACCTGATCTATGATCCGAGCTTCCGGTCGGCGCTGATCCGCCTCCAGCGCAACGCCGGGCTCTACAAGACCGACGAGCGCGGCGTCACCTTCATCACACCCTCGATCTTCCGCGCCATCGTGCCGGTGCCTCCCACGGCGCCGCTGGGCGGCTACGAGGTCAATGTGGCGCTGTATTCGGGCGGCGTCCTGCTGGCGCGCGAGAGCACCAATTTCGAGGTGTCCAAGGCCGGCTTCGAGCAGGCCGTCGCGACGGCGGCCCGGCAGCACCCGTATCTCTACGGCCTCGCGACCGCCGCCATGGCGCTGATCTTCGGCTGGCTCGCCACCGTGATCTTCCGCCGCGACTGAATGCGCCACTGGCGGATTCGCCACGCCTTGGCTATCGCTGCGCCTGACCTGCAGGAGTGACCATGACCGAAACCGCCGCCACCCCGGCCGCCGTCGACGACCGCGCCATCCCGACCAGCGCCATGCTGCTGGGCGGCGCGGGCGTGATCCCGTTTGTGGTTCTGGGCGTCGCCGCCCTGGTGCAGGCCGAAAGCCGGGTCGGCCTGGCGCCGGGCTTCTTCCGGGCCGCCCTGGTCGGCTACGGGGTGGTGATCACGTCGTTTCTGGGCGGCGTACGCTGGGGCGTGGGCCTGCTGCTGCCGGATCGCACGCAGGCGCCGAGCCTTTTTGCTATGTCGGTGCTGGCGCCGCTCGTCGCCTGGGGCGCGCTGTTCATGCCGCGCCCGCACGATCTCGTGGTGCTGATCGGGTGCTTCCTGGTGCTGGGCGTGTCCGACATTGCGCTCGCGTCGCGCGGCTCCACGCCGCGCTGGTACGGCACGCTGCGGCTGCTGCTCACGGCCGCCGTGGTGCTGGTTCTGATCGGCGTGCTGGCGCTGACGCCCGGCGTGGAAGGCTAGTCCGGCCGCAGTTGCGCGGGCGACACCGCGTAGACCCGCTCCGACCCCACCACATGGGCGGTGAAGCGACGCCCGAACAGCGGCGTAAACGCCCGGTCGAGCACGTTCAGCCCACCCGCATAGGCTCCGAAGGCCGGCATGACGCAGCGGCGGCCATCCGACACGAAGCAGCGCCGGCGCACCGCACGGCCGCGGCCCACCACCTTGGCGGCCGGATGCAGGTGGCCGGAAAGCTCCGGCTCATCCCCGCCTGCGGAGGGCTCGTGCCGGAAGGTCACGCCCGCGATGGACAGCGCGTCGTAGGCACGTCCTCCCAGGCCGTCCGGCGCGACAGGGTCGTGGTTGCCGGCGATCCAGATCCAGTCCGCCCCGGTCTGCAGAATGCGCAAGGCCGCGAGATCCTCGGATGGCATGCGCTCCAAGGCCCGGACGTCGTGCAGGCCGTCGCCCAGCACCAGCACGGTCGCGGGGCGAAAGCGCGCCACCACGGCGGCCAGCGACGCCAGCGTGGCCCGGCTGTCATAGGGCGGCAGCATGCGGCCGCGCTGCGCGAAGGCGGAGCCTTTTTCGAGGTGCAGGTCCGCGACCACGAGCATGCGCTCGCGCTCCAGGAACAGCGCGCCCGAGCGGCACGCCGCGAACACGAGTTCGCCGACCGCGAGGGGGGACTCGCAAGCCTCGCCCGTCGCCCAGGTGATCGGACGCGCGTTCACGCCGGGGTTTTCCCGGCCAGCGCCTCGTCCATCATCTCCGCTTCCGCCTCGGCCAAGATGTCCTCCGCCGCCTCGCCATACACCGCCTCGCGGCCGATCTCGAGCATGACCGAGATCGCGAGCGGCGAGACCCTCTCGAGGGCTTTGTGCACGATTCGCCCCCTGATGCGCGACAACATCCCGGCGAGGCGCTTCAAGTCGAGGAGACCAGTCGCCGCATCCTGCCGCGTCGCCTTCAGGAGGATGTGGTCCGGCTCGTGCCGGCGCAGCACGTCGTAGACGAGGTCCGTCGACATCGTGACCTGCCGGCCGGTCTTCTCCTGGCCGGGGTGGCGGCGCTCGATGAGCCCGGCGATGATGGCGCATTGGCGAAAGGTGCGCTTCATCAGGGCGGATTCGTCCAGCCACTCCTCCAGGTCGTCGCCCAGCATGTCCTCGGCGAAGAGGTCCGTGAGATCGAGCCGGCCCTGCGCGACGGCGGCGCTCATGTCCGATAGAGCCCAGACGGCGAGGCCGTAGTCGGTCGCCACGAAGCCGAGCGGGCGCAGGCGGGCGCGCTCCAGCCGCCGCGTCAGCAGCATGCCGAGCGTCTGGTGCGCCAGGCGGCCCTCGAACGGGTATGCGACGAGGTAGTGGCGCCCGGCGCGCGGAAACGTCTCCACCAGCAGGTCGTCCTGACGCGGCAGGACCGACCGCAGGCGCTGGTTCTCCAGCCACTCGGCGACGCCGCCCGGCATTCGGCCCCACTCGGAAGGGTCGGCCAGCATGGCGCGGACGCGTGCGGCCAAAAACGTCGAGAGCGGAAACTTGCCCCCCGCGTAGCTCGGCACCTTGGGGTCCGTGCCGGCCGGCGCGCGCGACACGACGACCTCGTTCTCGGCCAGCGCCTCGAAGCGCAGCACCTCGCCGGCGAAGATGAAGGTGTCGCCCGGGATGAGGTTTTCGGCGAAATATTCCTCCACCTCGCCCAGCACGCGGCCGCCGCGGGCGATGACGCCCGGCGATCCCGGCCGCGCGTGCTTGATGCGGCCAAGCCGGACCTTGAGCGACGTAGCCTCGATGATGGTGCCGACGTTCATGCGGTATTGCTGGGCAATGCGCGGGTTCGAGACGCGCCAGAGCCCGTCCGTCCCTTTCCGAATCTTGGCGAAGCGGTCATAGGTCGACAGCGCGTAGCCGCCCGTCGCGACGAAGTTCATCACCCGGTCGAAATCCTCGCGCTCCAGCCCCGAATAGGGGCTGGCGGATGAGACTTCGGCGAAGAGGTCGTCGGCGTCGAACGGGCCCGCGCAGGCCATGCCGAGCACGTGCTGCGCCAGCACGTCGAGCGCGCCGATGCGGGCGTCGGGCGTGTCCTGGGCGGCGACCTCGACGGCGTCGAGGGCCGCGCGGCATTCCATGATCTCGAAGCGGTTGGCCGGCACGAGGAAGGCCTTGGACGCCTCGTCCATGCGATGGTTGGAGCGGCCGATGCGCTGCATCAGCCGGCTCGCGCCCTTGGGGGCGCCGATGTTGATCACGAGGTCGACGTCGCCCCAGTCGATGCCGAGATCGAGCGTGGAGGTGCACACCACCGCGCGCAGCTTGCCGGCAGTCATCGCGGCCTCGACCTTGCGGCGCTGCCCGACGTCGAGCGAGCCGTGATGCAGCGCGATGGCGAGCCCATCCTCGTTGATGCGCCAGAGCTCCTGGAACATGAACTCGGCCTGCATGCGGGTGTTCACGAACACCAGCGAGGTCTTGTGCGCCTGTATGGCGGCATAGACGGCCCCCATGGCGTGCACGGCGTTGTGGCCGGCGAGCGGCAGGATGCGGGCGCCCTCCAGGATGCGGATCAGCGGCGGCGCGCCACCCTCGACCACGACGAGGTCGGCCATCGGAGGGCCGCTCTGCGGCGCCGCGGCGGCGTGACTCTCCGGCGTCGTGGCGCCGTGACTCTGTGGCGCCAGGTAGCGACGCAGGTCATCGGGCTCGCGCACGGTGGCGGACAGGCCCACCGCCGTGAGGCCGGGCGAGAGCCGGTTCAGCCGGGCCAGCCCCAGCGACAGCAGGTCGCCGCGTTTGGAGGTGACGAGCGCGTGCAGCTCGTCCAGCACGACGCGCCGCAGATCGCCGAACACCGTCTGGGCGTCACGATGCGCCAGCATCAGGGCGAGCTGCTCGGGCGTGGTCATCAGGATGTCGGGCGGACGCTGCATCTGGCGCGTGCGCTTGTGCGAGGGCGTGTCGCCGGTGCGCGTTTCGATGCGGATCGGCAGCTCCATCTCGGCGATGGGCGCCTCAAGGTTGCGGGCGATGTCGGTCGCGAGCGCCTTCAGGGGCGAGATGTAGAGCGTGTGGAGGCCCCTGCCCTTCAGCCCGCCCGACGGCGCGTCCGCCAGCTCGATCAGGCTGGGGAGGAACCCGGCGAGGGTCTTGCCCGCGCCGGTGGGGGCGACCAGCAGGGCCGAGCGGCCGGAACGCGCCCGCGCCAGCAAGGCGAGCTGGTGGGGACGCGGCGCCCAGCCGCGCGCCGCGAACCAGCGCTGGAAGCGCTCGGGAAGAAGGGCGGCGTCGGGGGTTGGGGCGTTCACCGCCTTTAGGTAGCGCCCGAGGGGCCGGACGTCATCCCTGGCGACGCGGCGGCCCGTGTGCGGCCTCACACATCGGCCCGGCCGCGCGCAGGGCATTGTCCCGCCATGGCCGAGAGAGAACCGGCCAACCCCAACGCCGGGCCGTCCGGCCCGCCACCCAGGAGTTCGCCATGACCGCAATCGCCGCCCGCACCGCCCTGCCCTCCCGCGCTCGCAAGCTCCTTGTCGGCGGCCTCGCCGCGCTCACCTTTGGCGGCTCCGTGGCGGCCACCGCGACGCCGGCCTCGGCGGGCGGCTGGGGCTACCATCACGGCGGCTGGGGGTATGGCGGCGCAGCGGCGGCCGGCGTGGTTGGCGGGCTGGCGCTCGGCGCCCTCGCGGCTTCGGCCGCTCGCCCCACCTATTACGGCCCGGCCTATGTGGCGGGCGACTGCTACGTCGTCCACCGGCGCGTCCTGACCGACTATGGCTGGCGCCGGGTGCGCCGTACGGTTTGCGACTGATCCTTTTTCGAACGGCCAGGTCGCGGCCTTGAACCTCCACGCGACCTGTCCCCGACGGCCCCGCGTTGCCCCCGCGGGGCCGTCATTTTGTTTCGGAAGGTGGCTCAGGCAGCCGGAAAGGTCCGTCGCGCCAGTCCGGGATAAAGCCGCCACTGGCCGACGCCGCGCACGCCGAGAAAGACCAGGAAGGCGATCCAGAGCCCCGCATTGGTCCAGGCGCCCACGAGCGCGACGCCGCCGTAGAACACGGCCAGATAGATCGCCAGGGCGGCCAGCATCAGATTGCGCATGGCCGCCGTCCAGGTCGCGCCGACATAGACGCCATCAAACGTGAACGCGGCGGCGCCGACCAGCGGCGTCAGCGCGGCGAGCGGGAGGTACGACTTCGCGGCCCCGCGAACGGCCTCATTCGTCGAGATCGCGTCAATGAACGCCGCGCCGCCCATCAAGGCGGCCGCCGAGACGGCAGCTCCCACGCCGAGGCTCAGTCCCAGGGTCAACCGCACCGTCGACCGGAACCCGCGCTCGTCGCGAGCGCCGACCGCCTGGCCGCAGAGTTGCTCGGCCGCGGTCGCGAAGCCGTCCAGGAAATAGCTTCCGATCAGGAAGAGGTTGTACAGCACCGCGTTCGCGGCGAGCGCGACGTCCCCGGCGCGAGCGCCCTGGGCGGTGAAGAACGCGAAGGCGGACAGAAGCGCAACGGTCCGGATCGCGACGTCGCGGTTCACGGCCAGCATGCGGCGCAGCGCCGGCCCCTCCACGATGGCGCTCCACGCCAGCCCGCGCGGCAAGCCGCCGATGCGGCGCAGCAGCAGCACGCCGCCTAGAAGGCCGATCGCCTCGGCCAGGAGGGTCGCGAAGGCCGCGCCCTCGATGCCCCATCCAAGGCCGGGCACGAACAGGATCGTGCCCGCCACCTTGGTGAGGTTGAGCCCGACCTGCAGCAAAAGCCCCAGATCCGTGCGGCCGCGCCCGATCAGGGAGCCCAGAATGGCGTAGTTGCTCAGCGCCAGCGGCCCCGACCAGATGCGGATGGCGATATAGGCGCGCGCCGCGGCGTCGACGGCCGGGCTGGCGTCCATCAACGCGAAGGTCGCCGCCATGATGGGGCGCTGCAGCACGATCAGGGCCACGCCGAGCGTGACGGCGAGCACCAGCGCCCGCGCGAGCGCCAGAGCGACGTCCCTGTCGTCGCCTGCGCCATGGGCCTGGGCGGTGAGCCCGGCGGTGCTCATGCGCAGGGAGCCGAGGCCCCAGAACAGCATGTCGAACAGCACGGCGCCGATCGCCACGGCGCCGAGGAGGTGGACCTCGCCCAACCGGCCGATCACGGCCGTGTCCACCAGGCCGATCAGCGGCTCGGTGAGATGAGCGAGCATCAGGGGCGCTGCGAGCCCAATGACGCTCGCCGCCGTGGCCTCGACGGGCCGGCGGGCGCGCTCGAGCACCAGACCGGGCTCAGTTGCGGCCGAAAAGCCGCATCAGCAACCAGATCGGCACCACGATCACCGCGCCGTAGACGAAGTAGCGGAAGACCTCGCGCACCGCGCCGAAACCGAGATCCATCACCCGATCGATGAGGTCGCGCAGTCCCCGCAGCAGGTCGGGCGGCGTGAGCCCGAACAGGGACAGAAACGCGCCGACCAGAACGGACATGAAGATCAGCTTCACGAGCACCGCGCCCGGCGAGCCGCCGAGCACGCGAGAAAAGTCCGAGTTGGCCATCATCGTCTCCAGCCCGCGCAGATCGGGCGATTCCACGCCGTCACTGATAGCACGATCACGGCTGAATCACGGCCATGGCGCTCTGGACCTGCGTCCCGAAGGGCGGTTCTATGGCGGCCCAACTTCGCGACCGGAAACACCTCATGCTCGTCGACCCCACCGCCTTTGATCCCGCCACGGTGGATCCGGACACGCAGAAGCTGAACGCCGACATTCTCGCCAAGCTGAGCGGCCTGCCGGACCAATGGTCCGTGCCGCCCGCGGTTGTGCGCGAGCGCCGCAAGCAGGGGCTCGGCGCGTTTCCTCTGGTTCCGCCCAGCCGGCGCGCCCGCACGCTGACGATCGAGGGGCCGGGCGGTCCGCTGGAGTTGCGTGTCATCGCCCCGGACGCGCCGACCGGGGTCTACCTCCACATCCACGGCGGCGGCTGGGTGTTCGGCACGGCCGACATGCAGGACGACCGGCTGGAGCGGCTGGCGCAGAATTGTGGGCTGGCCTGCGTGTCGGTCGAATACCGGCTCGCGCCCGAGAACCCCTATCCGGCGGCGCCGGACGATTGCGAGGCGGCCGCGCTCTGGCTGGTTCGCGAGTGCCAGGCGCGCTTCGCGACCGATCGGCTGTTCATCGGCGGCGAATCCGCCGGCGCCCATCTGGCGGTGGTGACGCTGCTGCGCCTGCGCGATAGGCACGGGCTCACGCCCTTTCGCGGCGCAAACCTCACGGCCGGCTGCTACGACCTCGCGCAGACGCCGAGCGTGCGGCGCTGGGGCGACCTGAAGCTCGTCCTGAACACGCGCGACATCTTCCTGTTCGCGCAGAATTTCCTGCGGCTGAAAGGCGACCTTCGCGACCCCGACGTGTCGCCCATCCACGCCGATCTTGCGGGCTTGCCGCCCGCGCTGTTCTCGGTGGGAACACGCGATCCGCTTGTGGACGACAGCCTGTTCATGGCGTCGCGCTGGACGGCGGCCGGGAATGCGGCCGAACTCGCCCTGTGGGCCGGCGGCGCGCACGTGTTCATCGGCTTTCCGGGGCCGCTGACCGAAAAGGCGCTGGCGAAGACGGACGCGTTCCTGAACGGGCTCTGATCCCGCGAAGGCGGGCGGTCTTGGCTACTCCACCGCCACCGGCTGCCCGGCAGCGATCTTGGAGGCCGCGATCACGGCCTGCGTCCGGCTCTCCACGCCGAGCTTCTGCAGGATGGCGGAAACATGCGCCTTCACGGTGGCTTCCGACACGCTGAGCTCGTAGGCGATCTGCTTGTTGAGCAGCCCTTCCGACAGCATCATCAACACGCGGACCTGCTGGGGCGTGAGGCTGCCGAGCCGACGAACGAGATCACCGGTTTCGCGATCCATCGGCGACGTCATGTCGACATCCGGCGGCGTGTAGGCGCCGCCATCGAGCACGTCCCGAATGGCGCCGCGCATGGTCTCGACATCGACGCTCTTGGGGATGAAGCCCGATGCGCCGAACTCGATGCAGCGGCGGATGACGCCGCGATCCTCGTTGCCGGACACCACCACCACCGGCGTGCCGGGGTGCTGCGCGCGCAGATACATCAGCCCCGAGAAGCCCTGCACGCCCGGCATGCTGAGATCGAGCAGCACGAGATCGAGATCGGCGCCCTTGCCGAGGCAGTCGGTGACATCCTCGAAGGTGCCAGCCTCGACGATGTCGGCTTCGGGAACCACCCCGGCGAGCGCGGTTCGCAGCGCGCCCCGCACCAGCGGATGGTCGTCGGCGATCATGATCCGAGTCTGTGCCGTCGCGCTCAAGCTCGCCTCCCCCGATGGAACCTTGTTGAAACCGGTCCGCATTGTGAACATTCCGCGAAGACGTTAGCCTTCGCAAGGGCTCGGCGCATCGGCGAAACTCCTGATGGCCAAGCTTACGACCAAGCTTAAACGCAAGGGTGCGCCTATTCCCATTTGCGAAGTGATTTGCTTGCAAGCGATGCGTGCGGGATTTGCAGTTCGATGATGTCTTCTCCGCTGGTCTTCGCGCGATTTGCGGCCCTGTGCCTGTTCGTGATCCTGCTGTCCGCCGCCTCGGTGCTCGTGATCGAGCGGCTGGGCATCCCCCCCTCGTGGGCGCTCGCGGCCGGCGCCGCGGTGGTGACGATCGGCCTGGCGGTCGTGAGCGGTCTCTCGTCCGGGACGATGCGCCTGCCCGAATTCCTGACCCAGAACCGGGCGCTCCCTTCGGCCGGCGTCACGCTGGCCACGGCGGCGTTGCTGCCCTTTGGCCTCCCGGGCCAACCGGCGCTCGGCGTCGCCGCCGGGCTCGTGTTGGCGGCTTTTCTGCTGGGGCCCGTGCTGCGCCGGTCGGGCGCGCCGACCTGGCCGTGTTTCCTGGGAGCCCGCTTCGGCAGCCCGGCGCTGCGGGTGGCGGCGGCCGCGGTGCTCGCCGCCGCTGCGCTCGGGCTCGGAGCAGCCGCCCTCGGCCACGCGGCCGACAGCCTTGCGCGCCTGTTCACGCTCACGCGCCCCCAGGCGGCCGTGCTGGGCGGCCTCGTTCTGGCGTTCACGAGCCTTCCGGGCGGATCGCGAAGCCAGTCCCGCGCCGGCGTTGCGCTGGCGCTTGTGGTCGCGACCTGCGCGGCGGCCCTCTGGGCCACACAGGCCGAGTCTTCGCCGGAACGCATGATCGGGCTCCTGTCGCCGTTGACGCGGCCGGGCGGGATGGCGATTGGCGTGGGGGCGGCCCTGAGCGCGCTGGCGTTTCCGGCATTCCAGACAGTGTGGCCCGGCATCGACAAACCCGCCGACATGCGGCTTGCGCTTCTGTGGGCGGCCATCACGGTGTGCCTGATCGCATTTGCGGCTGGGCCAACCTTCGCTAGCCCAAGCGGCGTTTTCGGACCGATCGCGATCGAGATCCTGTTCTTGGCCGCGAGCCTTGCGGCCGCCGGAGCGTTGCTGCTCGCCGCCGGCCAGGCGATTGGCTTCGATTTCCGCCCCCGCATCGACCGGCGGCGCACGCCCGCGTCGGCGCGCTTCGCGCTGATCCGCTTCGCCATCCTCGCGTCCATCGTGGTCGCGGCAGGCGCCGTCGGCTGGGCCCCGGGCGTCGCCGCCACGCAGGCTGAAGCCGCGGCGGCGCTCACGGTCGGCGCGCTGCTCCCGCCCATCCTGCTCGGCGCGGCCTGGGACCGCGCCACCGCGGCCGGAGGTTTTGCGGCGCTCGGGGCCGGGCTCGTCGTCACGCTGGCGCTGATCGACGGCCGGCTTGGGCCATCCGGCCTTCCGGCGTCGGCTGGCGTGGTCGGCTGCGCGGTGGGGCTGGCGGCCGGTGCGGTCGCGAGCCTGTTCACCCGCCGGTCGACCGTGCTGCCGAGACCTCTGGCCGACGACATGCTCTGACGCGGGCGGCGCCAATCGCGGATTGGCCAAGCGGCCGCATGCGCCTATATCAGGGGCACGATCGAGGCATGCGGCTTCGACTGGCTCGCGGAGCATTCGCGATGACGCAACCTGCCGAATGGGACGACCCCGGCGCCGGACGGCGCGGGCTTCACGTCGCCTTGTGGGCGGGCGTGGCCGCGAGCCTCACGGGCGCGGGCCTGCTTCTGTGGGCCGCGCAGGGCGAGATCGTCTTCACCGACGTGGTGTCGGCGGCGCTAGCCTGGTGCTTCTGACCTCCTCACGCTTCGAGTTCACCCATGACCGACCCCGCCCCGAAGTCCGCGACCCGGCTCGTCCTGCCCCTCGTGGCGTTCCTGTTCGGCGTGATCGGGCTCGGCGTCGCTGCCTATGTGGCGCTTGCGCCGGGCGGGCAGCAGAGCGCCGCCGGCGCGGTGGGCGGGCCGTTCCGCCTCGTCGACCAGGATGGCAAGCCGGTGAGCGAAGCGATCCTGAAGGGCAAGCCGTCGCTGATCTTCTTCGGCTTCACGCATTGCCCGGACGTGTGCCCGACCACGCTGCAGGATGTCACGCAGGTGTTCGACGCGCTGGGCCCGCAGGCGGACCGTCTGCAGGCGTTCTTCATCACGGTGGATCCCGAGCGCGATACGCCGGAACTGATGAAGACCTACCTGTCGAGCTTCGACAAGCGCATCACCGGCCTTTCGGGCGACCGCGCGGCGCTGGACCCCGTGTTGAAGGCCTACCGGGTGTTCTCCCGCAAGGTGCCGCTCGAAGGCGGCGAGTACACCATGGACCACACCGCGCTGGTCTATCTGATGGACAAGAACGGCCGCTTCGCGGGAGCCTTCAACTTGCAACGCGGGGCCGCCGAATCGGCCAAGGACGTTCAGCGCTACTTCTGAGCGGGCGCGGGATGAGCACGCGCGGTCCTGACGCCCGCGACGGAGGCGATAGCCCGTGCTCGGTCTTGTTCCAACCCTGCGGGTTGCGGACGAGCTCCCAGGCCGCGCGCCAAGCCGCCGCGCACATCAGCAGCAGATAGAGGCAGAACAGGGCCAGATCCCCGGCGCCGAACCGCAGTTTTGCCCTGCGTGCGCCCAGGCCCAGCGGCAGGACCAGCGCGACGACGCCAACCGCGAACACCAGCACGGAGAGCCCCGCGGCCGCCCTGTCGACTGCTCCGGACGGGTTCAGGAGCGAGCCGTCGCAAAGCTTCCAAAACAGGGCCGCCAGGAAGAATGGAAAGCCCAGAGCGGCCAGAACGAGCCCGATCGTGTGCGAGACGATGACCAGCTTTTCGAACGGGGAGGCCCGCTCGTGGCGAAAAATGGCGCGGCCATGCACGAGGGATGACTGCATCCAGCCCTTTAGCCAGCGGCTTCGCTGCGCCATCCAGGCCCGGCTGGTGATCACCGCCTCCTCGCGGGTCGTGGACGCGAGCGCGCCGACCGACCAGCCTAGCCGGGCCAGCCTCAATCCGAGGTCGGCGTCCTCCGCAACGTTCCAGGCGTCCCAGGCGAGAATGCGGCGCAGGACGTCGACGCGGAAATGGTTCGACGTGCCGCCGAGCGGGATGGGGAGGCCCAACCTTGCGAAACCGGGGATGATGACGCGGAACAAGGCGGCATATTCCAGCGCAAACAGGTGCGCGAGCCGGCAAGCCGCGTGATTGTGCGGCGCCAACCGGGCCTGCAGACAGGCGAGTTCACGGGGCGCTGACGCGAAGCGGGCAGCCGCGAGGCGGAGTTGATCGGGATCGGGCAGGTCTTCGGCGTCGTAGACGACGAGGAGCGCGCCGGTGGCGCTGCGCAGACCCATGTTGAGCGCGCGCGGCTTCGTGCGCGGCAGGCCCGGAGGGCAGATCACGACGGCGAACTGGGGAGGCATTTCGAGCCGGCCCGCCGCCGACAGCGTTTCAGCATCGTCCGCCTCGACCAGCAGCTTGATGTCGAGCTTCTCGGGCGGGTAATCGAGCGCGGCCAACGCCTGCACGAGTTGGTGAAGCACCCGTCCTTCGCGGTGGAGCGGGGCGAGGATTGTGTAGCGCGGCAGCGCGGCGTCGCTGAGGGGTGGGCATGTCGGCTCGCTGTCACGGACCTCGAGGCATGCGGCCAATCGCAGGGCCGCGCCGAACAGGAAGAGCGCTCCACACAGCAGCATCAGGATCGAGATGGTCATCTGCGGTGACGCCGCGACGGCGGCGAGCAACCCGGCCGCCAGGCTCCCCAGCCAAAAGCGCTCACGCGGCGTGCAGCCATCCCGCACGGACAAGAGCGGCGATGCATCCGGTAAGGCGTTTGCGGCCTCATGCGCCATCCGGGCCTCGATGCCGGCGCGCAGCGACGAGGCCAGGCGCGACGGCGTGGTGACGCCGGCGCCGGGCATCGATCCGCCCGGACGGGCGCGCTCGAGCAGCCGGTCGAGCGCCTCGCCGCGCGGCGCCAGTGCGAAACGCGCGCCGAACCCGGGCGCCAGAGGGGCGGCTCCGACGTCCGCTCCCGGCGCCGGAAGCGCAGGATCGGTTGCGAAGCTGCGCAGAAAGGGCGCACCGATGCGCCTCGCCAGACCGCGGTAGAACTCCTCCTCGCTGATCAGGCCCGCACCGACGACGATCTCGTCCAGCGGCCGACCGGTCCCTTTCGCCCGCGCGAGACAGGCCGCCGCGTCGGCGACCGGCAACCCGATCTCGGCGAGAAAGCTGAGCGTGTGCGGCAGCGGAGGCGCGCGCTGGGAGGCGGGAGACGCAATGTGGCTCATCGGCAATTCCCGCCCGGCAAGCATCGGTGTAATAGTGAAAGGCTAGAGCGGATATCGATGCCTCAGAGTGAAGAGTCTCACATTGATCAATTTACAACCTAACCTATCCGGAAAAGACGGGTTGTGGTTACGTAGCTGGCGCCTTGTCGCCGTTCTGCTGATTTGCTTCGCCGTCATGCCGATGTCCGAGCCGGCGACGGCGCAGACTCGAAGCCCCGATACGGGCGCTCAGGCGCAGTCCCCGGCCCAGGCCGCCGCGCAGGACAAGGTTTTTATCCCGGGCTTCTGGGATCCGGCGCAGCGGCCGGACAAGCCGGACCTGTCGTCGATCCGGGTCATCCGCTTCCTCACCGAGGATGATTACCCGCCCATGCATTTCCTGACCGAGGAGGGCAAGCTGGCGGGCTTCAACGTCGACCTCGCGCGCGCGGTGTGCGACGCGCTCAGCGTCGCCTGCACGGTTCAGGCGCGGCGCTGGGACACGCTGTTCGACGCGCTGCGCGAGGGCCGGGGCGACGCCATCGTGGCGTCGCTGCGGGTCACCCCCAAGCTGCGCGAGAGCTACGGCTTCACGTCGCCCTATCTGCGAACCCCGGCCCGCTTCGTCGGCCGGGCCGGCGCCGCGCTCGATCCGTCGCCGGCCGCCCTGGCGGGCAAGACGGTCGCGGTGGTGGCGCGCTCGGCGCATGAGGACTTCCTGGAGACGTTCTTTCCCCAGGCGCAGCGCAAGCCGTTCGACGATCTCGACCGGGCCCGGGCGGCGTTGATGCGCGGCGACGTCGACCTCCTGTTCGCGGACGGCCTCACGATGGCGATCTGGCTCAACGGCCAGGAAGCGGGCGACTGCTGCGCCTTCGTGGGCGGCCCCTACCAGGAAAGCCGATGGTTCGGCGAAGGCGTCGCGATCGCGACCCGCAAGAACGAGGTCGTGCTGCGGCGGGCCATCGACTGGGCCCTCCAGCGCGTCGCCGAGCGCGGCGTCTACGCCGAGATCTACCTGCGGTATTTCCCGGTGGGGTTCTACTAGGGGCGCGGCGCGCCTCCGCATTGACCCTTCGGCCTCGGGTTCCTATGGTCCGCCGCGCCCGGGCCAGCGATGGCGGCCGGGCTTGATCCCGTTGAACGCACCGAAAGTCCCGCTCATGTCCGCGCCCGCGACCGACCAGCCGCAGACCCTCCAGGAGGCCGCCCAGGCCGGTCTCGCGTGGCCGTTCGAGGAAGCGCGCAAGCTGGTGGAGCGGATCAAGCGCTCGGGCAAGACCGAGGTGCTGTTCGAGACCGGCTATGGCCCGTCCGGCCTGCCGCATATCGGCACCTTCGGCGAGGTGGCGCGCACCACCATGGTGCGCCACGCCTTCCGGGTGCTGACGGACGACAAGATCCCGACCCGGCTGGTCGCGTTCTCGGACGACATGGACGGGCTGCGCAAGGTCCCCGACAACGTCCCGAACAAGGAGATGCTGGCGGGCGCGCTCGGCAAGCCGCTGACGCAGGTTCCCGACCCGTTCGGCACGCATCCGAGCTTCGGCGAGCACAACAACGCCCGGCTGCGGGCGTTTCTGGACGCGTTCGGCTTCGACTACGAGTTCCTGTCGGCCACCGACTGCTACAAGGCCGGCCGCTTCGACGCGACCCTTCGGCTCATGCTGGAGCGCTACGACGCCGTGATGGCGATCATGCTGCCGTCGCTGCGGGCCGAGCGGGCGCAGAGCTACTCGCCCTTCCTGCCGCTTCACCCGAAGACCGGGGTGGTGATGCAGGTGCCGATCGACGAGGTGAACCGCGACGCCGCCACCATCGTGTGGCGCGATCCCGACAGCGGCGAGCGCTTCGAGACATCGGTGCTGGGCGGCGCCTGCAAGCTGCAGTGGAAGCCCGACTGGGCGATGCGGTGGGTGGCGCTCGGCGTCGACTACGAAATGGCCGGCAAGGACCTGATCGACAGCGTGAAGCTGTCGGGCGAGATCGCGCGGGCGCTCGGCGCCACGCCGCCGGACGGTTTCAACTACGAGCTCTTCCTGGACGACAAGGGGCAGAAGATCTCGAAGTCGAAGGGCAACGGCCTGACCATCGACGAGTGGCTGGGCTATGCGAGCCCCGAGAGCCTGTCGCTGTTCATGTACAACAAGCCGCGCGAGGCGAAGAAGCTGTTCTTCGACGTGATCCCGCGCGCCGTGGACGACTATATCGGCTTCCTGGAGCGCTATCAGAAGCAGGGCCTGCGCGAGCAGCTCGCCAACCCGGTCTGGCACATCCATGGCGGCAATCCGCCTGCGCCCGAGACGATCCACAGCGCGGACGCCAACGCGGCCGCCACCACGGTGACGTTTGGCATGCTGCTCAACCTCGTGGCGGTGGCGAATTCGGAGGACCCGGCCGTGCTCTGGGGCTTCCTGCGCCGCTACGCGCCGGGCGCCTCGCCAGAGGCGAACCCACGGCTCGACAAGCTGGTGCGCTACGCGGTGGCTTATTTCCGCGACTTCGTGCGGCCCTCGAAGGTGTACCGCGCCCCGACCGAAGCGGAGCGCGCCGCCCTGGAGGATCTCTCGGCCGCTTTGGCACAATTCGAGGGCTCGACGGACGGCGACGCCATCCAGTTCGCCGTTTACGAGGTCGGCCGCAAGCATTTCCCCGACACCAGCGGCAAATCCAAGAGCCCGGACGGCCGTCCCGGCGTGTCGCAGCAGTGGTTCTCGATGCTGTACCAGATCCTGCTCGGGGCCGAGCGGGGGCCGCGCTTCGGATCCTTCGCGGCGCTGTACGGCGTGGCCGAGACCCGCGCGCTGATCGCGAAGGGGCTGTCCGGCGGGCTGATCGCCGAGCACGAGGCGTTCCTGGCGTCGCGCAAGCCGGCCTGATCGGTGGTTTTCGGGCCTGCCCTGGTCGCGGCGCTCGGCGGGACCGTCCTGGTCACGTCGTTTCTGTCGGGCATCTTCGGCATGGCGGGCGGGATGATCCTGCTCGGCGTGCTGCTGCTGATGCTGGACGTCGCGCCCGCGATGGTGCTGTTCGGGACCACTCAGATGGCCTCGAACGGCTGGCGCACGCTGTTGTGGCGGCGCTTTGTCCAGTGGCGGATCTTCACCGGCTACCTCATCGGCTCGGTGGCGGCCTTCGCGGTCATGAAGGCGATCGCGTACGTCCCCGACAAGGCGACGATCTATCTCGGCCTCGGGCTGCTGCCCTTCGTGGCCGAGCGCCTGCCGCATGGCTTGCGGATGGACATCACCCGCCGCGGCGCGCCGGTGTATTGCGGCGCCATCATCATGGTGCTGCAGCTCCTGGCGGGCGCGGCCGGCAACGTGCTCGACATCTTCTTCCAGAACAGCGGCCTCGACCGTAAAACGATCGTGGCCACCAAGGCGGCGACGCAAACGGTCGCGCACCTGCTGCGCGTCGCCTATTTCGGCAGCTTCGCGAGCCTCATGGACGAGAGCCTGCCCTGGTGGGTCTACGCACTCGCGATCGTGACCGCCTTCGCGGGCACGTCGCTGGCCGCGATCGTGCTGCACCGGATGAGCGACGCCGGCTTTCGCTGGTGGAGCCGCGTCATCATCCGCACCGTTAGCCTCACCTATGTGGCGCGCGGGCTGTGGCTGCTCGTCACTGGCTCGCCCACATGATGCGAGCCATCCAGACCACGTCGGCGATCGGGATGCTGCGTTCGGCGTGATCGGGATTGAGCGAGACGAGCTCGATCGACTTGGCGGTCTTGCGCTTCAACTCCTTGGCCATCACCTCGCCGGTCGCGGTCTTCACCACGACGCGGTCGCCGCGGCGCACGGAGGCCGAAGGCGAGCACACGATCACGTCGCCGTCACGGTAGAGCGGCAGCATCGAATCGCCCGTGACCTCCAGCGCGTAGGCGTCGCCCTCCGGCAGGTCGGGGAAATCGACCTCGTCCCAGCCCTCCCCCTTGGGCAGGCCGGCGTCGTCGAAGAAGCCGCCGGCGCCCGCCTGGGCGAGGCCGAGCAGCGGCAGGGAGCGGCTCTTGTACTCCACCGTGCGCGGCGCGATCAGCGCCATGAATTCCTCGATGGTGGCGCCGGTGGCGTCCAGGACCTTGGAAATCGACTCGGTGGAGGGCCATCGATCGCGCCCATCCGGGGATGTGCGCTTGGATTTATTAAAGGTCGTGGGGTCGAGCCCCGCCCGCCGGGCGAGACCGGAGGCTGAAAACTGGTATTTGGCCGCAAGGGCGTCGATCGCCGCCCAGACCTGGGTGTGAGAAAGCCGCGTGGTCATGCAAAAAGGCCTCCGGGCAAGTGGGAGGATCATCATCCGCCTTTATGGATTTAATCCCACCGCCTGCGGAATGCAACAGCGCTGACGTGCGCGGGGTTTATGAACCGTTGATCATTGCGGGCGCCATGGCTTAAAGCCGGAGGACATTCGGGGGGCGCATGCTCATCTACAAGATCGTTCCGGCTGCGCTGTGGCGCGTCGCCGAAGAGGCCGGCGCCTTCGCGGGAGCGCCTGTGGACCTGGCCGACGGCTATATTCATTTCTCGACCGGCGCGCAGGCCCGCGAGACAGCCGCCAAGCACTTTGCCGGGCAGGCCGACTTGCTGCTCGTGGCCGTTGAGGCCGACGACCTCGGCCCGGCGCTGCGCTGGGAGCCGTCGCGCGGCGGCGCGCTGTTTCCGCACCTTTACGAGCCGCTACCGGTCGCGGCGGCGCGCAGCGTCAGGCCGCTTGGACTCGGGCCAGATGGCGCGCACCTGTTTCCGGAGGATGTCGCGTGATCGGGCGGTTCCTCGCCGGGCGTCTCGGCGCGCTCGCCCTGCCGATGCTGCACCGGCTCGACGCCGAAACGGCGCATGGGATGACCATTCAGGCGCTCTCACGCTTGCCGGCGCTGCCCGCGCCCCGGCCCGATCCCCTTCTGCGCGTCGCGGCTTTCGGGCTGGACTTCCCCAACCCGCTCGGCATCGCGGCGGGCTTCGACAAGAACGCCGAGGTTCCGGACGCCATGCTGGGCCTCGGCTTCGGCTTTGCGGAGGTCGGCACGATCACGCCGCTGGCGCAGGCCGGCAATCCGCGGCCGCGCGTGTTCCGGCTGCCAGGCGACGAGGGCGTGGTCAACCGCCTCGGCTTCAACAACGCCGGCCATGCGGCGGCGCTCGCCAGGCTTCAGGCCCGCGCCGGCCGGCCCGGCATTCTGGGCGTCAACATCGGGGCCAACAAGGACGCGGCCGACCGCGCCGCCGACTATGTGCGCGGCATCGAGACGTTCGCGCCCCTGGCGACCTATTTCACCGTCAACATTTCGTCGCCCAACACGCCCGGCCTGCGCGACCTGCAGCACGAGGCGGCGCTGGACGACCTGCTGGCGCGCGTGCTGGCGGCCCGCGACGCCGCCGCCGAGCGTCATGGCCGTAAGCCCGTGCTGCTGAAGATCGCGCCGGACCTCGGGCTGGCGGATCTCGATTCGATCGTCACCGTGTCGCGGCGCCGGGCCATCGACGGCCTGATCGTCTCCAACACCACGATCAGCCGGCCGACCACGCTGCGCGAAACCGAGACTGCCCGCGAGCAGGGTGGCCTGTCGGGCCGGCCGCTCTTCGCCCTGTCCACCCGCATGCTGGCCGCCGCGCACCAGCGCGTCGAGGGCGCGTTCCCGCTCGTCGGCGTGGGCGGCATCGACTCGGCCGAGACCGCCTGGACCAAGATCGAGGCCGGCGCGACGCTGATCCAGCTCTACTCGGCGCTGGTCTACAAGGGCGCGGGGCTCGTGGACGAGATCCTGGCCGGGCTCGCCCGGCGGCTCGCGGCGGAGCGACTGGACAGCCTCGCGCCCGTGGTCGGCCGACGCGCGGCCGAGATCGCCGAACAGCCGGCCGAGGGCTGGATCGGCTGAGCCCGCGCCAACGCTCGCCGTCGCGGGGGCGCAACCCTACATAGTCGGGCATGCGCCCCTCCGAGTTGCTCACCCTCACCCCGTCCGGCCTCTACTGCCCCCAGGCGGACGCCCACATCGATCCGGTGCGCCCCGTCCGGCGGGCGCTGATCACGCACGGGCATTCGGACCACGCACGCGCCGGCCACGAGGCCGTGCTGGCCACGCCCGAGACGCTGGCCATCATGGCGGTGCGCTACGGGGTCGACTTCGCCGGCTACACGCAGGCGGTCCGGCTCGGCGAGACCGTTGACCTCAACGGCGTGAAGGTGAGCTACCACCCGGCCGGCCACGTGCTCGGCTCGGCCCAAATCGCCCTGGAATGCGAGGGGCTGCGCATCGTCGCGTCCGGCGACTACAAGCGCGCCCGCGATCCCACCTGCGCGCCGTTCGAGGTGGTGCCCTGCGACGTGTTCATCACCGAGGCTACCTTCGGCCTGCCGGTGTTCCGCCATCCCGACACGCGCGACGAGGTCGCCAAGCTGCTCGCCTCGGTCCGGCTCTTTCCCGAGCGCGCCCATATCGTCGGCGCCTATGCGCTCGGCAAGGCGCAACGCTTGATGGCGTTGATCCGGGAGGCCGGCTACGACCAGCCGATCTACGTGCATGGCGCGATGGAGCGGCTGACCGAGTTCTACCAGCAGAGCGGCGTGCCGCTGGGCGAGATCCGGAAAGTGCAGGCCGCCGAGCGGCCGAAGCTCGGCGGCGCGATCGTGATCTGCCCACCCAGCGCCACCCAGGATTTGTGGGCGCGCAAGTTCCCGGATCCGGTGACGGCCTTTGCGTCCGGCTGGATGCGGGTGCGCGCCCGCGCCCGCCAGAAAGGCGTGGAGCTGCCGCTCGTGGTGTCGGACCACTCCGACTGGGACGACTTGTGCCGCACCATCCTGGACACCGGTGCGGGCGAGGTCTGGGTCACGCACGGCCAGGAAGACGCGCTGGTGCACTGGTGCACGTCGCGCGGCATCCGGGCGAAGCCGCTGCACATGTTGGGCTATGGCGACGAGGGGGAGGTCGAGCCCGATACGGCCGGCCCCGCCGACGCGCCCGCGGTCGTTGAGGCAGCGTCGTGAACCGCTTCGCCGAACTGCTGGACCGCCTCGGCTACGAGCCCGGCCGCAACAACAAGCTGCGGCTGATGACAGAGTATTTCCGGACCACGCCCGATCCCGAGCGCGGCTTCGCGCTGGCCGCTCTGGCGGGCGGCCTGTCCTTCGCCAACGCCAAGCCGGGCCTGATCCGCGCCCTGATCGCCGAGCGCACCGATCCGGTGCTGTTTGGCATGAGCTACGACTATGTCGGCGACCTCTCCGAGACGGTGGCGCTGCTCTGGCCGAGCCCGCGCGAGGCGCATGAGCCGGGGCAGCCCGCGATCGGGCACAATCGGCCGCCGCCGAGCCTCGCCGAGGTGATCGAGAGCCTGCAGGCGAGCCACCGGTCGGACCTGCCCGGCCTCCTGTCTCGCTGGCTCGACGGGCTGGACGAGACCGGCCGCTGGGCCTTGTTGAAGCTCATCACCGGCAGCCTGCGCATCGGCGTGTCGGCGCGGCTGGCCAAGAGCGCCGTGGCGGCTCTGGGCGACCTCGAGCCCAACGACATCGAGGAGGTCTGGCACGGGCTGGAGCCGCCTTACGAGACCCTGTTCGCCTGGGTGGAGGGGCGCAGTCCCCGGCCGGAGGCGACCGACCCCGCCCCGTTCCGGCCGCCCATGCTGGCGCACCCCATCGACGACAAGGATTTCGACAGCCTCGACGCCCGCGTGATGACGGCGGAGTGGAAGTGGGACGGCATCCGCGTGCAGGTCGTGGGCGGGACCCGGCCGGATGGCCGGCGCGTGCAGCGCCTGTTTTCCCGCACGGGCGAGGATATCTCCAAGAGCTTCCCGGACCTCGTGGAGGCGATCGACTTCGACGGCGCGATTGATGGCGAGTTGCTGGTGCTGCGCGAGGGGCGCGTCCAGACCTTCAACGTGCTGCAGCAACGGCTCAACCGGCAAAGCGTGTCGCCCAAGATGCTGGTGGAGTTCCCTGCCCATGTGCGGGCCTACGATCTTCTGCACTGGGGCGGCGAGGACCTTCGCCCCCTGCCCTTCAGCGAGCGGCGCGAGCGGCTTGAGGCCATGCTGGGCAGCCTGGAGAACCCCCGCTTCGACATCTCGCGGCTGATCCCCTTCGAGACCTGGGAGGATCTGGCCGCCGCGCGCGCCAATCCGGCCGAGGCGGGCGCGGGCGTAGACGCCGCAGCCGTGGAAGGCTGCATGATCAAGCGGGCCGACAGCCCCTATGTGCCGGGGCGGCCCAAGGGGCTCTGGTACAAATGGAAACATGATCCGCACGTGGTGGACGCCGTGCTGATGTACGCTCAGCGGGGCCACGGCAAGCGCTCGTCGTTTTATTCGGACTACACGTTCGGAGTCTGGCGCGAGGGCGCGGCGGGCGACGAGCTCGTGCCGGTCGGCAAGGCCTATTTCGGCTTCACGGACGCGGAGCTGGCCGAACTCGACCGCTTCGTCCGCCGCAACACCGTGAACCGCTTCGGCCCTGTGCGCGAGGTCACGCACGAGCCCGACAAGGGGCTGGTTCTCGAGATCGCGTTCGAGGGCCTCAACCGCTCGACGCGGCACAAATCCGGCGTCGCGATGCGCTTCCCTCGCGTGTCACGCATCCGCTGGGACAAGCCGCCCGCCGAGGCGGACAGGATCGAGATTCTGGAGCGGCTGCTTCAGCGTGAGGGCGAGGCGGAGGAGACGCCGGCTTAGAGGGTCGGCGCCGCGTTGTAGCGCCCTGGGTTGTTTGTGAAGAGAAGCTTAAAGGCTGTGTACGCCGCCTCGAGAGAACGGCTGTTGCAACACTCATCACCCTCATCCTGAGGAGCAGGCCCTCTTGGGCCTGCGTCTCGAAGGACGAGGGGTCCAGATTGCAAGACGATGGAGCTTGCTGGAGTCCCTCGTCCTTCGAGACGCATCGCCAAGAGGCGACGCTCCTCAGGATGAGGGGACTCGTGAGCACCGGCTCGTGTCTCCAGCACGACGAACGCAGGGAGGAGTGGAGGGCCAGCCTTCACGCCGCCACCGAGCGCTCGTCCGCTTGGGCTCCCGCGAGGAACGCCTCTACGGCGCGCGCATAGGCGTCGCGGGCGTGGCGGGGGGTGAGGTTGTGGTCCGCGCCCGGGATGATGCACAGGGACACCCCCGGCAGCACCGCGGCGTCGCGGCCGCCCGGTCCCATGTGGCGGGCGAGTTCGTCCCGGCCGCCATCGTCCTCGCTGTAGGCGAGGAGCACCCGGCAGCCGCGCGCGGACAGCGCTTCAAAGCCGTCGCGCACCGGGTTCGACTCGGCGACAGCCCGGCGGCGGCGCGCCAGTCTGGAGCGTGCGGCGCGCCAGCCGCGGCGGGCAAGTTCGCCCGCGATGCCGGCCACCTTGACGTCCCCGGAGAGGATGCGGCGCCAGACCTCGCCGTCGGCGATCCTGGCGAGGTAGAAGCCGGTCGCCCGGTAGCTGTGGCGCATGGCGGCTTCGAGCGACAGGCCCTCGCGCCAGCTGAAGACCTGGTTGTTGAGCATCACGAGCCCGGCCACCCGCGGGTCGGCGATGGCGGTGTGGAACGCCCGGTAGGCGCCGCTGCACTGTCCGGCCAGCGTGACCGGGCCGAAGCCGCGCGCCTCCAGCCAATCGAGCGCCGCGACCACGTCGGCGTGGGACTGGTCCGCGTAGTGGACGCGGTCACGGCCATCCGTCGGCTCGGGCGCGTCGCCGAGGCCGAGTAGATCCATGCGCAACGCTGCGACGCCGCCGAGCGCGACCCGGCGGCAGAGGTCCACCGTCTGTCGCGCCCAACCGATGTGCGGGTTTCCGCCGGCGTTGACGACGAGCAGAACGGGACGGCCGAGCGCGGGCCCGCGCGGCTGGGTGAGCACGCCGGGCAGTAACCCGCCCGGCCCGAAGGCGACGAATTCCTCCGTGAAGCCGTCGCCCGCCAGCAGCGTCGGCGGGGCGACGCGCGGCAGGCGCGGCTTCGCGGGCTGAGCGCCGTCGGCGAGCCACCCCGTGAGGGCTCGCCAGTCCCGGCTTGGAACCGCCGAGGTGGTGGGATCCCGCAACAGCGCCGCCTGCCCGTCGAACGGGAGCGCCTCGATGGCGGCGCCGGCGGACCCGAGCGCGGCGGCGACGGACGGCGCGCCATTCTCGGCTGCGATCAGCACCCGACACGTGGGCGAGGCCGGCGCGCCGCGCCAATCCAGGGATTTCAAAGCATTGATCGTCGCGGTCGAGAGGAGGAAGCCGGCGGTTTCGACACCGTCGACGGGTTCGTCCTCGACAACGGAGCTGACGCCGGGCGGCGCCAGCAGGGACGACAAAGCCGCCATCTCTCGCCCATAGGCGCGGCCCGACAACGGCGGCGCAAGCAGGGCGAGGCCGGCGATATCCTTGCGCGAAGCCGCATGGGCGGCCAGCAGCGCGCCGAGGCGCAGGCCGACGAGGTAGACCTCGCGCACTCCGGCCTCGCGCCGCAGCGTCGAGACGGCGTCGCCGATGGACTTGAGCCAGGCCGCCACGCGATCCGGATCGGAGTCCCGGCCCAGCGAGTCAGCGACGCCGGGATAGTCGAAGCGCAGCGTCGGAAGGCCGGCGGCCGCGATCTCGTCGGCCAGCAGGCGCCAGGCGTGGCGGGCGCCGAGTTCCTCGAAGCCGTGAGCGGCGCAGAGCACGACGCCGCGCGAGGATGGCGCGGAGGCGGGGCGATGGAGCCAGCCCGCGCAGGAGCCGAAAGCGAGCGGAAGCATCTAGGCGGTCCGATACGGGAAGGAGGCCAGGGCGTTCACGGCCGTGACGCGTCCCGCAGGCGTTGCGTCGGCGGCGCCGCGCGGCCGGAGGCGGATGCGCTTGTCGCGTCCGGGCGGGAGGTGAAACCAGTTGTCGTCGGGGCTGAACGCGTCGTCGACGATGTGCACCGACTGGGCGAGGCGATCGGCGGCGACCAGAAGCGACCAGCCGTCGCGATCGCGGTCCACCTGCACGGAGAGCGCCACGGGAACGCGGGCCGCGCCACGCCCCTGGGGAAAATGGAAGGCCTCGGCCAGCACCCGGCCGGTCGCCGCATCCGCGAGGGTCGCCACGCAACTATCGTGGGCCGGTGGGCCGAAGCGATATGCGTAGGTGACGTCGAAGAACGAGCCGAGCAGAGCGGCCGAGCTGAGCGTCTGGCCGGAGCCGGGGGACAACGTCACCGCGCGTTCGCCGCGCGCCACGGGCGTCGCTCCGTCGCGGAGGCAGGCGAAGCGCAGGATGGCGTCCACCGGGCGCGGCGTGTCGTTGACGAGGTGCAGCGCGAGCCCGTTGACGCCTTCGTCCGTCATCGTGAGCTGCACGGGGCGAAATGCGCGCTTCAGGGCCCAGAATGCGGATTTCGGCTCGCCGGTCGCGTCGATGACGCCCCAGCCGGCGCCGGGCCACAGGTCCCGCAAAAACCAGACCAGGCCGCCCCGGGTGGGAGAGCCGGGCCGGCGCCATTCGGCGAAGGTCGCCTCCATGACTTCGGCCGTGGTCGCGCGGGAGAGAGCGAGGTAGCGCTCGGGGTCCTCGGCGCGCAGGCGCGTCGGGTCCACGCCATAGAGCAGGCCGAGATAATGGTCGCGGACGTCCTCGAAGTCCCACGCGGCGCCGACGTCGCGCGGGGTTCGCGCCTTCCAACGCGGATCGTGGACGGCCGGCACGGGCAGATGCCGATCGAGCGTCACGCTCTCGGGCACATTGGCGAAGGCCAGGCACTCGGAGGCGAAGCGCACATGGGCGCGCCGTGCGTCCTCCAGCGGACGGCGATAGGCGCCGACGCCGTAGTAGTGGGTGACGCCCTCGTCGGCCGCGAAGGGCAGGTCACCGCCCCAGGGCGATCCTTCGACATAGGGCACATCCGGCCGGAGCGCCGCGACGGCGGCGGGCAGGATCTCGCCCGTGAGCGGGCCGGACCAGGCTTCGGGCGGGTAGCCCAGCATGGCGGCCTGCTGGGCGATCTCGCTGCCGCCGCACAGCACCGCGATGGAGGGCGAGGCTTGGGTGCGGGACAGGAACTGCCGCGCCTCCTCGGCGACGCTCGCCGCGAAGGCCGGGTCGGCGACGGGGTAGTCGAGATTGGCGAACATGAAGTCCTGCCACACCAGCAGGCCGAGTTCGTCGCAGAGCGCATAGAAGGCGTCCGTCTCGTACACGGTCACGCCGCTGACGCGCAGCATGGTGAAGCCGGCGTCGCGCAGTTGCGTGAGCGCTTCTCGCAGCGCATCGGGCGAGGCGTTCAGGGTCACGATGTCCAGCGGCGTCCAGCACGCTCCGCGGCAGAACACCGCCTGGCCGTTCACGACCAGGCCGAAGCCCTTGCCGTCAGGGCCGCGGTCCACCGCGAGCGTGCGGAAACCGACGCGGCCGAGATCGAGCACCGCTTCGCCGATGCGCGCCCGCACGGGGTAGAGCGGCTGGGCGCCATAGCCGTTGGGCATCCAGGGATCGACGTCGGCAAGGTGGAGTTCGCCTTCGAGGCGACCGGACGAGCCCCGGCGTAGGCGGGCCTCGGCGCCCGCGCAGGACAGAATGGCGGGCGCTCCGTCCTCGGCGCCCGCGAGATCGAGCGAGACGCGGACCACGCCGCCCTCCCCTATCCGCTCGGCGCACAGGTCGACCGACTGGATGCGCAGGTCGGCAGTGTGCCGCACGCGGCTGATCGGCCGCCACGGGCCGACGATATCGACAGGCGGGCACCAGCCCGGCATGTGGCCCAGCAGCGTCGTGCGCAGATGGCGCAGGCCGTCGCCCGCGATCATGGCCGAGCGCCAGCGCGGACGCGGGCGGGATGCGGAAGCCTTGGAGGCGATGGCCCTGAACGCGATCGTGAGCGCGTGGGCGCCGGACAGCGTCACCTCAACCTCGTGGGCGAGGAACATGCTGTCCGAGACGAGGATACGGTCGTCGTCCAGCCAGACTTCGGCCAGTGTGGCGAGGCCATCAAACCGCAGTGTTTCGCGGCCATGCCCCTGGATCGAGGCCCGGCACCAGACGTCCTTGTCGTGCAGCGCGACAGGCTGGTCGAAGCTCCAGCGGCCGTCAGCCGCAAGCGCCCCGGCGGCCGTGCCCGGAACCGGGGCCGCGAGCCATGCGAGGTGTCCAGCGAGCTCGCCGGGCGTCGTCGCCGAGCCGGCCGGCATGATGGCCATCTGCCAGCCGGCGACGGGCTCGGCGATCTCGGCGGAGGACGACCAGCGCGCCACGGTCAGACGCCCAGCTTGGCGGCGAGCGCCGGCACGCAGGCGTTCCAGTCGGCCGCGAGCGGATCCAGCAGCGGCGGCAGCGCATCGAACCGCCGGCGCGCTACAGCACGGGCCATGTTGAATTGGAGGCTCTTGGCTCCCGTGGCGATGCGCCCGGCGGCGTCACGCTCGGCCGCGTAGGCGGCCTCGCCCGGCGCGAGCCAGTCGAGGAAGCTCGCCAGCAGCTCGAAATTCGCGCCGAGCTGGCGGGCGGTGTTGAACGCGACCTTGTGGAAGAAGGCGGGCTCGCGGTCGGCTACGGCCTGCATCTGCGCGGTGATGCGCTCTCGCCAGGCTTCGATCGGATTGGCGGCCGGCGCGCGTTCGAGGTGGCGGTAGAGCAGATCCTTGGCGGCAGCGCGCAGCCGCTCCGGGCCGAGCGGGGCGCGGTCGAGCTTCACGAACTCGGCATAGGGAAACAGCGCCGCGTCTGTACGCTGGCCCGGCAGGCGGCCGAACACGCCGTCGAAATCCTCGCCGGAAAGCGTGAACACGCCGGCGTTGTGGAAATAGCCGAGCGTCCGGTTCGCCTCGTCGATCTGGTTGATCCCGACCGTCGTCTTGGTGTGCTCGCTCCGGTAGGAGACGCCCTGCGTGTCGGGCAGCCAGAAACCGTCGACTTCCACGAGCACGATCCGGCCGCGCCGGAGCTGCTCGGCGACGTGGTCCTCCAGGCGGTCGAAAACCGACAGCTCCTGCAGGGTCACGCCGTAGAGGCGCTCGAGATCGTCTGTCGGGATCTTGAAGAACGTGAACTGGTCGCCCTCGAAGTCCTGCGTCACCGTGAACGCCATGGCGGCCGCGGGCTCCAGGCGCAGCGCGCCCAGGAGCTCGATCCAGAGGTCCACCGAGCAGTTGGTCTCGGGCCAGCTGCGCTGCGGATCGTGCAGCGCCTGCCGGGTTGCGCCCGCGCCGGCCACAACCGGGCCAACGGCGCGCAGGGGGCGGGCCGAGGCCGGCCTGGGGGCGAAGTCCACCGCCGACATTCTCAGCCCCACAGCACGCGGCGCAGCGAGCGCGGCCAGGCCTGGACGTCGACGCCGTGGTGGCGGAACAGCGCCAGCGCGACCCGCTCCATGCCGAAGCCCACGCACGCCGTATGGGCGACCTCGCCGGCGGCGGTCTTGAGGCCCCAGGTCTGGCCGAAATGATCCTGGTGGTAGTTGAAGCTCAGACAGGCGGTCGGCGACACGGTGCTGTTCACCGGCACCAGCAACTCGAACTTGAGCCCCTGGTCACGCTGGCTGTTCTTCATCATGCGGCCGGCGCGGCCAAAGAACGGGTCGTTTGCGACGTCGACCTCGAAGGGCAGTTCGAGCATCGAGATCAGGTCGCGCCCGCGCTGCAGCCAGGTCTCGCGGAAGGCCAGCACTTCGGCCTGCGTGCCCATTCGGACATATTCGCGCATGCGGAACATCTGCATGCGGGCGGGGTCGCGCGAGGGTTCGTGGCGGAAGCAGTAGGACATGAGGTCGAAGAGGCGGCCCTGCTCGGGCAGCGCGCCGCGCTTGGCCGCCATCGGGTAGAGCGGGTAGCAGGCCGCCGGCGTCAGCACGACGTCGGACATTTCCTGCTTGGCGGACCAGTCCTTGCCCTCGCCCAGGCACTGCAGCAGGTCGGCATGCGCGCCGTCGTCGCCGCAGAAGCAATGCACGGTGCCGGCGAGCTGGGGAAAGCTCTTCAGGTAGCCGCTCTTCTCGAAATGGGCGCGGTTCATGCCCGGCGGGAAGCGGATGATCTCGGCGTTGTCCTCGCGGCCAAAGGAGGTGATCAGCGCGTCGAAGCGGGCGATCACGTCCTCGAATTGGCCGCTGCGGCCATACAGCCCATCCACCCCCGTCTCGATGAGCAGGCCGGCGTCGAAGAGCTGATCGATCAATGCGACTTGTGCGTCCATCGGGTTCACCCTGCCAAATCGGTTTCGAGGCGGGACACCAGCAGCATGGTGGCTGTGTTCCCGGCGATGCGGTCGTTGCTGATCATGAGCGGCGCCGACATGGCGTCGCGGAGGAAGCGGCCGATGCTGTAGGGCCCGTCGTTGCGGTAGCCCTGGATGCCGGCGATCTGCATGGCGGCCTGGCAGACCTCCACGGCCGTGCGCGATGCGACCAGCTTCACGGTGTTGATCGCCACCGCGAACCCCATCGAGGAGAGCTCGTCCCCGTCGTGCCGGGCGCGCTCGTAGCGGCGCAGGGCGCTCGCCAAGGTGGACTGGAGCGACTGGAGCTTGCCGACCGCCTCCGCGAGATGCAGCGCCCCGGGGGGAGTCACGTCCGGCCGGCGGCGCGCGTCGGCGCGCACGAAGGCCTGGGCCCGCGAGAGCGCCGCGCCGGCGATGCCCTGCCACACCGCGCCCCAGAGGAGGTGCGAGTGGACCAGCATGGATTGGGCCGCGATCTCGGCGAAGGGCTTGGGGAGGATCTGCTCCACCGGGGCAGCGCCCTCGAAGCGGAAGCCCGCCGAGCAGGTGCCGCGCATTCCGAGCGTGTCCCATCCGCCGGTCTGCTCCAGCGTGTACTGGTCCTTCGCGAACACGGCCATCATCTGGTCGGACGAGGGCGCATCCGGGTTGCGGCGGGCCGTCACCATGATGGCGTCGGCCTGCGGGCCGTAGCTGATCACGCTCGCGTCCTTGCCGAGCCGGAAAAGCCCACCGTCCTGCTCGATCGCGCAGATGGAGTTGCGCAGGTCGCCGCCGATGCCGGCTTCCGTGGTCGCGGAGGCGATCAGCAGTTGCTCGGTCGCGACGCGCCGCATGAATGAGCGGTGCCAGGGGCTGTCCATGCCGTGCGTGATCAGGCTGGACGCCTTGATCTGGTGCATGGCGAAGATCATCGCGGCGGACGAGCAGCCCTGGGCCAGGACGCCGCAAATGGCGGCCGTCTCGGCGAGCGTCGCTCCGTCGCCGCCGAACTCGACCGGGATCATGAGACCGAAAAGGCCTTCGGACCGCATGGCGGCGACCGCCTCGGCGGGGAAGCGCGCGGCGCGGTCCACCGCGTCAGCGTGCCGGGCCGCGATGTCGGCCACGCGGCGGGCGCGGAGCATCAGGCCGAGCCTGCGCTGCTCGTCATCCGGGAGAGCGGATTCGAGCAGGGCCGAGGGGCTTTGATAACCCATCAGGCCGCCTCCCTTTCGGTCAGGAGTTCGCTCACCACGGCGCGGATGGACGCGATGCTGGCGAAGGAGCGGCGGTTGAGATAGCGGTCCGGGAACTCGACTCCGAAGCGGTCCTCGATGGCGAGCATCAGCTGCACGGAAGCGAAGGAGGTGAGCCCGGCCTGATAGAGATCGGCGTCGTCGGTCAGCGTTTCGGCCGCGACCGGGAGACGGCCTGCCTCCGCGATGATGGCCACGATGGTGTTCCTGATCGCCTCGCTCATGGTTCTCCGCCCTTCTCGTCGGTCGCGCGGCACAATGCGCGCGATACAATTCCCGGTTGTTGCGGCCGCGAGACTTCTTCCCGCCAGCGTTAACGAGCCCCGCGTTGCCTTCCGCCGTTTCGAAGCGATCCATTCCGGAAAGCTTCGTTCTGATCCGGGACCTCGGTTCGGCGGCTGCGTCCCGCCTTTGAACAAAATCCCGAGATCCTCGTGGCGACCTCGCGTGTCCCAATGCGCTTTGCAATTTTTGCGCGCATGATCGGGGGCATAGCCGTTAGGGTTAACATTTGGTAAAGGCTGCGCAGCCGTGGGGCGTGTGCCACATCGGAATCAGTTTTGCGGGAGCTTTGTGCGTGCAGCGTCGTCGTTTCGTACCGTCCCTCGTCCTTGCCGCCGCCGCGTGGATTGGCGGCGCGTTGGTCGGCCCCGCGCAAGCGGCCGGGCTTTTCGAGATGTTGTTCGGTGGGGCGCCTTCGCACCCGCAGGTCCGCGCTTACGCCCCGCTTCCACCCGTCTCCATTCCGGCCTGGGAGGTTCCGTCTTCCAGGCGCATGTCGGAACGGCGGGCGTTGACCCGGGTGGACGCCCCGACCCGCGAGGGCGCGGCGCGCGTCGTTTCGGTCCATTCGGGCGGTGCGGGCTTTTGCGTGCGCGCCTGCGACGGCTTTTATTTTCCGCTGGGCGCCAAGGCGCAGGACGGAAAGAGCGACGCCGAGATGTGCTCCTTCGTGTGCCCGGGTACGCAGATGGAGGTGTTTCGCAGCCGCGGCGAGGACATGAGCCTCGCGGTCGGGGTCACCGGCCGGCTGTACAAGGACCTGCCCAGCGCCTTCGCGTATCGCAAGGCCAGCATCCCGGCCTGCGGCTGCCAGAAACCCGGCTCCTATGCGGAATGGGCGAAGCGGCTCCTGGCCGATCCGACCCTGAAGAGCGGCGATATCATCGTGAACGAGCAGAGCGCGGCGCTGTTCACCGGTTCGGTCCGTCGCGACGGGCCGATCAGGACGTCGCAGCTGCGCGACATCCAGGGCTCCGGCGAAGCCCGCAAGGCCGACCAGCGCGACGCCGACCGGCTGCTCGGCTTCTCGTTCCGGCGCGAGATCGCCAGGAACTCCGGATTTGAATACGCCAGCGCGCGCGAACCGATCAGCATCGTCGTGGTGGCGTCCCGCTCGGCCGCGCTCGCACCGGCCGCAGTGGCTGCGCCAGCGGCGATCAGCAGCAGCGCCGTCGCGAAAAGCGCTGCGGCGCGGGCCGCCGCGACGCCTGTGGCCGCGACGTCGGTCGCCGCGACGTCCGTCGCCGCGATCGCGCCGGCGCGGGTCGTGCTGTCCTCGCCGTTCGTGCGCTGATCAGCCGGCGGCCTTGTCGGCGACACCGTCACGCAGGGCGCGGCGCAGCACCTTGCCGACATTCGTCTTGGGCAGGGCGTCCACGAACTCGATGCGGCGCGGGACCTTGTAGGGCGTCAGGTTTTCCTTGCAGTAGGCCCGGATCGCCTCGGCCGTGACGGCGTGGTCCTTCTTGACCACATAGGCGACCACGGCCTCGCCCGAGTGCTCGTCCGGCACCCCGATCACGGCGGATTCGAGCACGCCGGGGTGGGAGGCCAGAACATCCTCGACCTCGTTCGGGTACACGTTGAACCCGGACACGAGCACCATGTCCTTGATGCGGTCCACAAGCCGCACCTGGCCGTCCGCCTGCAGGACGCCGATGTCGCCGGACCGGAAGAAGCCGTCGGCTGTTGTCACCTTGGCGGTCTCGTCGGGGCGGTTCCAGTAGCCCGCCATCACCTGCGGGCCCTTGATGCAGAGCTCGCCCGGGATGCCGGTCGCGCATTCCTGGCCGTCGGATCCGCGGATCGACACCTCGGTGGAGGGCACCGGGTATCCGATCGTGCCGGAGAATTCCTGCAGGTCGAGCGGGTTGGCGCAAACCACGGGCGACGTCTCGGACAGGCCGTAGCCTTCCACGATCGGCTTGCCGGTGAGCGCCTTCCAGGCCTTGGCGACGGCCTGCTGGGTGGCCATGCCGCCCGACACCGAAAACGCCATGTGGGAGAAGTCGACCGTCTTGATGTCGGGATGGTTCAACAACGCGTTGTAGAGGGTGTTGACCATCACCATGCAGGTAAACGGCCGCGATTTCAGCGTCTTGATCAGTCCCGGAATGTCGCGCGGGTTGGTGATCAGAAGCTGGCAAGCGCCGATGCGGCACATGAACATGCAGCAGGCCGTGAGGGCGAAGATATGATAGAGCGGCAGCGCCGTGACCATGATCTGGTCGTCGCCGCGCATGAAGGGCCGCATCCAGGCGTCGCATTGCGCCACGTTGGCGGCGATGTTCCGGTGCAGCAGGGTGGCGCCCTTGGAGACGCCGGTCGTTCCGCCCGTGTACTGCAGGAAGGCGACGTCGCCGGGCTCCACCGCGACGGGTTGCAGCGCGCGCGCCTTGCCGGTGGCCACGACCTCCGCGAAGGGCGTCATGGTGGGCAGCTTGAAGGGCGCGACGGCCTTTTTCACGTAGCGCGAGACGATGTCGACGATCTTGCCCTTGAGACCGAGCAGATCGCCCGGGCGGACAACGACGACGCGCTGGAGCTTCGTAGACGGAAGGGCCTGCTCCACCGTGTGGGCGAAATTCTCCAGAACGAACAGCACCGTCGCGCCCGAGTCGTTGAGCTGGTGCGCGAGCTCGCGCGGGGTGTAGAGCGGGTTGACGTTGACCACCGCGCAGCCGGCAAGGAGCACGCCGAACAAGGTGGGCGGATAGGCCGCCACGTTCGGCATCATGATGGCGATGCGGTCGCCCTTGCGCGCGCCGTTGGACTGCAACCAGGACGCGATGGCGTCGGAAAACACGCCGAGCTGGCCGTAGCTGAGGCGGACGCCGAAGCTCTCGACCGCCGGGCGCCCATTGAAGTTGCGCACGCTGTCGCGGAACATGTCGACGAGCGTCCCGACCGCCTCCACGTCGATCGTGGCCGGAACATTGGGCGGGTAATGGTCGAGCCACGGAAGTTTGAGGCTCGCCATCGCCCGCGCGGTTTCGACCATGACGTCCTCCCTCAGATGTTCACTCCGGCTTTTTGCGCCAGATGGTTCATAATTAAACTATCTTTGCGACCCATGGGAAGCCCTGAAGCTTACCCGACGATCTCCCGAAATTGCGAGCGGATCTGGCGCCCGGAGAGATCCCGACCGATCGCAAAGTGGACATCAAACCGGCGCCCATCAAATTTGCTAGCAGGTTTGCTCAAGCTATGATGTCCCTGATTGCGTCGGCTTCCCCTTGCACGCGATGCTGATCCAGGACCGGGTGCGATGACGAGGCCGAATTTTCTCCGCCGACGATTTTCCATTGCGGTTCATCTCGCGATTTTCGGCTTGGCGATCGTGATCCCGATCGCGTTGGCGGGGTTGATCGCGTCCATCGGCCTCGCCGAAGCCGAGCGGGCGCGGCTCGAAGATCATGCGCAGCAGATCGCACGTTCGCTGGCGCGCAATCTCGACCGGGAGTTCGAGTTTCTTGTCGCGTCGCTGCAGGCGCTCGCGACATCGCCGGCCGTAGCCGCCGGCGACTTCGCGACCTTGCACGCCCAGGCGCAGAAAATCCTGCCGGGGCGCAGCCCGGTGATCACCGTGCGCGCGGCGGACGGCAAGCTGGCGTTCAACACCGAGGCGCCCTGGGGCGCGCCGCTCCCGATCGG
Source organism: Alsobacter sp. P4_H11 (assembly GCF_056400925.1). Taxonomy (NCBI): domain Bacteria; kingdom Pseudomonadati; phylum Pseudomonadota; class Alphaproteobacteria; order Hyphomicrobiales; family Alsobacteraceae; genus Alsobacter; species Alsobacter sp. P4_H11. The sequence continues at coordinate 255,847 of NZ_JBFUKI010000003.1, forward strand.
CAACGACCCGGCGATCCGTGACGCGGCCGACAGGGCGATGGCGAGCGGCGCGCCGACCATCACGAACCTGTTCACAGGCGTGATGACCAAAACGCAGTTCGTGATGGTGGTGGTGCCGATCACCGTGAACGGGCGAACCGACCATACCATCAACGTCGCGGCGCAACCGAACGCGATCACGGCGGCGCTGAAGCTTGCCGACATGCCGCCTGACTGGATCGTCTCGGTGACGGACGGCGCGAGCAAGGTCGTGGCGCGCTCGCGCCAGCCGGAGCGGTATGTCGGATCAACGGCCTCGGCGGCGTTCCAGGCCAATGCGGCGGCCGGCAAGACCATGTGGAGCGGCGTGACGCTGGACCGCGCGGACGTGCTCACGCTGTCGGAGCGCACCGTACATGCGCCTTGGCGCGTCTCCGTTTCGGTGACCAGGGCTTCGCTCGAGGCTCCCCTGCGCAAGGCGTTGGGCGGCGTCGCGGCGCTCACGGGGCTCGGCCTGGCAGGCTCGCTCGCCTTTGCGTTCGCGTACGGGCGCCGGCTCTCGCGCCCCATCCAGGCGGTGGCGTCCGCGGCTGCGACGCTCACCTCCGAGGCTCCGGCCTGGCCGGCCACATCGTCCATCGCCGAGGTGCAGGAAATTTCGGCCGCCCTGATGACCACCGCGGACGAACTCAAGATGCGGGCCGCCCAGCGCGACCTCGCCCTGCGTTCGGCCGAGGACGGAGAGCGGCGGCTGCGCGCCACCTACGAGAACGCCAGCGTCGGCATCGGCGAGATCGATCGCGACGGCCGCTTCATCGCGGTGAACGACGCGCTGTGCCGCATCACGGGCCGTGAGCGCGAGGACATGATCGGGCGGCGCTTCCAGGAGTTGAGCGACGAGGACGACCTGCGGGATGACCTCCTCAACTTCGCCCAGCAACGCGACCGCGCCCGCCCCGCCTATGTGGTCGAGAAGCGGTTCCGCCGCCTGGATGGCGAGTTGCGGTGGGGTCGCGTGTTCAGCGCGGCCGTCTGCTCGGATGGCGCGTTCGCGTATGCGGTGAGGGTGGTGCTGGACGTCACCGAGGAGCGGCGCGCCTCCGAGCATCAGGCGCTGCTGATCGCCGAACTGAATCACCGGGTGAAGAACACTCTCGCGGTGGTGCAATCCCTCGTGCACCAGACGCTGAACTCGACGTCCTCGCCAAAGCAATTCCGCGACGCCCTCACGGGCCGCATCATGGCGCTGGCGCGCTCGCACGAGCTGCTGAGCGAGTCGGAGTGGCGGGGTTCAACTCTCGAAGCCGTGCTGCGCACCTCGCTCCAGGCGAATGACGGGCCCGATTTCACCCGCACGGCGCTGAGCGGCCCGCGGATCCGCGTCGGGCCGCGCTCGGTAGTGTCGCTGTCGTTGACGCTGCACGAGCTCGCCACCAACGCCACCAAATATGGCGGACTGTCGCGCCCCACCGGAGCCCTGGCGGTGTGCTGGTCCGAAATCGACGCCGGCAAGGCGATCCAGCTCGACTGGCGGGAGACCGGCGCCCGCGACCCTGGCGCGGAGACCGGCACGGGGTTCGGCAGCCGGCTGGTGCGGCTCTGCATCGAGAACGAGATGGGCGGACGCTACGAAACGGCGTTCAGCGACGGCGGGTATCACCTCACGGCGACGATCCCGCTCGCCGCCATCGCGCGCTAGGCGGGACGACCGGAGACCTCAGGCCTCGGCGCCGGCCGTGCGCGGCGCGAAGGGAGCCGCCACTACGTTGGGCGACCGCGCTTCACGGCGCTCTGCGGCCGAGCGCTCCGAGGCGGGACGCTCCGGCGCGGTGCGTTCCGCGGCGGGTCGCTCCGTGCCGGAACGCTCGGAAGCGGCCGTCGAGCGCTCCGCCGGCGCCGGGCGCTCCGGGGCAGTCGGGCGGCGTTCGCCGTCGCGGGTCGCGAAGCGCTGCAACGCGCCGATGCCCTCGATGTCGTCCAGGAAAGCGCTCAGCGCGGTTTCGTTGGCCTGCGGGGTCGACTTGTTGGGCAGACCCTCCATGGCCAGCGAGCGGTCGCTCCAGGTCTCGTCCTCGGTCACTTCCGGCCCGAACCAGGCCGGAGGCCAGAACCGCGACACGTCCTCGCCTTCGGCGAACTCGACGTCGATCAGCTCCACGGGCTGGGACGTGAGCAGCCGGGTGAGCTGCACCATGCGGCCGCCCGCATCCATGCGGGTCCGCTCGAAACCGATGCGCGCCGCGCAGGATTCCAGCAGCGCCTCCGCATGCCGACGGGGAACGTCGAAACGCTCCTCGTTGGAGGGGCCTTCGCCATCGCGGGTGATCAGCACCAGCGTGCTGCTCTGCTGGCCGATCTCCACCGCCTGCTGACGGTCGGACTGGCCGGGGAAGTAGCCTATGACCGAACGGTCAGAGATGCCGCGCTCCTTGCGGGCGAGCCGCGCGAGCGCCGGCGAGACAAGAAATCGACGATTCGATTTCATGGCCTTCTCCTCTTCAAACACAACGCAGGAGGCCCAGGCGGGTCCGCTTTCGACAGCAACACTGCGCGACCGAACCGGATTCGTCAATTCGCTCAATGGTTCTTGGTCGTATTCCGCACCCGTCGTGGGCCATATCAACCTAAAAGGCAGCGTATTCAGCTGTAACGCTTCAGCTTGATATTCCACAACATGCGAGTTTGTTTGTTGATCGTTGATAGGCCGCTTGTGGGCGCGAGCGAACTACGCGGCGTCCTTGGCGGTCTCGGCGATCTCGAGGTCGATCCGGCACACCACGCCATCAGGCTCGAAATCGACCCTGACTTCGCCGACGTCGCCGAAGGCCCGAGCCATCAGGCGCGTGCCGAATCCGGGGCGCGACCCAGGCGCGGCCACGGGCGGCCCACCGCGCTCGCGCCATGTCAGCGTCAGTGTCGGGCCCGACACCGCCGGTGCGGTCGCCCACGTGATCGACACGCTGCCGTCCGGAACCGAAAGAGCGCCATACTTTAATGCGTTGGTGCACAACTCATGCAGCACCATCGTCATGCCGAGCACCTCGGAGGGCCGCAGATGCAGGGGCGCGCCGGCCAGCGCCACCCGGCTCTCGTGGTCGACCACCAGCGGGCCGGTGACGGCGCGGATCAGCGCGTGCAGCTCCGCGCTTTCCCAGCGCTCGGAGGTGAGCACGTCGTGCGTGCGCGCCAGGGCGGCGATCCGCGCGAGATAGTCCGGCAGGATCTCGCGTCCCGGGCTCGACTTGTTCAACGTGCTGGCCGCGATGGCGTGCACGGTCGCGAGCGTGTTCTTGACCCGGTGGGCGAGCTCCCCGGCGAGAAGCTCCCGCTGGTCCTGAGACCGCACGATCTCGTCCATCATGCGGTCCAGCTCGGCGCCGAGTTCGCCGATTTCGCCATGCCGGGCGCTGAACCCCGTGCGGGCGGTTCTGTCGCCATCGCGCCAGCGCCGCAAAGTCGTGGTCACGGCCTCGACCGGCCGCACGAAGAACCTCCGCCCCGCGAGCCAGGTCGCTCCGAGCGTGGCGATCGCGCCAAATGCGGCGAGAAGGCCGCCCAAGCGGGCCGCGCGGCTCACGGTCCCGAAGCTCACCTCGGTGGACAGCCCGGCGCTCACGTAGAGGTCCGAGAGCGGGTCGACGACCGGCACGTAGCCCAGCACGCGCGAGGTGCCGTCCTGGCTGTCGATCACTTCGGCGCCCGGAGCCGACGCCTTCACGAGCCGCAGGAAGGGATCCGGGATCTTCGCGCCGACGAAGCGCTCAGGCAAAGGCTGCCGAACCAGGATGGCGCCGTTGACGTCCGCCACCGTCAGCGAGCCGCCGGGCGGGACGCCCCTGTCCCTGATCACATCGCCAAGCCACGCGAGATCGATCGCCGCCACCACGACCCCCGTCGGCGTCTTTGCGGAGTCTCGCATGGCCAGCGCCACTGGCAGGACGGGTTTCCCGGAGAACCGGCCCACCGTGTACTGCCCCAGCACGATGCCGCTGTGGCGCAGGGCGTCCCGGAAATACGCGCGATCGCCATAAAAGGCGTTTTCGGGCGGAGGCGTCGAGCCGCAGCGAAACCGTCCGGCCGTGTCGATCACAGTCAGCCCGATCAGGTGCGGCAAGTCCGGCTGGAGAGCGGCGAGGTAGGACGAGCATCCCGGATCGGCCATGTCGCGGACGCCTTCGGCCCGCGACACGGCTACGAGCAGGTTCTGAACGCCAGAGATGATGCGGTCGAGCTCGGACGACGCCAGAACGGCGCTCCGCGTCGCAAGATCGAGGATCTCGGCTTTCCGCGAGCGATCGATCTGAAACTGCGTGTAGCCCAGGACGAGGAAGCCCGGCAGAAGCGCCGCCACCGAGAGGGCCAGCAGCCGCAGCCGCAGGGATGCGCCTTTGCCCAGCGGCCTCCACCGCACCGTCATATGCCCCCCGGCCTATATCAGAGGTTGTGACAATGAAGCACGGGCGCTGCAGCTGTCCACCCCCCGCCTCTCTCCGGAGCGCTGGCGCGCCGCCAGGGCGCCAATGCGACCATCGGCGTTTCCATGCAGGCCGCGCAGTGCTTTAGTGCCGCCAACGAGCGATTCAAAAACAGGCGCAGGGACGAGAAATGAGCACGGCCGCCGATACGCATCACCACCCTGCGACCACGAGCCTCACCGAAATGGAGATCGAGCACGGCCTGCCGGCAGGCTGGGGCGAAGGCTGGTCGGCGCGACTCGTGTTCTGGATCGCGCTCGCGTTCTCGGTTTTCCAGATCGCCACCGCGGTCTACGCCATCCTGCCCGCGCAGGTGCTGCGGTCCGTGCATGTCGGCTTCCTCGTGCTGGTCGGCGGCGCTCTCATCGCCAACCACAAGGCCCCCAACTCCGCCCTGAAGCTGCTGGGCTGGGCCGTGGCGCTCATCGGCTTCGCGGCGGGGCTATATCACTGGGTCTTCTTTATCGACCTCGTGAACCGCGCCGGCGAACTCACCACGGCGGACTTCGTCGTCGGCGTCACCACGCTGGTGATCCTCTTTGCGGTGGCGTGGATGCTGATGGGCGCGGCGCTGCCGCTGATCTGCCTCGCGTTCCTGGCCTACGGCATGTTCGGCCACCTGCTCCCCGCCCCGCTGGACCACCGCGGCTACAGCCTGGACCAGATCGTCGAGCAGATGTCGTTTGGCACTGAGGGCATCTACGGCACGCCGACGGGTGTCTCGGCGACCTACATCTTCCTGTTCGTGCTGTTCGGCGCCTTTCTGGAGCGCGCCGGCATGATCCAGCTCTTCAACGACGTGGCGCTCGGCCTGGTCGGCTGGGCCAAGGGCGGCGCCGCCAAGGTGGCGGTGGTGTCCTCCGCCTTCATGGGGACGATCTCGGGCTCGGGCGTCGCCAACGTGGTGACGGTGGGCCAGTTCACGATCCCGCTGATGAAGAAGTTCGGCTACAAGTCGTCCTTCGCGGGCGGCGTCGAGGCGACGGCCTCCATGGGCGGGCAGATCATGCCGCCCGTGATGGGTGCGGTGGCGTTCATCATGGCCGAGAACATCGGCGTGCCCTACGCCGAGATCGTCAAGGCGGCCATCATCCCGGCCATCCTGTATTTCGCCTCGGCGTTCTGGATGGTGCATCTGGAAGCCGGCAAGGAGAACCTGCGCGGCATGCCGCGGTCGGAGCTGCCGAGCCCGCTCGCGGCGCTGAAGCGGCAATGGCACCTCGTGCTGCCGCTCGCGCTGCTGATCTACATGCTGATGCACGGCTTCACGCCGCTGTTCGCCGGCTCGGTCGGGCTTGCGCTGACGGTGGTGATGATCCTCGGCGCCACGGTGGCGCTGGGGCTCGGCTCGCAGGCGTTCCGCGTCGCATTCTGGATCGTGATCGGCCTGCTGACAGCCTCGTTCCTGAAGTTCGGCGTGCTCGTGCTGGTCGGCCTCGTGGCGGCGCTGGTCGTCGTCAACCTCCTGAGCCGCGGCGGCCGCGAGACGCTGGCCATGTGCCGCGACGCGCTGGCGGACGGCGCCCGGCAGGCGCTTCCGGTCGGCCTCGCCTGCGCGATCGTGGGCGTCGTGATCGGCACGCTGACGCTCACCGGCTCGGCCACCATCCTGGGCAGCTACATCGTGTCCTTCGGCAAGGCGTCGCTGTTCGCCTCGCTGGTGCTCGTGATGGTGACGTCCATCATCCTGGGCACGGGGCTTCCGACGATCCCGACCTACATCATCACGGCGTCGCTGGCTGCTCCCGCCCTGCTGCAGCTCGGCGTGCCGCTGATCGTCAGCCACATGTTCGTGTTTTACTACGGCATCATCGCCGACCTGACGCCGCCGGTGGCGCTGGCCGCGCTGGCGGCCGCGCCGATCGCCAAGGCGTCGCCCGACGCCATCGGCTGGCAGGCGACCCGCATCGCGCTCGCGGGCTTCCTGATCCCGTTCATGGCCGTCTACGAGCCCTCGCTGATGCTGCAGAACGGCGGGGCCATTGCGGCGGCCTACGGCTACTGGGTCGAGGTCGCGGTGGTGTTCACCAAGGCCATGATGGTGATCGCCATGTCGGGCATCGCGGCCATCGGCTTCCTGAAGGTGCGTACGAACCTGATGGAGCGTGTGCTGGCCGGGCTCTCGGCCGCCCTGCTGATCAGCGATTTCTCCTACAGCGACACGATGGGCTTCGTGCTCGGGCTGGTGGTGATCGCCTTGAACGTGACGCGTGGAGCGAAGCTGCAGAGTGCGGCGGCCTGAGCGCCTCTCGCAGTTCATCCACCGTCATCCCCGGCGACCTGCGCAGCAGGTCGGGAAGGGGATCCAGGGGCAAAGGCGCTCACCCCTGGATCCCCTTCCCGGCGCTTCGCGCCGCCGGGGATGACGGAGAGGAAGCCAAGCGCCTGCGTGCCTGGCGCCGAAGGCCGCCGCCCTACCCCCGCGCGGCCTGGGCGAAATCGGCCAGCAGGTCCTCGGGGTGTTCCAGCCCCACGGATAGCCGCAGAAGGCCTTCGGTGATGCCGAGCTCCTCGCGGGCCTCGCGCGTCAGGCGCTGGTGCGTGGTGGTGGCCGGGTGGGTGACGATGGTCTTGGCGTCGCCGAGATTGTTGGAGATCTTGACGATCCGCAGCCGGTTTCCGAACGCAAAGGCGCCGGCCTTGCCGCCCGTCACCTCGAACGCCACCATGGTGCCGCCGCTGCCCATCTGGCGCTGGGCCAGCCCGTGCTGCGGATGGTCGGCGCGGCCCGGATAAAGCACCTTGCCGATCCCCGGGAGCCGCGAAAGCTGGTCGGCCACGAGCGCCGCCGTATGCGCCTGACGGGCGACCCGCAGGGGCAGCGTCTCCAGACCTTTCAGCAGCACCCAGGCGTTGAAGGGCGACAGGGCCGGGCCGGTCTGGCGCAGGAGATTGTGGACATTGTCGTTGATGAAGGCGGCCGAGCCCAGGATCACGCCGCCGAGACATCGCCCCTGCCCGTCGATGTGCTTGGTGGCGGAGTACACGACGCAATCGGCCCCGAGCCGCAGCGGCTTCTGGTAGATCGGCGTCGCCAGCACGTTGTCGACCACGAGCTTCGCGCCAGCCGCATGCGCGATCCCGGCCACGGCCTCGATGTCGATGATCTCGAGCGTCGGGTTAGTGGGGCTCTCGAGAAAGAACACTTTGGTGTTGGGCCGGGCCGCGGCGCGCCATTGCGCGAGATCGGTTCCGTCCACCAGCGTCGACGCGACGCCGAAGCGCGGCAGCAGATCCTCGACGACGTAGCGACAGGAGCCGAACAGCGCCTTGGCGGCCACCACATGGTCGCCGGCTTTCACGAGGCCCATGAGGGCCGCCGTCACGGCCGCCATGCCGCTCGCGGTGGCGCGCGCCGCCTCGGCGCCTTCCAGCAGCGCCATGCGGCTCTCGAACATCGCCACCGTGGGGTTGGAGAAGCGCGAGTAGATGAAGCCCGGATCCTCGCCGTTGAAGCGGGCCTCGGCGGCCTCCATGGTGTCGTAGGCGAAGCCCTGGGTAAGAAACAACGCCTCGGACATCTCGCCGAAGGACGATCGCATGCCGCCGCCATGCACCAGCAGCGTGTCGGCGTGCAGGTTGGCGGTTTCAAAGCGGCTGTCGTCGGGCATGACCGATCTCCGGACACAAAAAATCCGGCCGGATCATAAAAGACCGGGCCGGACATGCGTCGCCCCGGCCTTTTAGCATTTTTTACGTGGATGCAAGCCGGCCGGCACAAAGACCACGATGTCCACACCTGCTTACGCCTGCGCCGCCGCCGTGGTCAACGGTTGTTTGCGCCGGGCCTGCGATGCGCTAGTGGATGGGAAAGCCCCTTGGGGCGCTCGCGCCAGGACCCAGCCTTGACCCGCAAGCCCGGCATTCTTCCCTCGCAGGCCATCGAGGCGCTCGTCTCGGCTGGACATATCCGCACGGATGCGCCGCTCGCGGCCGGGCAGATCCAGCCCGCGAGCCTGGACCTCCGCCTCGGCCGGCGCGCCTTCCGGGTGCGGGCCAGCTTCCTGCCCGGGCTGAAGACCAGCGTCGAGGAGCGCATCGCGCAGCTCTCGTTCCACGAGATCGACCTGACGCGCGGCGCCGTGCTGGAGACCGGGGCGGTCTACATCGCCGAATTGGGCGAAAGCCTCGATCTGCCGGACGACATCGCGGCGGGCGCGAACCCGAAGAGCTCCACCGGGCGGCTGGACGTGTTCACGCGGGTGATCGCCAACGGGGCGACCGAATTCGACCAGATCTCGGCCGGCTACAAGGGGCCGCTCTACCTCGAAATCTCGCCCCGCACCTTCCCGGTGCTGGTGCGCACCGGCTCGCGCCTGTCGCAGGTGCGGTTCCGGTCCGGCGCGGTGAGGCTGGACGACGCAGAGCTCGCGGCCCTGCACGCGCGCGACCGGCTGGTGACCTCGGCCGAGCCCTCCATCCAGAACGGCGTGGCGGTGAGCGTCGACCTCGTCGGCTTCGGCCCGGACCGGCTCGTCGGCTACCGGGCGAAGCGCTACACCGGCCTCGTCGATGTCGATGCAGTGGGGGCGCGGGCGGTCGAGGACTACTGGGACCCGCTCCATCTCAAGGGCGAGGGCGAGCTGATCCTCGATCCGGGCCAGTTCTATATCCTGGCCTCCAAGGAAGCCGTTCACGTGCCGCCCGACTACGCGGCCGAGATGACGCCCTTCGATCCGCTCGTGGGCGAGTTCCGCGTGCATTATGCGGGCTTCTTCGATCCCGGCTTCGGCCATGCGGGCGCGGGCGGCGCCGGCAGCCGCGCCGTGCTGGAGGTGCGCTCGCGCGACGTGCCGTTCATCCTGGAGGACGGCCAGATCGTCGGACGCCTCGTCTATGAGCGCATGGCCGAGCGCCCGGCGGCGCTCTACGGCTCGGGGCTGGGCTCCAACTACCAGGCCCAGGGCCTCAAGCTTTCCAAGCATTTCAAGGGCGGCTAGCGCCTTGCGGGGCGCGCCGATTCCGCCCTATAAGGGCGGGCGCGCGGGCGTAGTTCAGTGGTAGAACGACAGCTTCCCAAGCTGTATGTCGAGGGTTCGATTCCCTTCGCCCGCTCCAATTTCTCCTCATGATTGCGTCTGATCAACCCCATCGCCCCCGTGCCGCCGCGGGGCACAAAGGGACGTGTCGCACATCCTGCGCCGACGCATTCGAGGCATGCGCGGACTTAGCCGCAATGGGCCGTGACTAAGCCTTCAGGACATGCCAGCCTAGTCCTCGATACCAGGCCGCATAAGGCCGGATCGCAGTGGAGGAAACCATGACCCAAGACGATTCCGTCGGGGCTTCCCGGCGTGGCTTGATGCTCGGCTCTGCGGCGGCGGCTGGCGCCGCGGCGCTTTTCGGCGGGATGGGGGTGAGCCCCTTCATGGCGGCCGCCATGGCCAAGGAGGCGGGCCGGTCCTCGAAGCCGCTCAAGGCCGCTTTCTCCAACGCCGGCCTCCAGGCCACCTGGTGCGCCCAGGGCAAGCAGGCCGCCGAATACTGGGGCAAGCTCTTCAACGTTGAAGTAACCTGGTTCGACGGCCAGCTCGACGCCGTGAAGCAGCGCTCCGCCATCGACAACATGGCCTCCCAGAAGTGGGACTTCGTCGCCATCCAGGCCTTCGGCATCGGCACGCTCACCGCGCCCGTGAACCGGATGATCGAGGGCGGCACGCCCGTGATCGACATGGACACGCTGATCGCGCCGCTGGACTCCATCAACGTCCACACCTTCCTGGCGCCCGACAACGAGTTCATGGGGGCCTCGGTCACGCAGGCGCTGGTGGACGCCATCGGGGGCGAGGGCAAGGTCATCATGACGCAGGGCGCCCTCGGGCACACCGGCGCGCAGGGCCGGGCGCGGGGCTTCGACTCCGTTGTGAAGAAGTTCCCCAAGATCGAGGTGCTGGAAACGCAGCCGGCCGACTGGGACGTCACCAAGGCGGTGCGGCTGTGGGAGAGCTATCTCACCAAGTACCCGAAGATCGACGCCGCCTTCTTCCACAACGACGACATGGCGCTGGCCGCCTACAACGTCATGAAGGCCAAGGGCCGGACCGAGATCAAGATCGGCGGCGTCGACGCCATGCCGCCCGCGATCGCGGCGGTGAGCGACGGGCGCATGTTCGCGACGGTGCGCAACCCCTCCTGCCGCATCCATGGCGGCGCGATCATCGCGGGCGTTGCGGCTGTGATGAACGGGGCCAAGACTGGAACCGACATCCCCAAGCACATCATCACGGACGGGCCGGTGGTCACCAAGGCCAACGCGGCCGGAATGGCGTGGATGGAAGAGCAGTTCCTGATCTGACGGGGGCCGCGCCATGGCGGTCGAGCCCATCCTCGAACTGGTCGGCATCTCCAAGGCGTTTGGCGGAGTCCAGGCGCTGCGGGATGTCGACCTGGCGCTCGCGCCCGGCGAGATCCACGGCCTCGTGGGCGAGAACGGGGCGGGCAAGAGCACGCTCATGAAGATCATCGCCGGAGTCCACCCGGACTTCGTCGGGATCATGCGGGTGCGTGGCCGCGAGGTGCGCTTTCGCGCCTCGCGGGACGCGCTGGCGGCCGGCATCGGGATGGTGCACCAGGAGCTGAGCATCGCGCCGGACCTGAGCGTGGCCGAGAACGTCTATCTCGGCGCGCAGCCCACCAACAGCTTCGGGATGGTGGACTGGGGCGCGATGCGCCGCGGCGCGCGCGAGCTGCTGTCGCGGCTTGGGCTGGAAATCGACGTGGACGCGCCGGCCGGCCTCCTGCCGATCGGCGTTCAACAGCTCGTCGAGCTCGGGCGGGTGCTGTTCTCGGGCGCCGAGGTGATCATCCTCGACGAGCCGACCTCGGCCCTGTCGCCGCCCGAGACGGAGCGGCTTTTCGGCGTGCTGCGCCGCCTCAAGGAGGAAGGCCGCAGCATCATCTTCATCTCGCATTTCCTGGACGACATCCTGCGGATCTCGGACGTGGTCTCGGTGTTCCGCAACGGCCGCAAGGTCGTGACCGAGCGCGTGTCGCCGGCCACCGACAAGAGCTGGCTGATCGAGCGCATGATCGGCGCGCAGGCGGCGGACCTCGAGGAAAGCTGGATGGGCTCCATCCAGCTCGCGACGCCGCGGGATGCGCCGATCGCGTTCGAGGCCGTCGGCCTTTCGCACGCGCCGGCGTTCCGGGACGTCAGCTTCCAAGTGCGGGCCGGCGAGGCGCTGGGCGTCTACGGCTACATGGGCTGCGGCCAGATCGAGCTGTCGCGCGCGCTGTTCGGCAAGATCCAGCCCAGGCGCGGAGCCATGCGCATCGGCGGCCAGCCGGCCCGGCTCGCCGGAACGGCCGCGGCCAAGCGGGCCGGCATGGCCTTCGTGCCTGAGAGCCGGCGCGCCATGCTGTTTTCCGAGGAGCCGATCTACCGCAACATTTCGATCTCGATCCTCGAGACGATCTCGCGCCTGTGGGTGAAGCCCGACCGAGAGCGCGCCATCGCGGCCGGCCACATCGGGACGCTCGGCATCCGCGCGCCCGGCCCCGGGACGCGGCTCGGTGCGCTGTCGGGCGGCAACCAGCAGAAGGTCGCGCTCGCGCGCTGGCTCACCCGCCCGCCCCGCGTGCTCGTGCTGTGCGAGCCGACCCGCGGCATGGATGTCGGGGCCAAGGAGGATGTCGTGCGCATCGTGCGCTCGCTCAAGGAGCAGGGCATCGCCGTGATCGTGCTGTCGACCGAGCCCGAGACGGTTCTGTCGATGGCGGACCGCATCCTGGTGCTGCGCCGGGGCGAGGTCGTGCGGGAGTTCGCCGACATGGCGATCTCCAAGGAGGATCTGCTCGCGGCGGCCTGACACAGGTCGCCGCCATTGCGGCAGGCCGCTGATTTCATCCCGGGGACCCGTTCATGGACGCTGCATCCGCCACGCAAAGCCGGCCTCCCCTCGCCAACCGGGCCGGCCGATGGCTGAGCCATCGCCTGCGCAACATCGCGCCGCTGCTGACGCTGCTGTTCCTGATCCTGTTCTTCTCGATCGCGAGCCCGTCCTTCACCAGCATGGGTAATGTCTGGAACATCCTGCAGCAGGTCTCGGTGACGGCGATCATCGCGGTCGGGCTCACCTTCGTGATCCTGACGGCCGAGATCGACCTCAGCGTCGCGGCCGTCGCCAACGCGACCGGCATCGTGGTGGCGTTCTTCACCCTGCAGGACGCGAGCGTGGCGATCGCCAACCTGCCGCTGCCGGGCCCCATCGCGATCCTGCTTGCGCTCGCGGCTTGCGGCCTGCTCGGGCTCATCACGGCGGTCGGCGTGACGCGGATCGGCATCCCGTCCTTCATCATGACCCTGGCGATGATGCAGATCGGCGCAGGCGTGAGCGCGCTGCTGGTGCGCGGCCAGATCGCCTATTCGGTGCCGCCGCTGATCACCACGCTGGGCTCGCGGTCTTTCCTGGGCGTGCCCTGGATCGTGATTGTGGCGGCCCTGTTCCTGCTGGTCGCCCACCTCGTGCTCACCTACACGCGCTTCGGCCGCTACGTCTACATGGTGGGCGGCAACCGCGAGGCGGCCGAGAACTCGGGCGTCAACGCCGGCCTGGTGGTCGGCGCCGCGCTGGTGATCTCGGCCATGTGCTCCGGCGTCGCCGGCATGTTGGGCGTGGCCTATTTCGGCAGCGCGCAGCAGAACGAGTTCGACAGCTACCTCCTGGACGCCATCGCGGCCGTGGTGGTGGGCGGCACCAGCCTGTTCGGCGGCCGGGGCGGCATCGGCAACACCATCCTGGGCCTCTTCGTGCTGGGCGTGCTCAACAACGGCCTCGACCACGTGAACATCGACAGCTTCCTGAAGATCCTGATCCGCGGCCTCATCCTGCTCGCCGCGCTGGTGATCAACGTCTACGCCGAGAAGCTGCGCACGGGAGATCGCGGCGCGGGTTGAACCGCGCGCATGAGCGTGTCATCTGATGAAACGCATTTTGCTGATTGGCAGGATGCGTGCTGCGTGGTAACCCTTGGGCCAAGAAGACTGCGCCCAAGGGAGTGCGCCTGTGGCGAATTTTCAGCTCGGCGGCGTCTCTGTCGCCCGCGTCGAGGAGGTGCTGGAGCAGGGCTTCGAGCCCCGGTTCCTGCTGCCCGGCTTCGACGCCGCGCTGCTTGAACGTCACCCCCAGCTCGCCGGCCCCAACTTCTTCCACGCCGGCAGCGGCAAGGTGATGTCGAGCATCCAGTCCTGGCTGATCCGGCTGCAGGGCAAGACGATCCTGGTGGACACCTGCTCGGGCAACGGCAAGGCGCGCGCGCTGCCGCTGTTCCGGCGCTTCCACATGCTGGACTTTCCCTACCTGGACAATCTCGCGGCCGCGGGCGTGCGGCCCGAGGACGTCGACATCGTGTTCTGCACGCATCTCCACATCGACCATGTCGGCTGGAACACGCGCCGGGACGGCGATCGCTGGGTCCCGACCTTTCCGAACGCCCGCTACCTCTTCGGCCGGGCCGAATATGACCATTGGCGCGAGGGCGGCGACGGGCGCGCGCGCCTTCCAGAGAACGTCGACGTGATCCGCGACAGCGTCGATCCCGTCGTAGAGGCGGGGCTGGTCGACTTCGTGGAGGACGGCGACGAGATCCTGCCGGGCCTCAAGGTCGTGGCCGCGCCGGGGCACACGGCGACGCAGCTCAACCTCGTCTACGAGCGCGATGGCGAGAGCTTCGTGTGCTCGGCCGACGTGCTGCATCAGCCCATCCAGATCTATGCGCCGGACCTGAACAGCTGCTTCTGCGAGGACCAGGACGCCGCGCGCGAAACGCGCCTCAAGTTGCTGGAGCACTGCGCCGACACGGGCGCATTGCTGCTGCCCTCCCATTTCGGCCCGCCGCATGCGGGCTTCATCGGCCGCCGTCCGGGCGGCTTCACGTTCAAGCCGGCCGACGCCGCCGGCCATTGACAGAGGGCGGGCGCGAGCCTGCCCGAGGAGATCGCACGTGGGTTACACCATCACCGAGAAGATCCTGGCCCGGGTGTCCGGCAAGGAATTTGTGAAGGCCGGCGACGAGGTCATGGCCAAGCCGGACTTCGTGATCGCGTATGATTTCCCCGGCTACACGGACGTCTACTTCAAGCAGATGAAGGAGGACTTCGGCATCGAACGGGTCGCCGAGCCGGACCGCTACGCCATCTTCATCGACCACATGGTGCCGGCGACAACGCCAAAGGAGGAAGAACTCCATATCGGCACCCGCAAGTGGTGCGCCGAGAACGGCGTCGCGCTGTATGAGCGCAAGGGCATCGGCCATCAGGTGGCGGCCGAGGTGGGCTACGCCGTGCCGGGCGCCTTCGTGGTGCATTTCGACGGCCATATCAGCCAGCTCGGCACCTTCGGGACGCTCGCGATGGGCATCCGCCGCAACCTGCTGGAGGCGTTCGTGCGCGAGCGCATCTCCATCAAGGTGCCGCAGACCGTGCGGGTGAACCTGCGCGGCACGCTGCAGAAGGGCGTGATGGCGCGCGACGTGTTCCACCATCTCGTGCGCACGCTGGGCCCGGCCTCCTGCCGCTTCCAGGTTCTGGAGATCGGCGGCCCTGCCCTCTCGCAGATCTCCACCGAGGGGCTGCAGACCATCACCGGGCTCGCGATGTTCACCGGCGCGGTGACGGCGATCGTGAACCCGGACGACGTGCGCCTCGCCTACGCGATGCCGCGCGCCAAGAAGAAGATCGAGCCGGTGTGGAGCGACCCGGACGCCGAATACGCGGCCGTGCACGACCTTGACCTCACCGACCTCGAGCCGCTGGTCGTGATCCCGCCGACGCCGGCGAATTCGCGCAACCTGTCCGAATTCCTCGGGCTGGAGATCAACGCCGGCTATCTCGGCTCCTGCGCGTCGGGGCGGCTGGAAGACCTGCGCATCGCCGCCAAGGTGCTGGAGGGCCGGCAGGTGAAGGCCGGGTTCCAGCTCAACGTGGTGCCGACCAGCCAGGAAATCATGGCGGCGGCCGGGCGCGAGGGGCTGATCTCCATCCTGGCCGAGGCCGGGGCGTTCATCTCGTCGCCGAGCTGCGACTACTGCTTCGGCCGCATCGCCACCATGTCGGCCAACCAGCGGGCGGTCTCGACCGGGACGCTCAACGTGCGCGGGCGCATGGGCAGCCCGGATTCGGAGATCTACCTCTGCAACGCCGCCACGGTCGCGGCCTCGGCCATCGAGGGCGCGATCGCCGACCCTCGCAAATATCTCTGACGGGAGGACGCCATGGCGCTGAAACCGCTGCACGGCCGCGTCGCCTTCGTGTTCGACGAGGAGAACTTCGACGTCGACCAGATCGTCGGGGTCAAGAACATCAAGATCACGGACGTGGACGAGCTCGCCAAGGTGGCGATGCTCTCCTACGACCCGGACTTCCACGCGAAGGTGAAGACCGGCGACGTGATCGTCGGCGCGCACAACTTCGGCTACGGCCACCCGCATTACCCGCCGATGCGCGCCATGCGGCATCTGGGGGTGAGCGGCGTGATCGCCGAGTCCTTCTCGCCCGGCTACTGGCGCGGCGAGATCAGCATGGGCTTCCCGCAGGCGAGTTGCCCCGGGATCCTGTCGCTCGTGGACCGCTGGGACGAGATCGAGGTCGACTGGGACGCCAACCTCGTCCGCAACCTCACCAAGGGCCGCTCGCTGCCGATGGAGCCGCTGTCCTACGCCGACCGCGAGATGCTGGATGCGGGCGGCCTCGTTCCCTACCTGAAGCGCCCCGTCGCGGCCGTGTAGCCGCCGCACCCCCCTCAAGGAGCCACCACCATGCCGTTCACCGGACACCAGGATTTCCGCGCCAAGGTGCTGGCGCAGAAGACGCATTGGGCCGCCGGCGCGTATGACGCCCTGTCGGCGCGCTTCATCCAGGCCGCCGGCTTCGACGCCCTGCTGACCAGCGGCTTCGGCGTTTCCGCCTCGCTGCTCGGCATGCCGGACGCCGAGCTCTACACGATGACCGAGAACCTCGGCGTCGTCCGCAACGTCACCAACGTGGTCGACATTCCGGTGATCGCCGACATCGACACCGCCTATGGCAACGCCATCAACGTGATGCGGACCATCCGGGAGTTCGAGGCGACGGGCGTCGCGGCGGTGATCATGGAAGACCAGGTCGCGCCCAAGCGCTGCCCGATCTGCGTCGGCGGGGTCGAGACCATCCCGATGGACGAGGCCGTCGGCAAGATCAGGGCCGCCGTGGAGGCGCGCCGCAACCTGAACATGCTGATCGTCGCCCGCACGGACGTGGCCACCGAGGCCGAGGCCATCGAGCGCGCCAAGGCCTATGTGGCGGCCGGCGCGGACGTGATCCAGCCGATCAGCCGCACCTTCAAGACCATCGAGGGCCTGCGCGCGCTGCGCGAAGCCTGCGGCGTGCCGCTGTCGTTGCAGATCCTGGGCTGGCTGGAGAAGAACCTGTCCCCGGACGAGATCGCCAGCGTGGCCGGGCTCGCCACCTTCCCGCTCGTGCCGCTGATGAGCATCGCGACCGCGCTGCAGGAAAACCTCGCCGCGCTGGTGCGCGACAAGACCACCAAGAACCTGCCGCGGCCGACCATGGGCCACGACCCCTTCATCGAGATGATCGGCTTCAAGGAAATCGAGGCGCTGCAGCTGAAGTACCTCACTGCGCCGCCGCCGAAGGCCTTCGCGGCGGAGTGAGGGGCGCGCTCTTTACCCTCCCCTCGAGGGGGAGGGTCGCCGCGCAGCGGCGGGGTGGGGTGACTCCGGGCGTGGATCACCCCGCCAACAACGCCCTCCCCCGGCTGCACCCCACCCCGCCGGCCTTTGGCCGTAGACCCTCTCCCTCAAGGGGAGGGTGGGTTGCGCCCCTTACGACAGGTACGCTTCCAGCACTTCGGGGTTCTGCTTCAGCGCGTCGGGCGTGCCTTCGACGACGATCTGGCCGCGGCGCATGACGTAGCCGTAGTCGCAGACCGAGAGCGCGATGGCGGCGTTCTGCTCCACTAGCAGGATGGACTGGCCCTCGCGGTGCAGCGCCACGATGGCCTGGAACACGAGGTCGACGATGGAGGGCGCGAGGCCCATCGAGGGCTCGTCCAATACCAGCATCTGCGGCCGGGTCATCAGCGCGCGGCCGATGGCGAGCATCTGCTGCTCGCCGCCGCTGAGCAGGCCGGCCTTTTGCAGGCGCCGCTCGGCCAGGCGCGGAAACAGCGTGTAGACCTTGTCGAGCAGCTCGGGGTCCGCGTTGCGGCCCGCAAAGGCGCTGAGGCCGAGATTCTCTTCCACGGTGAGCGGCGCCACCACCATGCGGCCTTCCGGCACCAGCGCGAGGCCGGAGCGCACCACCTTGTGCAGCGGCAGCCGCGAGATTTCGGCGCCGTCGAGGCTGATGGAGCCCGACACCGGCCGGTGCAGCCCGGCGATGCTGCGCAGCGTGGTCGACTTGCCGGCGCCGTTGGCGCCCAGCACGACGCAGAGCGAGCCGGCCTTGACCTGGAGGTCGATGCCCCGGACGGCCTGGATCGCCCCGTAGCTAGCGGAGAGCTTGGATACGGTCAGCATCGTTCTTGCGTCCGAAATAGGCTTCCTGCACGGCCGGGTCGGCGATGCAGGTCCTCGGGTCCCCTTCGGCCAAGAGGCGGCCGAAATTCATCACCGTACAGCTGTCGCAGAAGGCGGTGACGAGGCTCATGTTGTGCTCGACCATCAGGATGGTGAGGCCGGCGTCGCGCAGCTCGTGGACGAGGCGGCCGACCGCCTCCGCCTCGGAATGGTTCATGCCGGCCGTGGGCTCGTCGAGCAGCAGCAGCTTGGGGTCGGAGCCGAGCGCGCGGGCGATCTCGATGCGGCGCTGCTCGCCATAGCTCAGCGTCTCGGCCAGCTCGTCGGCGCGATGCGCCATCGCGACCCGGTCCAGCAGATGCAGGGCCTGCTCGCGGGTCGAGCGCCAGGCGGAGGACGCGGCCGGGAGGCCGAGGAAGGACGACCACAGCGAGACGCCGCGGCGCAGGTAGCAGCCGGTCATCACCTGCTCGAGCGCCGTCATGCCGCTGAACAGGCGGACATTCTGGTAGGTGCGCGAGATGCCCTTGGCGGCGATGTCCTGCGGGGCCATGGCCTCCAGCTTCGCGCCGTTGAAGCGGATGCTGCCGGCGCTCGGGTGGAAGAGCCCGGTGATCAGGTTGATCACCGTGGTCTTGCCGGCGCCGTTGGGGCCGATCAGGCCATGGACGCTGCCCTGGCGGACATGGGCCGTGAGCCCGCCCACGGCGGCGACGCCCCCGAAGGTTTTCACGACCTGGTCGAGCACGAGGAGGGGGCCGGCGTCACGCATGGGCGGCGGGCTCCGCGGCGCGCTTGGCTTCGGTTTCTTCCCGCAGCCGGGCGGCCTTCTTCAGCCCCCAGGCGCGCGGGTCGATGAGGCCGCGCGGCAGGAAGATCATGATCAGCAGCAGCACGACGCCCTTCGCGACGTCCTCGATCTGCGGCACGATGGCCTGCATGGTGGTGGGCAGCGCCGTGAACACGGCCGCGCCGATGATCGGCCCGAGCCAGTGGAAGGAGCCGCCCAGCACCGTGGAGGCGATCATCGTGAAGGCGATGCCGATGAAGTAGGTCTCGGGCGAGATGAACTGCAGCGTGAACGCCAGGGCCGCGCCGCCGAGGCCGCCCACCACGCCGCTGATCAGGAAGGCGATGAACTGGATGCGATAGGGGCTGATGCCCATGGTGGACGCCACCGCGGCGTCCTCGCGCACGGCCCGGGAGGCGAGGCCGAACCAGGACCGGTGCAGGCGCCAGAACACCACCGTGCACAGCGCCAGCAGAATGGCGAGTTCCAGAGGCTCGACGCGCACCGGCACGATCAGGCCGTTGACGCCGCCGGTGAGCGCCGGCGCGTTCAGGGCCGTCACGCGGGTGATGAGCACCAGAGCGAGGCTCGCCAGCGCCATCCAGTGGCTCTCGAGCCGCAGAAACGCGAAAGCCACCACGGCGGCCGCAAAGCCGCCGCCCAGCGCCGCGGCCGGAAACGCCGCCCAGAGCGGCAGGCCGAACTTGCCGGAGAGCTGCGCGGCCAGGAAGCCGCCCACGGCGGCGAACACCACCGTGGTGAAGCTCAGCACGCCGGTCGACAGCACCGCATAGGTCGAGAGCGCGAACAGCGCGTTGACCATCGCGAAGGTGACGGTGCTGCCATAAGCGGCCCAGAGGTCGAGGAGCGTCTCCATCTCAGGCCCGCACGAAGCTGGCGCTGCCGAACAGGCCGCGCGGACGGGCGATCAGGAAGGCGAGCAGCAGCATGTAGGTGAAGCCGTCGCGGAAGCTCGTGGAGATGTACTGGGCGACGAAGACCTCGATGATGCCGAGGCAGATGCCCGCGATGGCGGTGCCGCGCACGTCGTCGTAGCCGCCGACCACCACGGCCGCGAAGCCCTTCAGCATCAGGCCCTCGCCCAGCGTGAAGGACACGTTGGAGGTCGAGATGCCGCCGAGCACGCCGGCGAGGCCGGAGGTCGCGCCCGCCAGGAAGGCCGTGAGCAGGATCACCATGCGGGCGTTGACGCCGCCAAGCGCCGCCGCGACCTCGTTCCAGCCCACCGCCCGCATGGCCGCGCCGATGCGGGTCTTCTGGATCAGCAGGTGGATGCCGATGGTGCAGAACAACAGCGCCAGGATGGTGATGATCTGCATCTGCGGCACGCGCAGTGGGCCCATCACGACCATCTGGTTGGGGTAGCTCGCGGCCGGAAAAGCCAGGCTCTGCTGGCCGGTCGCGAAACCGGCCAGGCTGTCGAGGATGATCCAGAACGCGATGCTGGTGATCAGCGCGCCGAGCATGCCGGTCTTCTTGGCCCGGAGCGGCTGGAAGCCGATCTGGTCCACGACGACGGCCAGGAGGCCGCCGCCGATCACGCCCGCCGCGATCGCGACCGGGAACGGGACGCCGAAGCGCTCCACCGCGTAGTAGCCCGCGATGGCGGCCCAGCTCGCATAGGTCCCGTGCGCGGCGTTGAGGATGCCGAGCGTGGAGAAGACGAGGCCGAAGCCGATCCCGAACAGGGCGTAGAGCGAACCCAGCGCCCAGCCGTTGATCAGCTGCTCGACGAAGAGCTGCATCACTTGTTCTCCCAGCGCACGACCTTTCCGTCCGCCGTCCAGGCGGCGATCAGGGAGTTCTGGACTTCGGCCTGGCCGTTCACCATCGGCACGCCGCCATAGACGTTGTAGTCGATGGACTGGATCTTGCCGATCGAGGCCGCGAGGTCCTCACGCGTGGGCTTGCCGTCGAGGGCCTTCATGCCCTGCGCGATGTAGTAGAGCGAGGTGTAGCCCTGGGCCGAATAGGTATCCGGGGCCTCGCCGAACTTCTTGGTGTAGCCCTCGACGAACTTCTTCGCCTCTGGGGTGCTGGAGATCTCGGACGAGAAGATGATCGGGAACGGGATGCCGGCCAGCGGCGCGCCGATCTTCTTGAACACGGGCGCGGGCGAAATCACGTCCGAGGTAGCGATCTTGCCGGCGTAGCCGCGAGAACGCAGCGCCGCGATAATGCCGGCCGCCGGGGTCTGCGTGGTCCAGACCATGATGAGGTCCGGGTTCGTCGCCATCGCCTGGGTGGCCGGGGCGGTGAAATCCGTGTCGGCGGACAGGATGCTGACCACGCCGACATTCTTGACGCCGGCGTCGTCCATCACCTTCTGAGCGGCCTTGAGCCGGTTCTGGAAGCCCTCGTTGTCGGCGTTGACGAAATACGCCACCGTCTTGGGCTTCAGGGTCTCGGCCAGCACCTTGGACATCTTCACTTCCTGCGGGCCGGGCAGGCCCACGATGGAGGTGACGAAGGGCGGCTGCGGCAGGCCGGGCAGCGTCGCGCCGTAGATCACGAGCGGCAGCTTGGCGTTGGTGGTGACCGGCTTCAGGGCGGCGGCCACTGGAGACAGGATGCAGCACGTCACCGCGACGACGTTGCGGTCGGCCGAGAATTGCGTGAGCGCCTGCACGGCGCGAGCCGCGTCGGAGCCGCTTTCCTTTTCGCTGAGCTTGAGCTTAACGCCCTGCCCGATCCAGCCGCCCTCGTTGATCTCGTCGACCGCGAGCTGCGCGCCGCGATGATAGGACACGCCGGCGGCCGCCAGCGGGCCGGTGTTCTCGGTGATGAAGCCGACGCCGTATTCGCCGGCCGCCGGAGCGGCGGCGGCGGTTCCGGCATAGCCGATTGCGAGCGCCGCGGCGCCGGCCAGAACGCCACGCAATTTGCGCGCGGCTGCGGAAGCTTTGCTCATGTTCCCTCCCCGATCTTTCGCGTGATCTTGCTGATCATCGTCGAACCGTCGTGGACCGGGCCCGCGACGTCGTCGCCCTTGGGGCGGCGGCTCTTCGAGCGTCGGCTACGGCGTTCTCACGGCCTCGTCGGCCACAACCCAAACTAGCGCCAACGGCTCTTCTCTGTCAAACCACAACCCGTGTTTCACAGAGTGATACGCTAGCTCCGCCCGGCCCCCTTGAGGCGGCGCTCAATGGCGGCGGCGGCGTTCTGCACACGCGCAAGATGGACAGGTTTGTTGCGCGCCACCATCTGCGGCGTGAGGCCGGCGATGCTGATCGAGCACACGATGGCGTCGTCTCGACCCCGCACCGGTACGGCGAGCGCCGACAGGCCAAGCGCCACGTCGTCCACCGCCAGCTCCCAGCCGCGCTCGCGTATTTTCGCCAACGAGGCTTCGAGCTCGGCCTTGTCGGTGATGCTCTTGGGCGTGAGGGCGGCGGCCGGCTGCCGGAGGACGCGCTCGATCTCGGCAGGCTCCTGATAGGCGAGCAGCAGCTTGGGGGCGCCGCCGCAGTTGTACGGCAGGGTGCCGCCCACCGCCCACCAGTGCACCTCGATGCCCTTCATGTCGTGGATGCGGTCGAGGCACACCACGTCGCCCTCGTCGTAGACCGACAGAAAGGCCGTGCCGTGCACGTCGCCGGCGAGTTCGGTGAGCACCGGCAGCGCGAGGCTGCGCAGGTCGAGATCGTCCGCCACGTTGGCGGCGAGGTCACGGATCGCGCGGCCGAGGCGATAATGCTGGGTGGCCGGGTCCTGGGCGATGAAGCCGCTGCTCATCAGGGTCAGCAACAAGCGGCGCGTGGTGCCCTTGTCGAGCCCGGTGGCGTTGGTGACCTCGGCCAGCGACTGCACGCTCTTGCCCGAAAACGACGACAGCACGGAGAGGGCCCGGGTGACGGCCCTGACATTCTGGGTGGGGGAGTCGGTCTCGGCCATGGATCGTCCGGCAGCTTTCGCGGTCTGCCGTAGACTAGCCATGTCACAGTATGAAATGGAAGTCGAAAGTTGACACGCGGCGGCCTGCGGTGGTTCGATCCGCCCCAAATCGGCGGGCGACGAACCGCCCCGAATGGAGGAGCGCCCGATGTCGATGACGGATCACATTCGAGCCGACGACCTGATGGCTCTGGACGCCCTGCAGCGCGCGCTGGGCGACGACCGCGTGCTCGCGGACGCCAAGACGCGCGACTACTACGCCAACGACATCTTCTGGCAGC
Source organism: Alsobacter sp. P4_H11 (assembly GCF_056400925.1). Classification (NCBI taxonomy): domain Bacteria; kingdom Pseudomonadati; phylum Pseudomonadota; class Alphaproteobacteria; order Hyphomicrobiales; family Alsobacteraceae; genus Alsobacter; species Alsobacter sp. P4_H11. The sequence goes on from NZ_JBFUKI010000003.1 coordinate 278,802, forward strand.
CCGGCATTCCGCCCCTCGCGGTCGTGATGGCGCGAACCGGCGAGGACGTGGCCGAAGCCGTACGGGTCGCGGCCGAGCACGGCCTTTCGGTAGTGCCGCGCGGCGGCGGCATGTCCTACACCAAGGGCTACCTGCCCGACCGCGCCGACTCGGTGGTGATCGACACGCGCAAGCTCAACCGCATCGTCGAGGTGAACGCCGACGACCGCTACATCACGGTCGAGGCCGGATGCACGTGGGAGAGCGTCAACGCAGCGCTGGAAGGCACGGGCCTGCGCACCGGCTATTGGGGCCCGCTGTCGGGCGTCAACGCCACGGTGGGCGGCGCGCTCTCGCAGAACAGCGCGTTTTTCGGCTCGGCCCTGAACGGTACGGTGGCGGAAGCCGTGCTGGGCGTCACGGTTGTGCTCGCGGACGGGCGCGTGGCCACCACGGGATCGGGCGGCCGCAAGGGGACAAAGCCCTTCACGCGCGAGGGCGGGCCAGACCTCACCGGCCTCTTCCTGGGCGACAACGGCGCCTTCGGCGTCAAGGTCTCGGCGACGCTGCGGCTGTGGCCGCGCCCGGCCGAGGCCGGCTTCCTGTCCTTCGGCTTCGAAAGCCTCCACGCCATGGCGGCCGCGCAGGTCGAGATGGCGCGCACCCGCCTGGTGGCGGAAGGCTTCGGCATCGACCGCACCAAGGCGCAGCACTCGGCGAGCGTGAACCGCATCTCGGACGGGCTGAAGGCGCTGGGCGCGGTGGCGACGTCCGGCAAGTCGCTGCTGGAGGGCGTCAAGGCGGCCGCCGGCGTGGCGGTGGCGGGCGCGGGCTTCCTGAAGGCGCACAACTACACGCTCCACATCGTCACCGAGGCCGCCGACGCGGACAACCTGCGCAAGGGCATGGCGGCGCTGAGCGCCATCGGCCGGGCGCACGGCACCGAGATCGAGAACAGCGTGCCCAAGGTGATGCGCGCGAAGCCCTTCGGGCCAGTGCGCGGCATGCTGGGCCTCAACGGCGAGCGGTGGGTGCCGATCCACGCGGTGTTTCCGCTCGGCGACGCCCAGCGCGTGGTGGACGCCAACGAGGCGTTCTTCGCCGAGCGCCGGCCCTTCATGGAGCGCCACGGCATCGTCTACTCGGTGATGAGCATGACGGTGGGCAACGAGTTCTTTCTGGAGCCGGCTTTCTACTGGACGGATGAGATCACGCCCCTGCACGCGGCCAGCGTGGGGGCCGAGATCGTCAAGCCCTGGATGAACCGCCCGGCCAACCCGGAAACCCGCAACGCCGTCGCGGAGCTGCGCCGCGCCACGCAGGAGCTCTATGCCGGCCTCGGCGGCGTCAGCTGGCAGATCGCGCGCGACTACCCGTTCGCCGAGATCCTGAAGCCGGAAACCTGGTCGCTGCTGCAGGACGTGAAGCGCGCGCTGGACCCGCGCGGGCTGATGAACCCGGGATCGCTGGGGCTGAGGGGCGGGCAGGTGCGGTGAGGCCGCCGCCTCAGGGCCAGAGCTCGTGCCCGCCGCGCGCGATGCTGCTGACCGCGATCACGACCAGGAGCGCGATGGCGATGAGCCGGTGCGTGCGTTCGCCGCCGTGGCGGGACGCGCGATTGCCCGCGTGCACGCCGAGCACCATCACGGGCATTCCGATCACGGCCAGCACCAGGGCGCGCTTGTCGGCGAGGCCGAGCCAGAGCGCGCTGGCGAGCGCGAGCGTGGACGTCAGAAAGAAGAACACCAGCATGGAGGCGCGCGCCTGCACGCGGCTGACCGGCGAGGCGAGGTAGTAGGCCACGGCGGGCGGGCCCGGCATGGCGGCCAGGCCGCTGAAGATCCCGGCGAGCAGCCCGGCCCCGAGCGTCACCGCCTTTCCGGGCATGGCGGCCAGCGCCGCGCCGCGCGCCAGCGACACCGCGGCGATCAGCGTGATTCCGCCGATCGCGATTCGGGCGATGGAGGCCGGGGCCACGCCCAGCAGGGCCATGCCGGCCGGCGACCCGGCGAGCGCGCCGGTCAGGAGCCAGCGCAACGACGGGCGGTGGCAGTCGCGCCAGGACCGGCGCAGGTCGATGAGCCCGCCCAGCGTCTGCATGCACAGCGACATCGTGACGGCGACCAGCGGCGGCACGACCTGGCTGAGCAGCGGCACCGCCGCGATCGCGAAACCGAAGCCCGTGAAGCCGCGCAGCACCGCCGCGCCCAGCACGACGGCGATCAGGATCGCGACGACGCCGGGGCTGAGCGCAAGCCCGGCCAGAGCCCCTTCCAGATACGCCGTCACGCCATCCCTCTTTCACGCTCGGCGACCGCGCGTGAATGGGTCGCGGCGCCCGCAACCGATCGGGCCAAGCGCCCGCCGCGTCAAGCCGCGTCCAGCGCCCGGCAGCGCTGCGCGAAGGGCGCGGATGGGATGCAGTGCCGCTGACCGCTGATGGAACACCATCTCGTCATCGGGGGCAGGAGGCTTCGCTCCGCTCGCAAGCGAGGCGGTCGAGAGAAAGAGTTCAACGACAAATCCGCCAATCCGATCAAAGCTGCGTGTGGTGGGGTGGCGCGACGCAGGCGGGCGGTCGAGGATGCGGCATCCCCCTCCGGAGCATCCCGCATGCGGTTTTCCTTCTTCCTCAATCTCACCCTCGCGACGGTCGGCCTCGCGGCGGTCACGGCCACAGGCGCGAGCGCCCAGACGGCGCGCCTGCGCGGCGCAATCGTGAGCGCCAACGCGAGCGTGCTCCAGGTTCGCACCCGAGAGGGCGCCACCGTGAACGTCCAGCTCCCGCCCAACCTGACGGTCGGCCGGCGCGTGCGCGCCGAGGCCAGCCAGATCAAGCCCAACGACTTCGTCGGCGTGGCGGCCGTGCCGGCGACCGGCGAGACGCTGAAGGCCGTGGAGATCTTCATCTTCCCGGCCGCCATGCGGGGAACCAGCGAAGGCCACTTCAAGTGGGACCTGCTTCCCGAGAGCACGATGACCAACGCCACCATGACGGAAACCGTCGACACGAGCGACGGCAAGGCGATGAAGCTGACCTACAAGGGCGGCGAGAAGACCATCGCGCTGACGCCCGACACCAAGGTGTTCACCTTCGCGCAGGGCTCGGCCGAGAACCTCGTTCCGGGCCGGCAGGTGACGCTGAACGCCGAGCAGAAGGGCGACCAGGTGACCACCGCCCGCGTGACGGTGGACGATCCGTAAGACGAACGAGAGAGCAGGAGCGCGCCGGCATGTCGAAGGCCGAGTTGTATATCGATTACCTGAACGCCATCGACGTGGAGGCGCTCCAGCTCACGGACGCCGAGATCATCGACGCCGTGGAGGCGGGCCTCGCCGCCCAGGGCCGCGGCGAGACCGTGATCGAGCCGCGCATGCACCTGATGCCGAACGCGGGCGCGAACGGCCACTTTAATGTGCTGCGCGGCGCCTTCCGGGCGCCCATCGCCCGGGCCGGCGTGAAGGTGATCGGCGACTTCGTGGACAATTACCAGCAGGGGCTGCCCTCCGAGATGGGGCTGCTCCTGCTGATGGATCCGCTGAACGGCGTCCCCAAGGCCATCGTGGACGGCAGCCACCTCACCGACATGCGCACCGGCGCGGTGACGGCGATCGGGGCCAAGCATCTGGCGCGCAAGGGCTCGCGGGTGCTGGGCCACATCGGCGCGCGCGGCACGGCCTACTGGAACGTGCGGCTGCTCGATTCGCTGTTCGACTTCGACGAAATCCGCGTCCATTCACGCCGGCCCGAGAGCCGCCACGCCTTCGCGGAGCGGTTGAGCGCCGATCTCGGCAAGCGCGTCGTGGCGACGCCGGACTGGCGCTCCTGCGTGGAGGGCGCGGACATCGTCGTGGAGGCCTCGCGCCTCAACGCGCCGGAGCCGCTGCTGAAGACCGAGTGGATCAAGCCCGGCGCCTTCGTGGTCCCGTACGGCACCATGAGCGCCGTGGAGCTGTCGCTCACCGACATCATGGCGAAGCTGGTGGTGGACGACTGGGGCCAGTGCAAGGGCGGGCCGTTCGGGGCCTTGCGCCCGCATGTGGACGCCGGCAAGCTCTCGGCCGAGACGCTCCATGCCGAGATGGGCGAGATTGTCGCCGGCCGAAAGCCCGGGCGCGAGAGCGACGACGAGACCATCCTGTTCTGGCACCGCGGGCTGTCGCTGTCCGACATCGCGCTCGGGCACTTCATGCTCGAGAAGGCCGGCCGGATGGGGCTTGGCCAGCGGTTGCGCTACGCGTGAGACTGGTCGCCAACGCGCGCATGTATGCGGTGAACGCCGCCGTGGCGGCGGCGTGGACGGCGCTGTTCGGGCGCATCGCCGCCCTGGCGGGCGTCCCGCTCGAGGTGATCCCCCACGCCGCGCCGGCGCCGCTGGAGGAGCTGTGGCGGCGGCCGGACCTCGGGCTCGCCTTCATCTGCGGCTTTCCGTTCGCGACGGGCGGCTTCGGGCTCCGGCCCGTGGCCGCGCCCGTTCCGGCCAGCGGCGACGGGAGCCCGCGCTACGCCACGCGGCTGATCGTGCGGGCGGACGGGCCGATCCGGACGCTGGAAGACAGCTTCGGCGGCCGCATCGGCTGGACGGCGGAGCACTCGCAGTCGGGCTTCCAGGCGCTGCGGACGCATCTGCTGCCCTTCTGGCAGGCCGCCGGCGGCCAGCCGCTCTACGCCGCGAGCGTCGGCGGGCTCCAGACGCCGCGCCGGGTGATCGAGGCCGTGCTCTCGGGCGGGGTCGACATCGGCCCGCTCGACTCGTTTTTCCACGACCTGCTGCTTGCGCACGAGCCCGAGGCCGCCGCCCTGCTCCGGGTCGTCGGCGCTACGGCCCCGCGCCCCATGCCGCTGCTCGCAGCGTCGCCGGGCGTCAACGCCGACGATCTCGACCGGCTGCGCGGCGCGGTGCTGGGGCTCCATGATGATCCCGAAGGCCAGGCGCTGCTCGGCCGGCTTCAGCTGTCCGGCTTCGCCGCCGCCGCGGCCGCCGATTACGCCGTTCTTCGGGACGAAGCCGCAGCCGCTGACCGCGCCGGCTACGGCCGGCCCGGCTAGGCCCGCGCCGTCCCTTCCGGATGCGGGTTGTCGAGCACGCTCAGGCGCTGGATGGCGGCGAGCGAGAGGTGTCCGGCCGGCCTCCCCTCCCCGTCCAGGATGATGGCGGCGTCCCTGCCCTCGGCCAGCAGGGCCGAGAGCACGTCGCGGGCCGAGAGGGAGCCCGGCAGCCGCAAGCGACCATTGTCCCCACCGCCGTCGCCCGGCTCCGCGACGTCGATGGCGCGCAGCAGCGAGAGGCGGCGCAGCGCCCGGTCGGCGCCGACGAAATCGGCCACGAAGGCGTCCGCGGGCGCGGCCAGCAAACGCTCGGGCGCGGCGTACTGCACGAGGCGCCCATCGCGCATGATGGCGACGAGGTCGCCCATGCGGATCGCCTCGTCGATGTCGTGCGTGACCAGGATCACGGTTTTCTTCAGCCGCCGCAGGATGTCGAGGAACTCGTCCTGCAGGCGCCCGCGCACGATGGGGTCGATGGCGCCGAACGGCTCGTCCATCAGCATCACGGGCGGATCGGCCGCGAGCGCCCGGGCGACGCCGACGCGCTGGCGCTGGCCGCCCGACAGGTGGCGCGGATGGCGCGACAGGAACTGCCCGGGCTCCAGCCCCACCAGCGACAGCATCTCGGCGCTGCGCTCGCGGATCCGCGCTTCCGGCCAGCCCAACAGCCGCGGCACGGCCGCGACGTTCTCGGCGATGGTCATGTGCGGAAACAGCCCGACCTGCTGGATGACGTAGCCGATGCGCCGGCGCAGGCCCACGGGGTCCACCGTAGTGACGTCCTCGCCCTCCACGATGATGCGGCCCGCGCTGGGTTCGATCAGCCGGTTCACCATCCTCATCGTGGTGGTCTTGCCGCAGCCGGAGGGGCCGATCAGCACGCAGGTGCGGCCGGCCGGCACCTCCAGGTCCAGCGCGTCCACGGCGGGCCGGGCCGCGCCCGGAAACAGCTTGCTGACACCTTCCAGCCTGATCACGCCCTTGCGCCTTTCATCAGTCGCGAAGCCCCGTGGAGCGCGTCATCAGCCGTTCCAGCCCGGCGAAGGCGAGCTCCACCGCCAGCGCCAGCAGCGCCACCGCGAGCGCGCCGGCCACAAGCTGCGGAAAGTTGAAGTTCGCCATCCCGGAGGTGATCAGCTCGCCGAGCCCGCCGCCGCCGATAAAGGCCGCCAGCGTGGCGGCCGAGACGATCTGCACGGCAGCGGTGCGCACGCCGGCGAACACCACCGGCAGCGCCAGCGGGATCTCGATGCGGGTCATGACCTGCCGGTCCGAAAAGCCCTGCCCGCGCGCCGCGTCGACGATGTCGCGGTCCACCTCGGTCAGGCCCGTATAGGTGTTCAGCAGCAGCGCCGGCAGGCCGTACAGCGTCAGCGCCACCACGGATGGCAGGAAGCCGGTGCCGAGCACCGGCAGCATGATCACGAGCAGCGCCAGCGACGGCACCGTGCGCAGCACGTTGACGACCCCGATCGCGGCGCCCGCGAGCGCGCGGCGGCGCGTCAGCGCCAGTCCAAGCGGCAGCGCGATCACGAGCACGGCCGCGAGTGCGGCGGCCGAGAGCCATAGGTGGTTCTGCAACGCCACCGTGAAGATGCGGGGATTGTCGGCGATCCATCGGAGCATCAGCGCGCACCCGCCATCACAGGGCGTCCGCCTGCGCGGCGCGCAGCCGCATCTCGATCCGGCGCAGCGCCTCGTCGCACGCCACCGCGAGCGCCGAGGTCGCAATGGCTCCGATCACGACCTTTTCGCCGAAGTCCTGCGTGATGCCCTGGAAGATGATGTCGCCCAGCCCGCCGGCGTTGATGAAGGCCGCCACGGTGGCGACCGAGACCTGCGTGACGACCGTGATGCGAATGCCCGCCACGATCACCGGCATGGCGAGCGGCAGCTCGATGGCGAAGAGCCGGCGCATCGGGCCGTAGCCCATGCCTTGCGCTGCGTCGAGAATGTCGGGCGAGACCTGCCGCAGGCCGGTCGAAACGTTGCGGATGATGATCAGCAGCGCGTAGGCGACCAGCGCCACGATGGCGGGCCAGAAGCCGAGGCCGAGATAAGGGATCAGCAGCGCGAAGATGGCCAGCGCCGGCACGGTGTAGAGCGCGCCCGAGACCAGCAGGATGAACACCGCGAAGCCGGGGCGCCGCGCCGCCACGACGCCGAGCGGCAGGCCGAGCGCGAGCGAGATCGCCAGCCCGACGCCGACAAGCTGGATGTGCTCCCACAGGGCGACCAGCAGCCGGTCGTAGTTCTCGACCAGCCAGCTCATGCGGCGCCGCCCGCCGGAGCGAGCCGCCAGGGCAGCTCGCCGTCGAGGATGCGCAGCGCCAGAGCCTCGTATTCGCGTCCCATCGGGCGGTCGTCGTCCAGCGGCGCCACGGCGGCGCGCACGAACCCATACGCAAGAGCCGCGCCATGGCCGAGCGTGGCGCTTTCGCGCAGGTCGACCGCCTGCGCGGCGACCACGAGCTCGATCGCGACGAGACGGGCGAAGCGGCGCACGGCCGCGTGCAGCTTGTCGACGATGGCGGGCGTCATCGGGGCGTAATCCTCGACGCCGTCCGCGACCGGGATCGTGAGGGCGCCGAGCGGATGCGCGAGATGCCTGATCTCGGCTTCCAGCGCGGAGGCAGTTTTCTGCGTGGTGGCGAAGCCAGAATGCGATCCGCCATGGCGGGTGAGAAAGCGCGGTAGGCCGCTCGCGCCCGGCGACATCAACTTGGTGATGCGGGCGGCCGAGATCGCGGCGAGATGGGAGAGCGCCAGACCGGCGGCTTCCAGCGCCAGCGCGAGCTCGGTGGAATCGAAATTGACGCTGGACAGCATGGCGTCCCGCCCGGGCAGCACAACCGGGCTGTCGCCGACGCCGTTGAGTTCGGCTGCCGCGACAGCCTCCGCGGCATCGCAGGCCCGCAGCGCGCAGCCGAACACGGGGGCGAAGGAGCGAAACGAGATCGGATCCTGCACGCGCGGGGCGGTTCCGGGGTGGAACAGGGCAGAGCCATCCAGCGCGGCCCGCAGCGCCCGCACGCCAGCAGCATGGCCGTCGAGGCGGCGCATGCGGCTGAGATCGGGATCCAGCGGCGACAGGTTGGCGCGGTAGCCTTCCAGCGACAGCGCGCCGGCGAGCAGGCCAACCTCCAGAACGGTGCGAAGGTCCGCCAGCGCCAGCGTGGCGAGGCCGATGCTCTGGGCGTTGCTGTTGAGCAGCGCCAGCGCGTCCTTGGGGCCAAGCGTCACGGGCGTGAGCCCGGCCGCCGCCATGGCGTCTGCGCCCGGCAGAACGACGCCGTCATGCTCCGCCTCGCCGTCGCCGATCAGCGGCAGGAAGGCCTGCGCGAGCGGGCTCAAATCCGCCTCGCCGAGCGAGCCGATGCGGCGCACGCGCGGCGTCACGCCCTTGTTGAGCAGGGCCGCGACAGCGTCCACGAGCGGCGGCGAAATGCCGGACGCTGCCTGGCAGAGCCCGGCCAGGCGGGCGGCCAGCATGGCGCGCACTTCATCGGGCGCCATGCACTCGCCCACCCCGACCGCCCTGGCCCGGATGGCGCGGGCCTGGAAGGCCGCGATCTGGCTCGCGTACAGCCGTGTATCGACGGCGGCGCCGAGTCCCGTGGTCAGCCCGTAGACGGCGTCGCCCCGCTCCAGCGCGCGATCCACCACGGCGCGGGCCGCCGCGAGGCGCGGCCCTGCGCTCGCGTCGAGGCGCACCGGCGCGGCGCGGCGCGCGACCGCGACGATGTCGGCGAGCGCGATGGCGCTTGCGCCGAACGTCACCATGTCGTGTTCAGGTTCCGCCCCCACGGACCTGGCCCGAGGCTCAGGTCACAGGCCCTTGCTCTTCAGGAAGTTGGCCGCAACCGTGCGGGGCTCCTTCTTGTCGACCTCCACCTGCCGGTTCAGCTCCTGCATGGTGGGATTGTCGAGCGCCGCGCCGACCTTCTCGAGCACGGCCACCACCTTCTCGTTGGCGGCGATGTCCGGGCGCACCACCGGGGCGAGGTAGTAGGGCGGGAAGAGCGACTTGTCGTCCTCGAGCGCGATGAACTTCTCGGCCGCGATCTGCCAGTCCGTCGAGAAGCCGTTGGCGACGTCGACCTGCTTCTGGGTGAGCGCGTCGTAGCGCAGGCGCAGGGCGGCGAACTGCTTGAATTCCTGGAACTCGGCCCCGTAGACCTCCTTCAGGCCCTTGATGCCGTCGCGGCGATCCACGAACTCGGCGCCGGCGCCGAGCTTCAGCTTCGAGGAGGCCTTGCCGAGGTCGCTCAGGGTCTTGAGCCCATACTCCTTGGCGGTGTCGGGCCGCACCACGATCGCGTAGCCGTTGTTGATGCCGGACGGCTTCAGCCAGGTGAGGTTGAACTCCTTCTCGTAGAAGGCCTTCACCATGCCGCGGACCTTCTCGGGATCCGTCTCGGTCACGCCCTGCGCCTTCATGACGGCGTTCAGGCCGGTGCCGGTGTATTCGGGATAAAGGTCGATCGCGCCGCTCTTCAGCGCCTCGTGGGCCACCAGCGTGCCGCCGAGGTTGATCTTGCGCTCCACCTTGAAGCCCGCGCCTTCCAGGGCGGCCGCGTAGAGCTCGGCGACCACGAACTGCTCGGTGAAGTTCTTGGAGCCGATCTTGATGGTCTGGGCCGACACGGCCGACAGGGAGGAAATGACGAAGGTCGCCGCAACGGCGAGAACAGGCGCGATACGCATCGGAAAAGCCCCTCGGAGGATCATGCCGTCAGGCTATCGGTTGAAAACCGGCGCGCAAGCGTTCAATGGCGGTAGGCTCATCAACTCGCCGTCAGACGAGGCGCAGCCCCGCCGGCTCGCGGCGCTCGTCCGGCGCGTCGCGCTCGCCGCCCGCGATGGCGCGCTTCAACCGGTTCTCGATCGGCGACAGCGGGCAGACCCAGGCCTCCGAATAGGCGCAGGACGGATAGTAGCTGAAGTTGAAATCGAGGATGAGCCGCCCATCCTCGGCCGCCCCGAGATCGGCGCTCTTGATGGTGTCGAGCAGGTAGCGCCCGCCCGCAAAGGTCGTCCAGCCATTGGTGGCGTCGTTGAAGGGCAGGAAGACCCCGCCCGCATAGCCGTTGATCCAGTAGAGCGTCAGCTCCTTGCCGAGCGGCTGCTCCAGCCCCTGCGTGAGCGCGAAGGGAACGAGCGTCATCAGCCCGTCCTTGCCGGCCTCGGCCTGCAGCGTCTCGCGCCCGTCGGCAGGCTGCAACCCCACGGTGAAGCGCAGCGCGGGATCATAGGGGAAGTAGTTCACGCCTTCGAACTGGGTCCGGCGAGCCTGCGACAGCGGCGACTGCGCGTGGCTGCGGAACAGGCGGTCGCGCGTGTCGCGCCACAACGCCCAGCCCTCCTCGGGCTCCATCATGCGGATGTCGGCGTAGAGGTCGCCGACCGTGCGCCGCCAGTCGAGGAGGCTTGCGTAGAGATCCAGCTTGGCGCGTGCGTCGCCGCGCTCCCGAGTGTGTTGTTCGTCCAGCATCGACGGGTCCCCGGAGCACGGCGCAGTTCGCGCCGGTCGAGAACGCACGTCGAACGGAAAGGGTTTCATTGCGAGGCGGCGCTTCGGGCCGGGCGCATCGACGGCGAAACCGCGCCGGCGCGCTCGCGATGGTCATAGTCGTAAAGGCAGTATTAGGACCGCTCTGCTTTGTGTTGAGGCAGAGGGAATTCTGCGCAATGTTTCGCTGGCTTCGAGGCGTATCGATCAAAACCCACGCGTCCGTGGTGGTGGGCGGCGTGGCGTTGCTGGCCCTTGCGGTGGGCGGATCGGCGATCATGTCGACCTACTGGCTGATGGCCAGCGTGGCGAGCACGCGGGAGTCGGCGCACAACCTCGAAGGTTTCTACCGCGGCGTGATCGACGTGCAGGCGTTCGACCGTCGCGTGATCCGCAAGGCGGTGGACCCGGCCGCCGGGGCGGCGGTGACGGACGAGGTCAGGACCACGCGCGAAAAGCTCAACGGCACGCTGCAGTTCCTGGCCAGCATCGATCCGGCTCTGGCTCCCGAGGTTCCGGTCCTGCGGGATCGGCTCGTCCAGCACATCGCGGATGGCTCCGCGCTGGCGGATCGACCTCCGAGCGACCCGGCGGACCTTCTCCGGCGCATCGACGGCTATACGGACGACACGCGACAACTCGGCCGCATGGCGGCGGAGCTGCGCGGCCAGATCGGCGACGCGCTCGACGCATCATCGGTGGGCGCGGCGAGCTTCGCCCAGCGTCTGCGCTTCGCCACCGTGCTGGCGCTCCTGGTCACCTTGCTGCTGGCCGGGCAGCTCTACCGCTACCTGACGCGCAGCATCTCGCGGCCGATCTCGCAGCATATCGACCTCCTTCAGCGGATCGCCAGCGGCGACACCTCGGTGGGCGTCCCGGGCCTGCGGCGCCCGGACGAGATCGGCACGCTGGCGCGCGTGGTGGAGGCGCTGCGGCTCCAGACCGAACTCAAGAACGAGCTCGACGCCAAGGTGCGGGCCGGCGCGGTCGAGAAGGAGCGCCAGACCCGCATCGAGACCGCCATCCACGAATTCAGGCTCCACGTGGCCTCCGCGCTGGAGCGGATGGGGGCCTTCACGGCGAGCTTCGAGGGGCTGGCGGGCGAGCTTACGCAGGCGGCGCAAATCGTCGACCAGCACACCCGCTCGGCCGCCATGTCGGCGGCCCAGACCTCCAAGGACGTCGGCTCTATCGACCACTCGGCCAAGCAGCTCGAGCAGTCGGTGGAGAAGATCGCGACGCAGATCGGCGAGGCCAGCGGCATCGTCCGCCGCGCCACCGAGATGACCACCGTAACTCAGGGCTCGATCTCCAAGCTGGCCGCCTCCGGCGCGCGCATCGAGAGCGTGCTGGCGCTGATCCAGAGCATCGCACAGCAGACCAACCTGCTGGCGCTGAACGCCACCATCGAGGCCGCCCGCGCGGGCGAGGCCGGCCGCGGCTTCGCGGTGGTGGCCGCCGAGGTGAAGTCGCTCGCGGCCGCGACCGCCAAGGCCACGGACGGCATCACGGGCACGGTCCACGACATCGTGGGCAGCGGCGCCCAGGCCGTGCAGGCCATGGCGGAGATCGACAGCATCGTGGCCGAAATCTCCGGCGTGACCGATCAGATCGCCGGCGCCATCGAACAACAGACCGTCGCGACGGCGGAGATTGCATCCAGCATCTCGAGCGCGGCGGCGGGCGCGGGCCAGCTCGACCAGTCGCTCGCGCTCACGGCCGGCACCGCGGACGGCACCAGCGTGGCCGCGCTGCGCGTGCTCGCGGACGCGCGCGAGATGGGCCAGCTCGCCTCCGAGTTCCGGACGTCGGTGGATCGGTTCTTGCGGGAAGTGCAGGCGGCCTGAGGCCATGGCGCCCGTGCATCACACGACGTTCGCGGTGGACCTGGGCGGCACCAGCCTGCGCGCCGCGCTGGTGGGGGGCGACGGCGAAGTGGTCGCGATGGCGAGCCGGCCGCAACCCTTCGGCCCGGCCGGAAGCCCCGACGCCGATCCCGAGACGTGGTGGACGCTGCTCGCCGACGCCGCCGAGGAGCTCGAGAGCGTGGCGAGGGCGGCCTTCGCCGCCGTCACGGCGGTTGCGATCACGAGCGTGACGCGCACGCAGGTGTTCGTGGACGCCCACGGCCGGGCGCTCGGCCCCGCACTGACCTGGGCGGACGCCCGCTCGGCCGCCGACGCGGATGCGCTCCGGGCGATGCTGCCGCAGGACCACCCCGAAACCCCGCTCGTGAACGCGTTTCATCCTCTGGCGCGGCTCGCCTGGCTGCGCCGGACAGCTCCCGATCGCGCCGCCGCGGTTGCGCGCGTGCTGGAGCCGAAGGACTGGCTCAACGCCCGCCTGACCGGCCGTCTCGCGTCGGACCCCATCGCGTCGGCCAGATTGGCCGCCTGCCGCCAACCGGTCACGGGCGGCGGCTCGCTCTTCGTGGCGGCGGGCCTCGCCGATCCCACGCCCGACCTGCCGGCCCCGGCCAGCGTCGTCGGAACGGTGCAGAGCGGCCTCCCCGGCGCGCTGGGCCGGCTTGCGGGCGCGCGGGTCGTGATGATGTCGCATGACACCTGGGCGTCCGTGCTCGGCCTTGGCGCGCTGCGCCATGGCGGCGCGTATAATCTTTCGGGCACCACCGAAGTCGTCGGGGTCTTCTCGACAACGCCCGCGCAGGCGCCCGGTCTCATGAGCGTCGACTGGGGCGGCCTCACGCATCTGGGCGGCCCCGGGCAGAACGGCGCGGACGCGCTGCGCTGGGCGCTGGACCTGCTGGGCTTTGGCGACAAGGCGACCGGCCCGGCGCTGGACCGCCTTCTGGCGGGCGAGCGCTTCGCCCAGCCGCTCCTGTTCCTGCCCTATCTGCAGGGCGAGCGGACGCCCTACTGGGACCCGCTGCTCCGCGGCGCTTTCGTGGGGCTCGATCGCCGCCACACCGCGACGGACTGCGCCTGGGCGGTGCTGGAGGGCGTCGCCTTCCTGAACCGGATCGTGTTCGAGCGCGCCGAGGCGGCGCTGGGGTTCCGGCCCGCCGAGATCCGCTTCGGCGGCGGCGGCTCGGCGAGCCCCGCCTGGGCGCAGGTGAAGGCCGACGTGTGCGGGATACCGGTGGTCACCGCCGCGCATCCGGAGCCCGGCCTGCTCGGAGGCGCAATCGCGGCGGCTGCGACCGCGGCGGCTGCGACCGCGGCGGCTGCGACCGCGGCGGCTGCGACCGTGGCGGCTGCGACCGCGGCGGCGGCGGCGACCGGCGGCGAAAGCCTGGAGGCCGCGCAGGAGCGCCTCGCCGCCCCGGCGGCCGTCTACAGCCCCGACCCTGGGCGCGCGGCGCGGCTGGACGCCGGCTATGCGCTTTTCCGGCAAGCCGAAGCGGCGCTCACGCCGATCTCACACGCGCTGGCGAAGTTGGGTCCGGCGCGATAATCGGTTGAATCGCCGCCCAAACCGGCTGGCGCAGAGCGGCAGCGCCTCCTAGTGTGAGCGCTCCGCACGGTTTGGCGCTCCCAAGTTCCCCATGAAGCCCATCATCGAGAGATACGGCACGGCCCTCGCCGGCTTGGCGATGGTTCTCGCCTTTGTGGTCTTTGCGCCGAACTTCGCCACCGCCGGCAACCTGCTGAACGTCGTCAAGGACACGAGCTTCCTCGCCATCCTGGCGTTGGGCTTCGGGCTGGCGCTGACCATCGCGGAGCTCGACTTGTCGATCGCCGAGGTCGCGAGCCTGTCGGCCGTAACGGCGGGCGCCCTGATCCAGGGCAAGTACGATCCGGGCCTCGCGGTGCTGGCCGGGCTATGCGTCGGGCTCGGGCTCGGACTGCTGAATGGCTTCACCGTCACGGCGCTGCGGGTGCCGTCCCTGATCGCGACGCTCGGAACAGCCGCGATCGCGCGCGGGCTCGCCTTCATGGAAACCCAGGGCGTCGCCTTCGTGGGCCGCTGGCCGACCGCGTTCACGGGCCTGTCGCGCGGGACGACGCTGGGCGTCTCCAACCTTGTCTGGTGGCTCGTGGCCGCCACCGCGCTCACCTATGGGCTGATCAAGTGGACGCGCACCGGCGCCCGCATGGTGGCCACCGGCGAAGCCGAGGAAGCCGCGCGCCTGTCGGGCATCGCGACCGGCCGGATGAAGCTTCTCGGGCTGGCGCTGTCAGGCCTGTTCGCGGGCGTCACGGCCGTGCTGCTGGCCGCCAACGTCTCGTCGGCCGCGCCCAACATGGCGGGCGACTATTTCCTCTACGCCATCGCGGCGGTGCTGCTCGGCATGACGATGTTCGAGCCCGGCCACCCCAACGTGCCCGGCACCGTGTTCGCGGCCTTCGTGCTGAAGGCGCTCGGCAACGGCCTCGTGCTGATGGGCGCCGCCTACTACGTCCAGGACATCATGCTGGGCGTCATCATCATCGGATCGGTCGCCTTCTCGGCCAGCGTGGTCAAGCAGGCGGCGTTCAAGGTATGATTCAACGATAAAACGGAGGGGAGACGCGTCATGACCACCCTGAAATCCGCCCTGCTGGGGACGGCCGCCCTGCTGGCCAGCTCCATCGCCGCCCAGGCCTTCGAGGTCGGCGTGATCGGCTTCCAGTTCTCGTCCGAAACGCATGCACGCGTCGCCAACGCGGCCGCGGCCGCCGCCAAGGAGAAGGGCTGGACGGTGACGCTGCTGAACTCCGAAGGCGCGCTGCCCAAGCACGCCGAGCAGTTCGAGACGCTGATCACCAAGAAGGTCGACGCCATCATCGTCGCGATGGGCAAGCCGATCGAGGCGGACGCCCAGTTCAAGGCCGCCAAGGACAAGGGCATCCCGGTGATCACCGTGCAGTCGGGCGGCAGCCCACACACGCTGTTCGACATCCAGCCCAATGAGTACAAGGTCGGCGCCGAGGCGGCCATGTTCCTGCTCGGGCAGATGGGCTACCAGGGCCAGATCCTTTCCGCGCGCTTCGACGGCAACGTGGCCTCGCGCATCCGCGGCAAGGTGCTGGACGCCGTGCTGTCCGAGAACCAGGCCGTCAAGGAAATCGGCAAGTTCTCGATGGCGCGCACCCAGAGCTGGCGCGACGACGTGAAGAGCGGCATGCAGGCGCTGCTTTTGCAAAACCAGGGCAAGGTGCAGGGCATCTGGGCCTCGTTCGATGGCCAGGCCTACATCATCGACGACATCCTGCAGCAGCAGGGCGTGAAAAAGGGCCAGATCCCGCTGGTGTCCGTGGACGGGGGCCAGGAAAGCTACCGCCGCATCGCCGACCCGGACAGCACCTTCCTGGCCACGGTGACGATCCCGTTCGAGGAGATGGGCAAGGCCGCCGTAAACGCCGTGGACGCCATCGTGGTGAAGAAGCAGCCCAAGGAGAGCGTCACCAAGGGGCCGTACCTCTATGTCGACGCCGTGCTGGTCGACCAGAACAATGTGAAACAGTACCTGAAGCAGTAACGGGAGGGTGGCCCGACTGTCCCACCGCCTCGCCGTCATCCCCGGCGACCTGCGCAAGCAGGTCGGGAAGGGGATCCAGAGGTGTGCGCCTTTGCTCTGGATCCCCTTCCCGGCGCTTCGCGCCGCCGGGGATGACAGGAGGGTGTGATGCAGTCGTCTAGCCGCCCGCCGTCATTGCGAGCCGGAGGCGAAGCAATCCAGCCTAACGGCCGGGCATCTAGACTGGATTGCTTCGCTGGCGCTCGCGATGACGGGAGGGTGGCCCCGCCTCTCCACCGCCTCGCCGTCATTGCGAGCCAGAGGCGAAGCAATCCAGTCTAACGGCCGGGCATCTGGACTGAATTGCTTCGCTGGCGCTCGCAATGACAGCGAGGGTGGTCAAGCTGTGCGGCTTACGAATGGACGAGACCCGATGACCGACACGACAGCCCCCATCCTCAGCCTGCGCGGCGTGTCGAAGTCTTATGGCGGCGTTCAGGCCGTGTGCGACATCGACCTCGACCTCCATCGCGGCGACGTGCTGGCGATCTGCGGGGACAATGGCGCGGGCAAGTCGTCGCTGATCAAGATCATCTCGGGCGCGCAGCCGCCCAGCAGCGGGACCATGACCCTGCGCGGCGAGCCGGTGCGGTTCGGGTCGCCGCACGACGCGCTGCAGAAGGGCGTGGCGACGATCTACCAGGACCTCGCGCTGGCGCCGCGGCTCTCCATCGCCGAGAACGTGTTCATGGGCGCGGAGCTGACGCGGCGCATCGGGCCGATCCAGCTCCTCGACAAGGCGCGCATGCGCTCGGAGGCGCGGCGCTACCTGTCGCGGCTGTCGGTGGACATCCCGGACACGCGCCGGCCGGTGCAGCGGCTGTCGGGCGGCCAGCGGCAGGCGGTCGCGATCTCGCGGGCGCTGCGCTGGGACGCCGAGATCATCATCATGGACGAGCCCACGGCGGCGCTGGGCGTGCGCGAAACCGCGCAGGTGCTGCAGCTCGTGCGCTCGCTGAAGGAGGACGGCCGCACCGTGATCCTGATCAGCCACAACATGCGCGACGTGGTCGCGCTGGCGTCCCGCGTCGTGGTGCTCAGCCGGGGCCGCAAGGTGGTGGACCGCCCGATCGACGGGCTGGAGCCGGACGATCTCAGCCACATGATCATGAACGGCGCGGAACGCGTCGCGGCGGCGTGATGACGGCGATCATCATCGACACCGATCCGGGGCAGGACGACGCGGTCGCGATCCTGCTGGCGCTGGCAGAGCGCGAGCGGCTCGATCTGAGGATGATCGGGGCCGTGGCCGGCAACGTGCCGGTGCGGCAAGCGGCTTTGAACGTGCTGAGGGTCTGCGACCTCGCCGGGCGACCGGACGTGCCCGTGCATGCCGGGGCGGCCGCGCCGCTGCTGTTTCCGCTCGAGACGGCCGAGTTCGTGTGCGGGCCGGACGGGCTCGCGGGGGCGGAGCTGCCCGAGACAACGCGCGCGCCGACGACCGGCCACGCGGTGGAGGCCATGATCGCGGCCCTGCGCGCCGCCCCGCCCGCCAGCGTCACCCTGTGCGCGCTGGGGCCGCTCACCAATCTGGCGCTGGCGTTCCGGCTGGCGCCGGACGCGCTGGCGGCCGTGAAGCGCATCGTCCTGATGGGCGGCGCGCTCGGGCTCGGCAACATGACGCCGGCGGCCGAGTTCAACGCCTATGTGGACCCGCACGCCGCCGCGGTGGTGTTCGGCGCGGGCCTGCCGATCGTGATGTTCAACCTCCACGCCACGCACCAGGCCGTGCCGTCCACCGCCGATCTCGACGCGATCCGGGCCGTCGGCAACGCCGCCTCGCGCGCCGTGCTCGGCATGATGACGCGCCCGCGCGCCGGTGGGCTCGGCACCGCCGGCCACCCGATGCACGACCCGCTGGTGATCGCCTGGCTGCTCTGGCCGGAGTTGTTCGAGGGACGCGACTGTTTCGTGGAGGTCGAGACCTCGGCGGGCCCGCTGCGCGGGCGCACCACCATCGACTGGAACAACCGCCTGAAACGCCCGCCCAACGCCTTCGTGGTGGACCACGTCGACGCACGCGGGTTCTTCGCCCGACTGGCGGGCTCTCTGGCGAAGCTTTGAGAAGGGCATTCGCGGGGACGCGAAAGCGCCGCAGCCGCAATGCGCCCCCTCTCCCCGGGACGGGGAGAGGGCTGGGGTGAGGGTGATCGGGCAGCTCCCCTCATCCGACCTCGCTTTGCTCGGCCACCTTCTCCCCGTGCCGGGGAGAAGGGTTCGCCCGGCGCCCCGGTCTCGTGTCAACCGAAGAAGGATTTCACATGCCCGATCTCATCGACGACCTGCAGGGCGAGGCGGAGGAGGCCATTGCGGCCATGCGGGAAGCCGCGCTCCATGCGCGGGCCTTGCATGCGCGGGCCGAGCTGCTCCGCCACATGCGGACGACCGCCGCGAAGGTGGCCGGGCGCGACCGGGACGAGGCGGTTGCGTTCGTGGTGCGCGAGTGGATGGCCGCCTGGGCGATGGACGACGCGACCGCGCCCGAGATCCGGCGCGACATGGAATGGTTCACGCGCGCGATCTGCGCGGCCGGGGACGAACCCGGCCCGTCAACCGACGCCGAACTGCGCGCCTCGCTGGCCGCGCTGGAGGCCGCCTGCGACCGCGTGGACGTGAGCCTCGCCGACCAGATGGCCTGGCGCTCGGAATGCGCGCATGGCTGGTGGGAGCTGGTGCGCCCGACGCCGGCCGACCTGCCCGGCCGCAAACCCCGGCCGAGCGTGCCGGCGCACCGGGCCGGGACGCCGTTCTGGGACGCCGGCTGCGCGCCTCACTGCAGGGGCTAGGCCCCGGGCGGGCTACTTCTTCGGCTGTGCGCCCGATTCCGAGTTGACCTGGCCATGGAGGCTGGTGGAGCCGCCCGCCCCGCCCTGGCTGGCGGCCGGCATGTTGGCCTCCGAGCTCTTGCCGGACTGCCCGGCGGGATCTTGAGCCTGCGCGCCGCCCACCTTGTTCTGCAGCTCCTGCGAGGCCTGCGAGGGCTGGCCGTGGCTGTTGACGCCCTGCGTCTGCGAGCCCGCGCCCATGTTGAGGCTGCCGCCCGACTGCGTGGGCGAGGACCCGGGCGCGTTGCCGGACGACCCGGTGGTGGGCTGGCCGGTGCTGGACGTCCCCATGTTGGTTTGGGCGACGACCGGGCCGGACGCCAGCAGGGCGGCGTAAAGCAAGACGAGCAGCGGCCTCATGAAACATCCTTTTTCGACGCGATGAAGATTTCCAACGTCGCCCCGGTGAGGATGTTCCGGCCGACGCCGGAGGGTGCGGGATCAGGCCAGCACGCCCGCAAGGCGCAGCAGAACACCCGCGGCCGCGCAGGCCGCCAGCGTCGGCAACATGCCGACCTTGAAGCGGAACATGGCCAGGCTCGCGGCCAGGGCCAGCGCCAGCGACCACGGGTCGACGCTGGCCAGCACCGGCCGGTCGAATTCGAGGCCGTAGGAGTCGAACCGGGCGACCTCGCGGAACAGCGTGTGGACGCCGAACCAGATCGCGAGGTTCAGGATGACGCCGACCACCGCGGCCGTGATCGCCGACAGCGCGCCCGCGAGCGCCTTCTGGCCGCGCAGGACCTCGATGAAAGGCGCTCCGAGGAAGATCCACAGGAAGCAGGGCGCGAAGGTGACCCAGGTGGCGAGCAGCCCGCCCAGAGCGCCGGCGAGCATGGGGCTGAGCCCGCCCGGCTCGCGGAACGCCGCCATGAAGCCCACGAACTGGAGCACCATGATCAGCGGGCCCGGCGTCGTTTCGGCCATGCCGAGGCCGTCCAGCATCTCGCCCGGCCGCAGCCAGCCGAGCGTCTCGACGGCTTGCTGCGCCACATAGGCGAGCACCGCATAGGCGCCGCCGAACGTCACCATGGCCATCTTGGAGAAGAACAGCGCAATCTGGCCGAAGACGTCGCCCGGGCCGAGCGTCAACAGAATGGCCGCGACCGGCGCCAGCCACAGCGCGCCCGCGATTGCGGCGGTGCGCAAGGACGAGGAACGGCTCGGCGCCGGCGGCCCTGAGCCGTCGTCGGCCAGCAGGTAGGCGACATGAGAGCCGTCGGCCTCCTTCTTGGGGCCGTGGCCGCCGCCGACCGCGAAGGCCGGAAGGCCCGCGCGCCCGCCCGCATAGCCGATCAGCGCCGCCGCGAGGACGATCAGCGGAAACGGCGCGCCGAAAAAGAAGATGGCCACGAAGGCGACCGCCGCGATGGCGACCATGACGCGGTTCTTGAGCGCCTTGGAGCCGACCCGCAACACGGCCTGGAGCACCACCGCGAGCACGGCGGCCTTGAGGCCAAAGAACAGCGCCGCCACCAGGCCGCCGCCGCCATAGGCCGCGTAGACGACGCTCAGCCCCATGATGGCGAGGACGCCGGGCAGGATGAACAGGCCGCCGGCCAGCACGCCGCCCCAGGCGCCGTGCATCAGCCAGCCCACATAGGTGGCGAGCTGCTGCGCCTCGGGGCCGGGCAGGAGCATGCAGTAGTTCAAGGCATGCAGGAACCGGTTGTCCGAGATCCAGCGCTTCTCGTCGACCAGGATGCGGTGCATCACGGCGATCTGCCCGGCCGGCCCGCCAAACGACAGCGCCGCGATGCGGGCCCAGACCGGGACCGCTTCGCGCAAGGTGGGGTGAGCGGGGCGCAGCCGGGCGGGCGCGTCGAGGATCGCGGTCATGTCAGGCGCCCTGGCGGTTCGACGGCCAGTTGTGGGTCTCGTCGGTCGCAT
This sequence comes from Alsobacter sp. P4_H11, assembly GCF_056400925.1. Classification (NCBI taxonomy): domain Bacteria; kingdom Pseudomonadati; phylum Pseudomonadota; class Alphaproteobacteria; order Hyphomicrobiales; family Alsobacteraceae; genus Alsobacter; species Alsobacter sp. P4_H11. Next base: position 299,519 of record NZ_JBFUKI010000003.1, read on the forward strand.
CCCGACACCACCGATAGAAGGCATCGTAGAGCGTCATGCCGGCGTCCAGTTGCGCAAGGTCGTCGGCGAACATGCGCGACAGGCCGAGCGACGCGGCCAGCAGGCCGGGCGCTTCCGGCGCCAGCTCGGGGCGCGCCGTATCGGCGGCGCGAACGATCAGCGCGAGCTGGCGCAACGCCGGGGTGCCGAGCCCGAACTCCTCGACCATGACGTCGAAACTGCAAAGCTCGCCGCGGTGGCTCCAGAACACGCCTTCCACGTCGAACGGGGTTGCGCCAAAACGGTCAGCGACTCCGAGCACCTCGGAGGGCTTCACGAACAGGAACGCCGCCCGGGGGTCGACGAAGCGCCGGATCAGCCAGGGGCAGGCGATGCGGTCGATCTTGGGGCGCTCGCGCGTCACCCACACGGTGCGGCCCTGCCCGTCGCGGGCGGGCAACCTGGCGGCCGGAACCGCCGGCATGCCGGCCCGGAACCACGCGTCGCTGCCGCCGTCGAGGCTGTCGGCGTTTGCGCCGCCCTGACGCAACCAGGCCGCGACGCCGTGGCTGAGCTTCAGGCCCTTCTGGCAAACGACCACCACCGGGCGGCCGGCGTATTCGGCCGCCCATGAGGCGACGTCGCCATGCGGGCGACGCTCGGACGAGGGGACGAGCCGCGGCTCGGCGCCGAAGTCCTCGTCCGTGCGGACGTCGATTATGGCGGGGGAGTTCGGCGTGCCGATCAGGCGCGCGAGTTTATCGACCGAGATGGCGTTGATGGAGGGCATGGCGCGTCCCCGGATTGTTGACCTGGACGCGATGCTTCGGCCGGAGCCTCGTGGGGAGATCGCAGTCCCCAAGCCCCGAAGAGAGCGCATTCGCACTCCTGGTGTCAAGCATCGGCCCGGTCCATCAAGCCGCCCCGGCAGGACGAAGCAGCCGCAAGCCGCATTTGCACGCCGGTGAATCGGAACAGCTCGGGGGGTTGTCCGTTTCCAAGCTCCAGACATGGAGGCGAAACATGGCAGATGACAACACTCGATCGGGCGAAGGCGCCCTTGGCAACGTGACGGATATCGCCAGCAAGGCGGCCGATACGGCGCGGCAGAAAATCAGCGACGCCAGCGAGGCGGTGCAGAACATGTCGGCGCAGGACGCGACCCGCATGGCCAAGCAGGGCGGCGAATACGCCTATGACACCATCACGTCCCACCCCTTCGCGACGGCGGCGATCGGCGGGTTGATCGCGTATGCGCTGTTCGGCTCGCGCCGCAGCGACGACTACGGCCTGGACCGGGGTTATCGCCGGGCGCGCAGCATGGCGAACGACTACGCCGATACGGCCCGCGGCCGGTTCGGCGACTATGCGGGCGAGGCCCGCAGCTATGCGGACCAGGCCCGCAGCACGCTCAGCGACTACGATCTGGGCGCCGCTTACGACATGGGCCGCGACTATGCTCAGCGCCTCGGCGGGCAGGCCAGCCGCGAACCGCTCGCGACGGCCGTCGGCATCGGCCTCGTGGCCTGGATGCTGAGCTCGTTCATTCGCAAGTAATCCACGTGGGAGGCGAGCCATCCGGCTCGTCTCCCCGTCGTGGCGCGCCGCGCGGGTGCGCCAGCGCACCGCGCCGAAGACGCTTCCGGCTCACAAGGGTCGCACAGTCCCCTGGCCGTGGAGCCTCCCGATGTTTCAGGTCGTCAACCCGCAGCCCGACGACAACGAGATGGCCCGCATAGCGGCCGAGATGCGCCGCATGCTGGGTCCCCTGCCGGCCGGCGATCCCGCCGACTGGACCGTTCTGCTCGCGAAGCTGGATGACGCAGTCGTGACCTTGGCCACGCCCGGTCCAGAGCCCCGAACCGATCCGCTCACGCGCGATGTCACGGCAGCAAAGTGAGCCGGCGCACTTCGTAGAAGAAGCCCCACAGAAACGTCCCGAACACCAGCGTGGCGAAGACGAGCCCGCCCAGCCGCACGCCCTCGGAGCCCGCGATCAGGGCGATCAGCACCGCGGCCGGGACGCCGAGCACGATCAGCGCGGCGACGAGCGGGCCGCGCTCGATGCCGCCGGGCGCGCGCAGCTGGAGCCGTCGGGCGCCGTCCGGCGAACGCAGGCCGCCGCGCGGGACGCGATCGAGAAGTCGCCGGAAGTCGGGCATCGTTCATTCCCCCATGCGGTTCGTCCGGCGCGGCGCGCCGGACGTCGATATCGCAGCAGCAGCGTTTGGCCGAAAAGTGGCCAGGGCCGCTCTCAGTTCCCCGGCATGTCGTGCGCGATGGGAAGATAGTAGTCCTTCCACGAGGCCGGCATGGCCTTGAGCGAGCCGACCTTGTGAAGGTGCGCGGCGAATTTCATGGTTCCCTGGGGGTACAGGTTGAAATCCGCCATGCCGGGCTGCTTCATCAGGTCGACCAGCGTCTCGGTCGGAGTCTTGTCGTTGTTGATCTCCTTATAGGCCTCGACGCCCGCCTTCAGGTCGCCCTCGATCAGCGCCTTGGCCTCCTCGGCGGCCTTGCGGACGGCCTCGATCCATTTCGGGTTCGCGTCCGCGAACTTGGTCGTGGTGAAAAACTGGCCCTGCGACAGCGGCCCGCCGATGATCTCCGCGGAGGTCGTCACCTGGTGGGCGTCGGGCACTTCCTTGAGCTCGTAATAGTCGTAGGGCGGCGCGCCGAAGTGGCTGCGGACCTCGTGCGTGGGGTTCTTGAGCGCCACATAGGCGTCGGGGTGGCCGAGCTGGACCGTGTTGGCGTCGAAGCGCGCCCACTGGTCGGGGCCGAACATCTGGGCGGCCGCCATCTGCAGCAGGATCGCCTGGGTGGAGATCTTCACGGTCGGGACCGCGATGCGGTCGTTCGGGCCGATGTCGCCCAGCGACTTGATGCGCGGGTCGCGGCTCACGAATTTCAGCGGCGAGGCCGAGCTTGCCACGATGCCCTTCACGCCGCCTTTGGTGCGGTCGTTCAGCAGCAGCAGCTGCCCGGTTCCGGTGTTGACGATGTCGACATTGCCGGAGATCAGCGCGTCCTGCTGCGCGCCGCCATTGCTGAAGGACAGCCACTTCAGGGTCGCGCCCTTGATGCCGAGCGCCTCGGCGTGCTTCTCGATCAGCTTGTTCTTCTCGATCACGTGCAGCGGCATGTAGAGGATGCCGGGCTGCCGGCTGATCGTCAGCTCCGTCTTCGCCTGCGCAAAGGCCCCACGGGGCGCCGCGGCGAGCACGGCCGCGCCGGCGAGGATGTGGCGTCGATTCAACAAGGCGTTTCTCCGTTTTCGTTCGGTCGGCTTCGCAACCCTGGGGAGAATGAGCCCGTTTGGGTCGCGGAGCGCAAGACCATAAATGCCGAGGCGCAGCGGATGGGCGGCCGGGATCGTTGGTCGCCCCCGGCCGCCGGCGACGCTGGTCCCCGTCGGCTCACTCAGCCTGCGGGTCGATGTCGGCCGTTCTGGGCCGGGCGGCGTTTTCGGCCAGCTCGGCCCGGTAGGTCCCCAGCGCCAGCCAGCTTGCGCCGGCCGCGACGCCGACGCTGTAGACCGTCAACGCGAGGGTTTCCTCGAAGATGAGAACGCCGAGCGTTCCCATGCTGCCTGCGGCGCCGACGAACAGGACGGCGGCGCTGATCAGCGCACGGATGGATTTCATGATGCGATTGCCTTGGTGGGGCGCGCGCTCTCGCGAGCCGCGGTCGCCCGGGATCAGAACGGCGCGGAAGCGCCGGATGGGTTCAGGAACGAGACGGAGCCCGGGCTGCCATTCGCCCGACGGCCCTCATTTCAAGCAGCCGTGCGGCGTCGCACGACGTCCCGGAGGGCGCGGGGATGGGTGGCGTCTCAGCCGGACTTCAGGCCGGAAAGCCCGGAGGCGCACGGGGCCATGCGTCGGTCCGTTCGCCGAGGCGAACGGGCGACCGGCCGGGCCATTGAACCGTCTCGGCGGCCGGACTGCTTTGGAGACGAAGCGCCGCCGGCGCCAAGGCGACCGGGGCCGGGCCGTCGCGGCCGGGAATGAACGCAGCCTGGGACGCAGCCCGCGCCACGAGGGTCGGCGTCGCCGGCCTGACGCTTTCGACGGGGGCATGGCTGCGCCACGCGCTTGGACCATCGAGGGCGGGCGCGCGATGCCCATCGGCCGCCAGAGTGAACAGCCACGCCGCGCAGGCCAGCACGATCGCGAGCGGCAAGCTCCGCATGGCGGCCCGTTTGCGCGTCATGTGGAGCACGGCTTTGTGCCGACGTGAGCCAGGAGCCGGACCCCGGGGCCGCCCTCGCCGGCGGGGATCAACTCCACGCCCGCGCTCCGCAGCGCCGCCACGAGCAGGTCCTCGGACGACCGGTGCAGCACATGGCGACCCTTCTCGAAATCCCGGACGGTGCTGCGCGACACGCCGGCGCGCATGGCGAGATCCTCCTGGGTCCAATCCAGGAGGCCGCGGGCGGCACGCGAGATTTCAGGACAGAGCAGCACTTTATGTCCACCAAAAAGGTTGAAATAAGCGCAACCTGACCCCAAATCAAGGGACCCTTCGTCCCCCCGGAGCTCCGATGCCGCATCATACTTCGCTGATCGCCACCATTGTCGCAGGCCTCGGTCTGGCCTTCGTCTTCGGAGCGATCGCGAACCGGCTTCGATTATCGCCTCTCGTGGGCTACCTGCTGGCCGGCGTTCTGATCGGCCCCTTCACGCCGGGCTATGTGGCCGACCAGGCCCTCGCGCCGCAGCTGGCCGAGATTGGCGTCATCCTGCTGATGTTCGGCGTCGGCCTGCATTTTTCGGTCAGCGACCTGATGGCGGTGCGCACCATCGCGGTTCCGGGCGCGCTGGGGCAGATCGCCTTCGTGACGATGCTGGGCTTTGGCCTGTCGCACCTCATGGGCTGGTCGCCCGGCGCGGGCCTGGTTTTCGGCCTGTCGCTCTCGGTGGCCAGCACCGTGGTGGTGCTGCGAGCCCTGCAGGAGCGCAGGCTCGTCGACACCGAGCGCGGCAAGATCGCGGTGGGGTGGCTCATCGTCGAGGACCTCGCGATGGTTCTCGCCCTCGTGCTGCTGCCCGCCGTGTCCGGGCTTCTGGGCGGCAAGACCGCCGCCACGCCGGCGAGCGGACTGGCGGCCCTGCTGGAGCCTGGCTCCGTGTGGGCGGCGCTGGGGCTGACTGTGCTGAAGGTCGGCGCCTTCGTGGTCGTGATGATGGTGGTCGGCCGCCGGCTGATCCCGGCCGTGCTGCACTGGGTGGCGCATACGGGCTCGCGCGAGCTGTTCCGGCTCGCGGTTCTCGCCATCGCTTTGGGCGTGGCGTTCGGATCGGCGGAGCTGTTTGGCGTGTCCTTCGCGCTCGGCGCGTTTTTCGCCGGCATGATCCTGGCGGAATCGACACTCAGCCAACAGGCCGCGCAGGAGACGCTGCCGCTGCGCGACGCGTTCGCGGTGCTGTTCTTCGTGTCGGTCGGAATGCTGTTCGACCCCACCGTGCTGATCCGCCAGCCGCTGCCGGTGCTGGGCGCCTTCCTGATCGTGGTGGTGGGCAACGCCCTCGCGGCCTACGCGATCGTGCGGCTGTTCCGCCGGTCCCTGAAGACCGCCCTCACGATGGCGGCGAGCCTGTCGCAGATCGGCGAATTCTCGTTCATCCTGACCGGGCTGGGCGTCGATCTCGGCCTCCTGCCGGACGCGGGGCGCGACCTGGTGCTCGCGGCCGCGCTGCTGTCGATCATCGTGAACCCGCTGCTGTTCGTGGGGCTGGACGCCCTGGCGCCCTGGTTGAAGGGCCGCGAAGCTGCGCCCGAGGCCGGCAAGGAGCCGCCCGCGGCGGCCGCCGCCGAGAGCGACGAAGAGCCCGGCCTGGTCCCCACCACGCTGACGGACCATGCCGTGCTGGTGGGGTATGGGCGCGTGGGGCGTCTCGTCGGCGAAGAGCTCCTCGCCAAGGGCCAGCCCCTGCTGGTGATCGAGGAGCGACGCGAGGCGATCGAGGCGCTGCGGGCGAGCGGCGTGGAGGTCATCTCCGGCAACGCCGCCCAGGCGGGCTTGCTGGAGGCCGCCGGCATAGCGCAGGCGCGCTGGCTGATCAGCGCGATCCCGAACCCGTTCGAGAACGCCAATCTGATGGAGCAGAGCCGCACCGCCAATCCGTCCATCGAGATCATCGCCCGCGCGCATTCGGACGCCGAGGTGGACTACCTGCGCCGGTACGGGGCGAACTTCATCATCGTGGGCGAGACCGAGATCGCGCGCGGGATGACGGCCCACATCGCAAGCCGCCTCGCCGACCGGGGCTGACCGGAACGGCTCCTCGGCCGCCACGTTCTTTCCCGAACGAGGAAGGTGGTCGATGCAAGACAGCAACGCCGAACGCCTGGCGCGCGCCGGCTACGTGGCGCGCGGAGTGGTTTTCGTGATGGTGGGCGGGCTCGCGGCCCTGGCCGCCATGGGTGGGGGCGGGCGGACGCCCGACAGCCACGGCGCGCTGCGGACGCTGCTAGCGCAGCCCTATGGCGCCGTGATGCTGGGGCTCCTCAGCATCGGGCTGCTGTGCTTCGCGGCCTGGCGCGTCGCCCAGGCGGTGTTCGACGCCGATCATCTCGGGACCCAGCCGAAAAGCATCGTCCGCCGCATCGGCTACGGGGCGGGCGCGGTGGTGAACGGCGGCCTCGCGATCTCGGCGGCGTCGCTGATCTTCGCGTTCTCGGGCGGCGGCTCGGGCGGCGACCAATCCGCGCGCGACTGGACGGCCTACCTCCTGCAACTGCCGTTCGGCCCCTTCCTGGTCGGCGCCGCCGGCGCCATCGTGATCGGCGCCGGCTGCGCCGCCGCGGTGAAAGCCTGGAAGGCGAGTTTTTGTGAGCATCTGGCGTTGCGCGCGGGCGCGCGCGCGTGGGTGGTCCCGCTCGGGCGCCTGGGCTACGCGGCGCGGGCGGCCGTGTTCGGGCTCGCGGGCGCGTTCCTGCTGGCGGCCGCGTGGCACGCCAACGCCCGCGAGGCGCGCGGGCTCGCCGGCACGCTCGCGGCCCTGGAAGCGCAACCCTACGGCTGGCTCCTGCTGCTCGCGACGGCGGCGGGGTTGTTTGCGTTCGGGGCGTTTCAGTTCGTCGCGGCGCGCTATCGGCGGATCGATGCGCCGGATCTCGCGGAAGCCGGCGCGAAGCTGCGGCTCAACACGGCCTGAGCGTCAGAGCAGCTTGCGGCTGAACGCGAAATCGAGGCAGCCGGCGACGTGGCGCTCCAGGATCTCCTGCGCGGCGGGCGCGTCCCGGCGCAGCGCGGCGTCCAGGAGGGCGCGGTGCTCGTCGGCCGCCACGGCGCCGCGGAAGATCACGAACACCATCTGGTAGCGCAGGTAGCGGTCATAGACGCCGGCGTGCAGGTCCAGCAGCGCGCGGGAGCCGCAGGCCGACACAAGCGCCTGGTGGAACTCCCAATCGAAGCGCTTCCAGCGCTCTGCGTCGCCGTCCTGCCCGGCCAGCAGCCCCTGCTCCACCCGGGCGAGCTTGTGGTGCGCGGCGACGAGCCGGCCCTCCCACTCCACGTCCCCGGCCGCGAAGGAGCGCGCCATGGCGCTTTTCTCCAGCAGCAACCGGAGCGCCGCGACTTCGCGCAGGTTGTCGGCCGAACAGGGCGCGACGTGAAAGCCGCGCTGCCCCTCGGCGGTGACGAGCCCTTCGGGGGTGAGCCGGCTGAAGATCTCGCGCAGGGTGCCGACGCCCACGCCGTAGCGGGCGCGAAGCTTCTCCAGCGTGAGGCGCTGGCCCGGCGGCAGCCGGCCAACGACGATGTCGCTCCGGATCCGCTCATAGGCGCGTTCGCCCGCCGATAGGAGGTCGGCGTCCTGGTGCGGCGCGGCGTCTGGATCGGGGCTGGCCTGGAGCATGCCACACCGTAAAGCCGGAATTCCGGAATGGCCAGATCATCTGACAAAGACCGCTTCCATCCGATGATCGCATGATTCTCGGTTGCGAGCGGCCGCAATCGGTGAGAGGTTCACGCAGCCGCGCCTGCCGCGGGCCCAACCAAGAAGCCGGACCAGGGAGAACACCGTGACGGGATTCAGGATCAACCGCCGCAGCGCCATCGCGGCCGCTGCGCTTCTCGCAGCCGCCGCCACGCTGCCGCAGGCCGCCCAGGCGGTGACGCCCGCCGAGATCAAGGCGCGCGGCAAGGTCATCGTCGGCATCCAGGGCGACAACCCGCCATGGGGCTTCGTCAACAGCAGCGGCAAGCAGGAAGGCCTCGACGCCGACATTGCCGAGCTGTTCGGCAAGGAGCTCGGTGTTCCGGTCGAGTTCATGCCGCTCGAGGTGAACAACCGCATCCCGGCGCTCACCACCGGCCGCGTCGACGTGCTGTTCGCCACCATGGCGATGCTGCCCGAGCGCGCCAAGGCGGTGCAGTTCTCCAAGCCCTACGTGGCCAACACCATCGTGCTGATCGGGCCCAAGAACGCCGAGATCAAGAAGAACGAGGACATGGGCAAGTTCACCATCGGGGTCGCCAAGGGCGCGGCCCAGGACACCCAGGTGACCAAGAACGCCCCGGCCGGCACCACCATCCGGCGCTTCGACGGCGACGCCCCCTCCATCCAGGCGCTGGTGTCCGGCCAGGTCCAGGCGCTCGGCGGCAACATCTTCTACATGCAGCGCATCGAGCAGGCCCGGCCGGGCGAGTTCGAGAACAAGCTGGAGTTCCAGAACCTCTACAACGGCGCCTGCACGCGCCTTGGCGAGAAGGAGATGAACGCCGCCATCAACACGTTCATCGACAAGATCAAGGCCAATGGCGAGCTGAAGAAAGTCTACGACAAGTGGATGAAGGTGCCGGTGCACACCTTCCCGGAAAGCCTGGAAGGCATTCCGTTCTCGGCGAGCTGAGCGGCGCTTGGGCGGGGCGCCATCCCGCCATAGTCATCCCCGGGCTCGCCCCGGGGATCGACGCGCCGGGCTCCCGCGCCGGTGGCCGGGTCAAGCCCGGCCATGACGGGGAGACGGATTCGACGGCTTGGTCTGAACCACGTTTCAGCCCCCTCGCCGTCATTGCGAGCCGGAGGTGAAGCAATCCAGTCTAATCGCCTGGCGTTAGACTGGATTGCTTTGCTCCGCTCGCAATCACGGGAGGGTGGCACGGGCAGCTTGCGATCCGCCCTGCGCTGGCCTTTTCTGATGCCGATCTCCCAACCCCCCTCATCCTGAGGAGCGTCGCCCCTTGGCGATGCGTCTGGAAGGACGAGGGAGCTGAGGCAGTTGGGGTATGTGGGTTTCAGGCCGCCGCCTCCGCTCGCCAGCCTGAGCCGGCGGCGAGCTTGGCGGCGAGGCGGATGGCGCTTTCGATGGCGCCCGTGGAGGCGACGCCCTTGCCGACGATGTCGAAGGCGGTGCCGTGGGCCGGGGTGGTGAACACCGTCGCGAGGCCGGCCGTCACCGTGACGCCGCGGTTGAAGCCGCGCAGCTTGGTCGCGATCTGGCCCTGGTCGTGGTACATCGCGACCACGCTGTCATAGTCGCCCGCGAAGGCCTTGAGGTAGATCGTGTCCGCCGGAAACGGGCCGCGGCAATCGATGCCGGTGGCCGCCACGGCCTTCACGGTGGGGCCGATCATCTCGATCTCCTCCATGCCGAACAGGCCGTTCTCGCCGCCATGCGGGTTCAGGGCCGCCACGGCGATGCGCGGGCGGGCGACGCCGGCGCGCTGCATGGTGCGGTCCACCAGGCGGATGGCGTCCTCGATCGACCGGGGCGTGATCTGGTCGATGGCCTGGCGCAGGGAGACGTGCGAGGTCACGCGCGACATCCACTGTCCGTCCAGCACGTTCATTTCCGAGAAGTAGCCCTCATGCGCGAGCAGGTGTGCGAACATCTTGTGCTCGTCCGGGAAACGCCAGCCCCCCGCGTGGAGCGCCGCCTTGTTGAGCGGCGCGAACGACACGGCGTCGACCTGCCCGGCCTGCGCGAAGCTCACCGCCTTGGCGAGGGTGTCGCCGGTGAGCTTGCCGGATTTGGGAGACATCTCGCCCCGCGGCAGCGAGGCGGGATCGATGTTGCGCATGTCGACCAGCGGGACGGCGTCGCCGTCCCAATCGGCCTCGTCCGGCGAGGCCACGCGGGCGAAATCAAAGGACACGCCGGCGTCCCGCATGCCCTGTTCGAGCACGCGCGCGTCGCCTACCACGACGATGCGGGCGGCGTCGCGCAGCCGCCCGTCATGGAGGATGCGGGCGCAGAGCTCCGGGCCGATGCCGGTGCAATCCCCGAGCGTGAGGGCGATGCGCGGGAGAGCGGCGGAAGTGGACGGCATGAGGCCTCGCAAAAGCTGTTCGCCCGCATGGCGCCACGGCTCACGCCTAATGTCAATTGTTGACAATCTGCGATCCCGCTCTCAGTTTGCGAGGAGGCGAGAAGATGCGCGCCGCCCGAACGAGCGCGCCAAGGGAGTTGAACGCCATGCAGGCCATGCCGCCGCTGGAGAACCACGGGCCCACCCTGATGGCCGGCTTCGAGCGCCGCCGGATCCGCACGCGCGGCGCCGAGATCGAGGTGGCGGTGGCGGGCAGCGGCCCTCCCCTGCTGCTGATCCACGGCAATCCGCTGACGCTGGCGAGCTGGCACAAGATCGCGCCGACGCTGGCCAGGAGCTTCACCGTGGTGGCGATGGACCTGCGCGGCTATGGCGACAGCTCCAAGCCGGACGGCGGCGAGGACCACGCCGCCTACACGTTCCGGGCTATGGGCGAGGACGCGTTCGACGTCATGGACGCGCTCGGCTTCGAGCGGTTCGGCGTCGCCGGGCATGACCGCGGCGCGCGGGTCGCGTTCCGCATGGCGCTGGACAAGCCCGAGCGGGTGGAGCGCATGGCGGCGCTCGACATCGTCCCCACCCACACGGTGCTCACCCAGGTGACGCTGGGCTGGGGGCTGGAGAGCTACCACTGGTTCTTCATGGCCCAGAAGGCGCCATTCCCCGAGAAGCTCATCACGGCCGACCTCGACTATTACATCCGCTACAAGCTCAACAAAAAGGGCGTCGGGCTGGAGATCTTCACCGCCGAGGCCATGGCCGAATACGCGCGCTGCACCACGGCCGAGCAGATCCACGCCGTGTGCGAGGACTATCGCGCCACCGTGACGCTGGACCTCGCGATGGACACGGCCGACTTCGGGAAAAAGCGCATCACCTGCCCGACGCTGGTGCTGTGGGGCTCCAACAGCCATTGCGGCCGGCATTTCAAGCCGCTCGAAGCCTGGGGCGGCTGGTGCGACGACCTGCGCGGCTGGGCGATCCCGACCGGGCACTACCCGGCCGAGCACCGGCCGGACCTCGTCTACGGGAGCTTCTGGGAGTTCTTCTCCGGCCGCGAACCGACGGCCTACGTGGGCTGAGCCCGACCGTCCCTGCCATCCACAAGGCCCCTCAGGATGAGGGTATCGAGGGCTAAAGAGCTTGAGGTTTTTGGCTAGGCCCCGTGCGCGGCGCGGCTGTCGGCCGGCGCTTCGTCCCGCTCGTCCATGCCGTAATCGCGCAGCACCGCGGCCACCCTCAGGCGATAGTCCGCGAACACGCCGCCGCGGCCGCGCGCCTGGGTGGCGCGGTGCTTCTCGTGATTGCGCCAGGCCAGCACGGCCGCTTCGTCGCGCCAGAACGACAACGACAGCAGCTTGTCGGGATCCTTGATGCTGCGGAAGCGCTCCACCGAGATGAACCCGTCCATGCGCTCCAGCTCGCCCCGCAACGCCTCGGCGAGCCGCAGATAGGGATCGACCTGCCCCTCGGCGGGGCGGACTTCAAAGATGACGGCGATCATGGAAGCACCAGGGGGGCGTGAGGCATGGACGCGAGTCGCAGGAAAACACGATCCTCGCGCCGAATGAACTGCTCGCGTTTGGCAAACTGGAAGTTGTCCTGCCCGATCGGGTCGGCCTTCAGGCGCGCCCGGTAGTTCTCATAGGCGGCGAGGTTTTCGACCGAGTAGACGCCGTAAGCCGTGGTCGCCGAGCCCTCGTGCGGGGCGAAGTAGCCGATGAGATCAGCGCCGCAGCGCGGGATCGCCTCGCCCCAGGCGCGAGCGTAACGGTCGAAGGCTTCGACCTTGAAGGGATCGATCTCGTAGCGGATGAAACAGGTGATCATGGCCGAGGGCTCCGTTTGCGGAAGGCCAGGATCTAGCGGCAGGCGCTATCGGGATGCTTCGGGCGCGACCGTAGCATCCGGCCGCACGTACGGGCATCATGGCGCCCACGAGGACCCCATGACGACCATTTCGGCCATTGCCGCCACGGCGGCTCTCGTCGGCGAGCCCGCCCGCGCAGGCATGCTGGCGGCGTTGATGGACGGCCGCGCGCTGACGGCGTCCGAACTCGCCGCCGTGGCAGGCGTCACCCCGGCCACGGCGAGCGGGCACCTTGCCCAGCTGACCCAGGCCGGGATGCTCGCGGTGGAGAAGCAGGGGCGCCATCGCTACCACCGCCTTGCCTCCCCGCAGGTCGCCGCCATGCTGGAGAGCCTCATGGCGATCGCGGGCGGGCTGGAGAACGGCGCGGCGGCGCGGCGGCCCAGGGTTGGCCCGCGCGATGGGGCGCTGCGGCGCGCCCGAACCTGTTACGACCATCTCGCGGGCGAAATCGCGGTCGCAATCGCGGACAGCCTCGTTGCGCAGGGCCGCCTTGACTTGTCGGAGGACGGCGCGGCGCTGACGCCGGACGGTCTCGCGTTTCTGCGCGGCGTCGGGCTGCGGCTGGAGCCCCCCGCCGGCCCGACGCGCGGTCGTGTGTTTTGTCGGCCGTGCCTGGACTGGAGCGAACGCCGGCCGCACATCGCCGGGGCAGTGGGGGCGGCGCTCTGCCAATGGTGCCTCGACGACGGCTGGGTCCGGCGCATGGCCGGAACCCGCGCGCTCGAGGTGACGCCCAAAGGCGTTCAGGGAATGAGCCGCCAATTTGGGCTGAGCCTCTAGGGCGAGACGCGATCGACGTCGTTAGTTCCCCATTCCGGCGATGATGCCGCGCACCATGTCTGCCGTTCCGCCGGAGCCGCGGATGTCGCCCGTGCGGGTTTCCGGGTTGGCGAGCGCCGCCTCGATGCCGCGCCCCATGAGGGCGGCCGTCTCGACCGCCTGGGGCACGTTGCGGCTGCGGCCGAGCCAGTCGAACAGCATGCGGGTGGACTCGATCATCGCGTAAGGATTGGCGACGCCCTTGCCGGCGATGTCGGGGGCGGAGCCATGGGTGGCCTGCGCCATGGCGATGTTTCCCTCGCCGATGCACAGGCCCGGCGCCATGCCGAGCCCGCCCACGAGGCCGGCCGCCTCGTCGCTCAGGATGTCGCCGAACATGTTGGTGGTGACCACCACGTCGAAGGTTTGCGGATCGCGCACGAGGCGCATTGCGAAGGTGTCGACGATGACGTCGTCCACCAGCACGTCCGGGAAATCGAGCGCGGCCTTGCGGCACTCCTCCACGAACATGCCGCAGCCGAGCTTGAACACCGTGTCCTTGTGGATGATCGTGAGATGCTTGCGGCGGCTGCGAGCCAGTTCCAGCGCCGCGCGGGCGACGCGGCGGCTGCCCGTGCGGGTGATGACGCGCACCGAGATCGTGACCTCGTCGGTGGGGCGGAACTCGCCCGAGCCCGCCACCACGTTGCGGTCCGGCTGGAAGCCCTCATTGTTTTCGCGAACGATTACGAGGTCGACGTCGTCATAGAGGCAGCCGATGCCCGGGAAGGAGCGCGTCGGGCGGACATTGGCGAAGAGGTTGAAGTGCTTGCGCAGGATCGGGTGCGGGTTGATGGCGCCCGGGACCTTGGGATAGGCGCGGTGGCCGATGGGGCCCAGGATGAAACCATCGAAGCTTCCCAGCGTCTCCAGCGTGCCTTCCGGCATGGTGGAGCCATGCGTATCCAGCGCGCTGCGGCCGATAGGGGTGGGCCGCCAGTCCACGACCAGCCCGGTGCGGGCGACGGCCGCCTTGGCGACCTCCACGGAGGCCGGCACGATCTCGTGGCCGATGTCGTCGCCGTTCAGGACGCCGACGACGAGGTGGGCTTCAGGCATGCTGGGGCTCCATGGGATCAGGCGGCGTCCAGCCAGCCGGCGAGGCGCTCGTAGACGCGCAGGGTGAGCAGCGTTGTCGCCGTGATGGCGGCGATGCGCATGACGTGGAAGGCCGTGACGCTGGCGGTGTCGAGGTGCATCACCTTGGCGGTGAGCACCATCTCGGTGACGCCAGCCGGCGCGACGGCGAGGAAGCTCGTGCCATAGGACAGGCCCGTGGCGGCCGAGAGCAGGTAAGCGAGGCCAGCTGCGGCGGCCACGAGGCCGAGCGACACCGCGAAGGCGCAAGCCGCGACCTTGGGCAGGCGCATCATGAGGCTGCGCTGGAAGCGCGCGCCCAGCGCGACGCCGAGCGCCACCTGGGCGACGATCAGCAGCAAGGGCGGCATTGAGCCGGCCACGAGGCCGGAGGCCGCCAGCGCTAGGCCGAGGATCGCCGGGCCGAACAGCCAGGGGTTGGGAATGCGCGCCGGCCGGGCGAGCAACGCGGCCAGGACCGCGCCGGCCAGCATCAGGGCGAGCGGCAGCGGCGGCACGATGCCGCTCTGGCCGAGGTCCGGGATGCCGCCATCCGACCCAAAGGCGTAGACGGCCAGCGGTGCCACCGTCACGATGGTGCCGACCCGAATGGCGTGGAACACCGCGACGGCTTCGGAATCCGCGCCGCGGTCACGCGCCAGCATCGCCATCTCGGCCATGCCGGCGGCGGCGGTGGCGAAGAACGCCGTCTGGCGATCGAGGCCGATCATGGCGCGCACCGCGAGCGCGGCCGCGGTGGTGATGAGGATCACGCCCAGCGTGGCGACCGCCATGGCGGGCAGCAGCGTCGCCGTGGAGGCCAGGATCACGGGCGTGAAGCGCAGCCCGATGGCGAGGCCGATCACCGCCTGGCCGAACTCGCGGCTGCGCGGCGCCGGCGTGGGCGCCCAACCGAGCATCGCGCAGGCGGCCGTGGCCAGCATGGGGCCCAGCATCCAGGCGAGCGGGAGGCCGACGCGGCTCGCCGCCCAGCCGGCCGCGAAGCCCAGCGCCAGCGTGGCGACGATACGCACGGGGGCCCAGGGATCGCGCGGCGCGAGCCGGCCGAAGCGGCCGGCCTGCAGGGGCTCGCGTTGCGGCCTGTCGTCCACCGCGGCCTCAGGGGCGCAGGGCGGCGGTGAGGCGCTCGATGGAGCCGAGATCTTCCAGGTCGCGCACCATCGAGACCACGGTCTCGGCCTTCGCCTTATCGAAACGCGCGAACTCGACGCATTCGCGGAACTTGTCCGCGACCTCCTCGTAGCTCATCGGGTTGGAGGGGCTGCCCTTGCCGAAGTCGGCGCGGCCCGAAATCGTGCGGCCGTCCTTGAGGGCGATGTCGATGATGGTGGTCATGAGGTGATAGCCGGCGCGCTCTGCCTCGTCGTTCACGCCGAAGTCGACGCGCTCGATCATGGCGCGGACGTCGGGGCGCATCACCACCTCGTCGGTGAACTCGTTGAGCCCCGCCCTGCCCTCGATGAGCAGGATCGCCATGCAGAACTCCATCGAGAACTTGGCCTGCAGCTCGTTGGTGGGGCGGTGGTGGATCAGCGCGTTGGGCATGTTGGAGTTGGTGCCGACGCGCACGCTCTCCACCTGGTCGGCCTTGATGCCGTGCTGGCGGATGAGGCGCAGCATCTCGGTCATGCCCGGGTGGGTGAGCGAGCCCGACGGGTGCGGCTTGATGGAGACGCCCGGCTCCGCGAAGGTCCAGGGCGCGCCGAGCTTGCCCATGATGGCGTTGCGGTCGAAACCGCCGCCGGCGGCGCGGAAAAAGCCGCGCGGGGCCTCCAGGATCTTGTCCGTGGCCGTCCAGCCGTAGTCGGCGAACTGCGCCGCCGCGACGCCGCTCTCGGAGGAGCGGCCGGCGTGGAACGGCTTGGTCATGGTGCCGAAATTCTCGCGCAGGCCGGCCGACTGGCTGCCGGCGACCGACAGCGCGCGGGTGATCTGCTCGGTGGTCAGGCCCATCAGCTTCGACGCCGCCGAGGCGGCCGCGAAGGTGCCGCAGGTGGCGGTGGCGTGAAAGCCGGTCTGGTAATGGCGCGGGTCGATCGCCTCGGCGATCTTGCACTCCACCTCGACGCCGAGATGGTAGGCCAGCATGACGTCGCGGCCGCTGGCGCCCTTGGCCTCGCCCATCGCGAGCGCGGCCGGCAGCGCCGGCGCGGTGGGGTGCGTGAGCAGGCCGTAGACGCGGTCCGACGCCACCGCGAGCTGGGTGTCGTCGTAGTCGTCCGCATGCACGCCGACGCCGTTGGCGAAGGCCGCGAAGCGCGGCGCGACGCGGCGGTTGGTCCCGATCACGGTGGCTGGGCCGTCGCCGAGCGCGAGGTCGTCGAGATGTCGGCGGACCAGCTCGCCGCTGCGCGCCACCGAGCCGGACAGCGCCAGGCCGAGGCCGTCCAGGATCGACTTCTTGCCGAGCGCCACGACATCGGAAGGCAGGTCCGACGCTTGGGCGTCATGGACGAATTCGGCGACATACCATGTCGTGTCGGCGCGATCCGCGGCGGTTTTGGCGCTCATCTCGATCTCCTCCCTGGCGGTTCGCCAGGCCCTGCTGGGGCGAATGCTTCGCGCGGCTTGGCGCCGCGTCGTGCTCAGGCTCTTCGCCAGATTGTGAATTGTCAACAGTTTTTCGCCGCCGGATTTCGCTTGCGCGGATGTCGATCTGCGTTCAGGAAGATTGCTTCATTGGTCAATTGCGGAACGCCCGTGGACCCGACGCTCGCCCTGAAGATCCGCCGCACGGAGTCGCTCACCTCGCTGGTGCGCCGCGAGTTGGAGCGCATGATCGAGATGGGCGAACTCGCGGGCGGCGACCGTCTGAACGAGAATGCGCTCGCGACCCGCCTGGGCGTCAGCCGCGGGCCGATCCGCGAAGCCTGCCGGGGGCTCGAGCAGAGCGGCCTCGTCGAGGTTGTGGTCAACCGCGGCGTGTTCGTGCGCGAGCTCGACAACAAGGCGGCCGCCGAGCTCTACGACATCCGCGCCTCGCTGATGGGCATGGCGGGACGGCTGCTGGCGCCGATCATCACGACCGCGCAGGCGGCCGAGTTGCAGGCGCTGATCGGCGACATGGACAAGGCCGCCAAGGCCGAGGACCTGAACGCCTTTTACCCGCTCAACCTGCGCTTCCACGAGAAGATCGTCGGCTTCACGGGCAATGAGCGGCTGCTGTCGCTATGCAACGCCATCCAGCGCGAGGCCCACCTCTTCCGCCGCCGCACGCTGGACGCGCCCGGGCGCATGAAAGTCTCCAACGCCGAGCACCGGCGCATCCTCGCGGCGCTGAAAAAGCACGACGCCGAGGCCTCGCGACGCGAGATGGAGGAGCACGTGCTCACCAGCAAGGACGCGCTGTTCGGCAAGCCATGAGGCTGGATTCGGGATGGGGGTGACGGTTGGGGCTGGAACCGTTGGGCCCCGCTCCCGTCATTGCGAGCGGCAGCGAAGCAATCCAGCCTAACGCCTCGCCTTTAGGCTGGATTGCTTCGCCTCCGGCTCGCAATGACGGCGAGGCGTTTGCATTTTGGAGGCCATCCTCCCGTCATCCCGGGAGGCGCGCAGCGCCGGGAAGGGGATCCAGAGCAGCCGCGCTTCTGGCCTCTGGATCCCCTTCCCCTCCGCCGCTTCGCAACTCCGGCCGGGGATGACGGAAGGATTCAGGCTGCCCGCCCCGCCCTCCCCTCATCCGGCGCTCCGCGCCACCTTCTCGCCGCGCCGGGGAGAAGGAACTCACCGCAACGCCGTGATCCTCCGGCCGCCCAGCACCGGGAGCCGGTTCGCGAGCAGGACGATCGCGAAGGAGACGCCCAGCAGCAGGAGGCCGAGCACCGAGATGGCGCCGAGGTCGCCGCTTTCGTTGAGGTCGTAGATGATCACCGAGACCAGCTTGGTTTCGGCGGTGGTGAGCAGGATGGTGGCCGAGAGCTCCCGGATGGTGCCGATGAACACGAAGCACCAGGTCGCCACCACGCTGGTGCGCAGCAGCGGGGCGGTGATCTGGCGCAGCGCCATCATGCGGGTGGCGCCGAGGATGCGGCTCGCTTCCTCCAGCTCGGGATGGATGCTCTTGAACGCCGAGGAGAGCTGCTGGTAGCCGGCCGGCATCTCGATTGTCAGGAAGGCGATGAACAGGATCCAGATCGTGCCGTAAAGCATGAAGGGCGGGCTGGAATAGCTCAGGAACAGGCCGACGCCGAGCACGATGCCCGGGATGGCGACCGGCGCGGTGGCGAGGTAGCCGAGCAGCGACGCGCCCGCGACCGAGCGGCGGGCCACCAGGTAGGACACCAGCAGCGCGATGGCGGTGCCGGCGGTCGCGGTCATGACGCCGAGCACGAGCGTGTTCTGCAGCGCAAGGCGCGTGGCCGAGAACTCGAACAGCACGAAGTGGACGTGGTGCAGCGTGAAGCTCGACCAGGTGAGCGGCTCCGACACCGTGCGGGTCACGGCGGTCTTCAGCAGCGCCAGATAGGGCATGATCACCGTGATGCTGAGCACCACCGCAACGAAGGCCACCGCCACCCACCGGTATTGGCCGAGCGGCGTGATGCGGGCCGCGCCGCTCTTGCCGCCCACCGTGGTGTAGCCCCGGCGACCGATGATCCTGGCCTGCGCCCAGATCAGGAACACGGTTATCAGCAGCAGCGGCAGCGCGCTGGCGGCGGCCAGCCCGGGCTTGGGCGGATACTGGAACAGGCTCCAGATCTTGGTGGTGATGACGTGGAAGCCGGCCGGCAGCGCCAGGATGGCGGGCGTGCCGAACATGGTGAGCGCCTGCAGGATGGCGACGAGGCCGCCGGCCAGCATGGCGGGCAGCACCAAAGGCAGCGTCACCTTGCGCAGCGTGGTCCAGACGCCGCCGCCCAGCATGGCGGAGGCTTCCTCAAGGTCCGTCGGCACGCGGTCCAGCGCGTTGGCGACCAGCGTGAACACATACGGGAACGTGTAGCAGGAGAGCGCGAAGACGAGCCCCTCGAAGGTGTAGATGTCGAATAGGTACTCGTATTGCTCGAGGCCGAAGGCCCAGCGGTAGATCTCGTTCAGGATGCCGCTGTTGGGGGCGGCCAGGATCTCCCACGCGATGGCGCCCAGAAACGGCGGCGTCACGAACGAGGCGGTCACGAAGGCCCGCACCACGCCCCGGCCGGGCAGGTCGGTGCGGGCCGTCAGCCAGGCCAGCGGGGTGGCGATGAGGCACGAAAGCGCGCCGGTGGCGAGCGCCATCCCCATCGCGATCGCGTAGGGCTTGCGCAGGGTCGGGTCGGTGACGAGCGCGCGGAAGTTCTCCAGCGAGAGCGTCCCGTCCTTGGCGAGCACGCTGTAATAGGCGAGCCAGAACAGCGGCAGCAGGACGAGCCCGCCGAGCACGAGCACAAGGGAGATGAAAACGGGCTTCGACCAGTCGAAGGCGAAGCGCCGCACCGGCAGTGTCCGTTCGATCGCAACCGTCATTCCGGGTTTCCTCGCCCCTCGCCATCGTGAAGGACGCCCGGCGAACAGGCCGCCGGGCGCCGGAGTGCTGGACTAGGTCCCGAAATATTCCTCGTACTTCTTCTTGATCGTCTCGATCTGCTTCTCGACCTCGGCCGGGTCGGTGAACAGCACCTTGATCTTGGAGAGCGGCACGCGGCCCTCCTTCTCCTTTACGCCCGGGTGGAAGGAGCGCAGGCCGCCGACGTCGCTGGCGAGCTGCTGGGCTTCCTGCGTGTACATGAAGGCGTAGAAGAGCTTGCCGGCGTTGGGGTGCGCGGCGTTCTTGAGCAGGCCCGCATGCCCGATCGCGATGGGGCTGCCCTCGGTGGCGTAGACCACCTCGATCGGCACGCCGGTCTCGCGCAGCAGGAAGAGGTTGTATTCGTTGCCGTCCGCCATGATGGAGCGCTCGCCCTGCGCGAGCTTCTTCGGC
This sequence comes from Alsobacter sp. P4_H11, assembly GCF_056400925.1. NCBI lineage: Bacteria > Pseudomonadati > Pseudomonadota > Alphaproteobacteria > Hyphomicrobiales > Alsobacteraceae > Alsobacter > Alsobacter sp. P4_H11. The sequence goes on from NZ_JBFUKI010000003.1 coordinate 319,469, forward strand.
GGTTCGGTGGAGGACTGGACCTGCATGATCTTCTGCTGGCCGAGCTTCTCGAAGAACTCCCAGCCAAGGAGCTTGCTCAGCGCCGCCGTGCCGGTCAGCACCGTGCCGCTGTAGCCGGGATGCGCCTTGACCATGCGGTTCTTCCACTTGGGAAGCAGCAGGTCGGCGTGGCTCTTGGGCGCGTCCTCGGCCTTCACCTGCTTGGTGTTGTAGCCGATCACCGACAGGTGGGCGCGGTAGGCCGCGTAGTATCCGTCGGGGTCCTTGGCCTCGGCCGGCCAGCTCTTGGCGACGTCGGAGGGCAGCGCCTGGGCGAGGATTCCCTCGCGCTTGAACACCAGGAAGTGCACGGCGTCCGATGTCTCGATCACGTCGGCGTTGTAGATCTTGCTGCCATATTCCTGGTTGATGCGCTGGTAGACGCGCTCGGCGCCGGAGCGCTCGACCTGAACGTCGATGCCCGGATACTTGGCCTCGAAGGCCTTGGCCATCTTCTCGGACACCTGCACGTCCGTGGACGTGTACCAGACGACCTTGCCCTCTTTCTTGGCGGCCTCGACCATAGCCTGGTCGGGCTCGTAGGGCGCGGGCGGGGCGGCCTGGACGGCATGCGGCGCGAGCCACATGACGGCTGCCGCCGCGGCGAGGACGAAATGCTTCATGATTTTTCCTCCTTGTCTTATTGAGCCAGCGCCCGGCAGTGCTCGGGGGGGAATTGGAGCCAGACTGGCTGCCCTTTCGGAATGGCGACGTCCGGCGGGGCGACCGCGCGCACCGTCTCGCCATTTGAAAGATCGATAAGGTAGTCCCGGTGCGAGCCGAGGAAGACCTGGCGCGACACCGCGCCCGGCGCCCAGTTCAGGCCGTCCACGGGCGCGTTGGTGGCGATGCGAATGTCGTGGTGGCGGATCGACACCGCCGTTTCATCCGCTGCCGCGAACTCGCCGTCGCCGCAGGTGAGCTTGATCCCGCCCCAGTCCACCGCCTGGTCGCCCGAGCGCCGGCCCTTGAGGATGTTGGTGCCGCCGATGAAGCGGGCGACGAACTCCGAGCGGGGCCGCTGGTAGATATCCTCGGCGGAGCCGGCCTGCTCGATGCGGCCCTGGTTCATCACCACGATCACGTCGGCGGTCGTCATGGCCTCGGCCTGGTCGTGGGTGACGTAGATGGTCGTGTAGCGATACTGGTCGTGGAGGCGGCGGATCTCGAAGCGCATCTCCTCGCGCAGGTTGGCGTCGAGATTGGACAGCGGCTCGTCGAGCAGCAGCGTTTCGGGCTCCACCACCAGCGCGCGAGCGAGCGACACGCGCTGCTGCTGGCCGCCGGACAGCTCCGACGGGTAGCGCTCGGCCAGCGGCGACAGCTTGGCCACGCTCAGGATGTTGTCGACGCGCGTCTTGATGTCGGCCTTGGACAGGCCCCGGATGGTGAGCCCGTAGGCGACGTTCTCGAACACCGTCATGTGCGGCCAGAGCGCGTAGCTCTGGAAGATCATCGACATGTTGCGGCGCTCGGGCGGCGTGGTGACGTCCGGCGCTGACAGCACCCGGCCGCCGACCCGGATCTCGCCGCCCGTGGGGTCGACGAAGCCGGCCACGAGACGCAAGGTCGTGGTCTTGCCGCAGCCCGAAGGACCGAGCAGGCACACCAGCGCGCCCTTCTCGATGGACAGCGACACGCGATCGACGACGGTCAGCTTCCCGTAGGATTTGGACAGCTGCGAAAGCTCGACGAAGGCCATGCGACCTCCTCCCGGTTTGTGAAGCGCCGCCTCGTCCCGCACGGGATTTCGGCGATCGCCTCCTGGCGCTCTGCGGCGCCGTGATGGCCACGATGGGCCAGGGTGGTTCAGATTGTCAACAATAGACTGTTTTCGAAAACGAGGGTCAGCCCTTGAGGGCCTGCCGGATGAAGCCGAGCGCGCCGAGCGCGATCACGCCGTCGATCATCAGGCCGTGGACGTGGAGCGACATGCGGGCGAGCAGCGATTTCGCCAACGTGACGCCCGGAACCATGCAGAGCCCGATCAGGAGGCCGAGGCCGAAGAGCTCCGCCGTGAGGGTGGCGGCCCCGCCGAACACGATCGCCTTGGTGAGCTGCAGCGCCAAGCCGACGGCAGCGTCCGTGGCCACGAGAGGAGAGCCCACAAGGCCGGCGGCGCCGAGGATCGGCAAGGCGAGCACGCCGCCGCCGATCGTCGCGCCCGAAAGCACGCCGAACAATCCGGACGCGCCGGCGAGCCCGGCCGGGCCGAGGCGAGCCAGACGCGACGCCGCGATGCGGGACGCCAACGATCGCTTCACGATCACGAGAGCGAGCAGAAAAACGCCCAGCACGGCCGCGATGGCGCGCTCGGGCAGCCAGGCGTAGACCACCGCCCCGATGGCGCAGCCCGGAACCGCGAAGCTCGCCATCATGACGGCGGCGCGACGGTCGATGCTGCGCCAGAACGCGACCACGCGCGCTACGTGGGTGATCAACAGCGCGACGCTGAGCGTCGGCACCAGCGCGGCGACGCCGATCACGGGCGCGAGCGCGAGCGACAGGATGATGGCCCCGCCGGAGCCCGTGAGTGCGCTGAACAGCGCCCCCAGAAAGGCCGCGAGCGCCACCAGGGCGGCGGTCGCCGCAAAGCCGGCCTCGGCGAAGCCGCCGACGCCAAGCATTGCGGGGTCCGCCGCCGTCACGGCAGGTAGGCTCCGCCATTCACGTGGATGGTCTGGCCCGTAATGTAGCGCCCCTGCGGGCCGGCCAGCAGGCGCACCATGGCGGCGACCTCCGAGGGCTTGCCGCGACGCCCGAGCAGGGTCGCGTGCGTCTTGTGGTGCGCGGGCTCGGCGGCGGATGTCGGGCCGCCCCGCACGGTGTCGATCAGGCCGGGCGAAACGAGGTTCACGGTGACGCCCCTAGGCGCGAGATCATGCGCCAGCGCCTTGGTGAGGCCGTCGAGCCCAGCCTTTGCGGCGACCACGTGGGCGCGGTCCTTTGCGCCCGTATAGGCCGTGAGCCCGCCGATGTTGATGATGGCCCCCTCCCCGCCTTTGGCGAGATGCGGCAGGCACGCCTGGCAACACAGAAAGGCGCCGTCCAGCGCGATGGACATGACCTCGCGCCAGCGCGCGAAGGTGAGGTCCTCGAAATGGGCCTCGTTGCGCACGGCGGCGTTGTTGACCAGCACGTCTACGCCGCCGAGCTGCGCGGCGGCGTCCTCGACCATGCGGCGGACGGCGGCCTCATCCGAAACATCCGCCAGCAGAACGACCGGGCGGGACCCGCCGGCGTCCTCGATTTCGCGCGCCACGGCTTCGAGGCCGGCGCGGTCCTGCCGGGCGACGAGCGCCACCTGCGCGCCGCCGGCCGCGAGATCGAGCGCGATGGCGCGGCCGATATTCTTGGACGCGCCGGTGACGATGACCTTGCGGGAGGCGAGTTCGCCATTCATGCGCGTGTTTCCTTCTGGCCGGCGCGGCCGGCTGAGAGATCGACCGCGCCGCCGGCCGCGATCCGGTCGAGCGCTTCGGCGAGCGCGGTGGCGTCCGCCCAGCCGCCGAAGCGGGCGTTGTCGTCGAACTTGGCGCGGATGTCGGCCGCGGTCAGGGGCTCGCGCGCGCCGCCGCGCATGTGGCCCTTGGTGACCTCCCGGACGCTGCCGTCGCGCAGCGTCGCGCGGATGTGGCCGGTGAAGTTGCGGGGATATTCGTCCGCCGGGTCCACCACATACGAGACCGTGGCGGCCAGCGCGAGGACGCGCTCGTCGCGCACGCGCTCCTCGGTGAACTGCTCCAGCCCGGCCTTGCCGTCTATGAAGCCGACCGCGATGCAGTAGGGCGTCGAGAACTTGGCCGCGTAGCCGTTGGGCGGGCGGCGCTTGAGGGCGATCGGGTCCCACAAGCGGTGCACCGTGCCCTCGCCGACGCGGCATTCCATGGCGACGACGTCCTCGGGGCTCACCCCTTGGGCGGCGAGCTTCACGGCGCAATCCACGAAGGGCTGCGTCATGGTTCCGCACGCATAGGGCTTGAACGCGATGTCGCGCAGCACCCAGCGCTCGCCGAGGCCGTCCAGCAAGGGCGTGAAATCCGGCGCGCGGGAGGGCGCGAAAGCCTTGTAGAAGCCGTGCTTGCCTTCCAGCACGGTGGACGGGCCGAAGAAGCCGCCCTCGGCCAGCAGGGCGGCGCGAATGCCGGCCTGCGCGGCCGCGCCGGCGTGGAGGCGCTTGGTCCAGCTGCCGTCCGACAGATACTCGATGATGCCGGACGCGAGGCTGCCGGAGGTCCCGATGGCGTTCAGCGTCTGCGTCTCGTCCAGTCCGAGCGCGGCGCAAACGGCGGCCGCGGCGGCGGGCGCGCCCAGCACCGCGGTGGGGTGGAAGCCCGCCTTGTGGATCGCCTGCGGGGCGACGAGGCTCAGGCGGCACATCAGCTCCGTGCCGACCGCGACGCCGCGCAGCACGGCGTCGCCCGAGAGCCCGCGATGCTCCGCGATCGCGAGCACGGCCGGGACCACCACCGCGCCGGCATGCACGGGCCCGCCCTCGAAGGTGTCGTCGAAATCTTCGCCGTGGGCCGCGAGGCCGTTCACCAGCGCGGCGTCATAGGGGCCGAGCCCGCCCGGATGGCCGAGCGCCGTGCAGCGCCCTTCGGACGCCACGCTGGCGAGGCCGGCGCTCACATAGTCGGTTCCGCGCGCCGCCAGGCACAGGCCGGCGACGTCCAGCAGCAGGAGGCGGACGGTTTCGCGCACCTGCGGGGGCAGCTCGGCGCGGCTGGCGGCGAAGCGGGCGAGCGAGGCCGCGATAGGCGCGTCGCTTTTCGAGGGGGCGTTCATGCGGGCTTCACCTCCGTCCGGCGCGCGACGGCGTCGCGCCACTCGCGCCAGAGCGACCAAGACAGGAACAGGACGGCCGTGATCAGGAAGCCGACCGCGATGGGGTCGTCGAGGAAGATCGAAAGGTCGCCGCCCGAGAGCAGCATGGAGCGACGGTAGTTGGATTCCACGATGGGGCCCAGCACCACGCCCAGTACGGCCGGCAGGAAGGGGTAGCCGAACGCCTTCATCAGGAAGCCGACGAGGCCGCCGAAGAGCACGATGCCGAGATCGAACAGGCTGCCGTTGATGGTGTAGATGCCGGACAGCACCAGCAGGTAGATGAAGGCCGCCAGATAGGGCCGTGGCCGGTTCACCAGCCACATGCAGACCGGCATGATGACGATGCCCACCGCGATCTGCGCGATGGTGGCGACCAGCGAGCCGGTGTAGAGGCCGAGCACCACGTCGGCGTTCTGCTCGAAGAGGCGCGGCCCGGGCAGCAGCCCGTGGATCAGCAGGCCGCCCAGCAGCACGGCGGCCGAGTTGGAGCCCGGAATGCCGAAGCTGAGCAGCGGGATCAGCGAGGCGCTCGCCACCGTGTTGTTGGCGGCCTCCGGGGCGGCGACGCCCTCCACGGAGCCCTTGCCGAACTCCTCGGGGTGCTTGGACCAGCGCTTGGCCTCGTTATAGGAGAAGAACGCCGCGATGGAGCCGCCGCCGCCCGGCATCAGGCCCTCAATGGTGCCCGTGATGCAGCCGATGAACTGCGGCTTGATCAGCCGGCGCATCATCGCGAGGTTCGGCAGGGTGATGCGCACCGATTGCTGGCCGAGCGCCACGCTCTTGCTGCCCGACTGGCGCAGGAGCTCGCTGACGGCGAACAGCGACACCATCACCATGATGGGCTTCACGCCGTTCAGCAGGTCCGCCTGGCCAAAGGTGAAGCGGTCGACGCCCGAGATCGGATCGATGCCGATGGTGGACACCATCATGCCCACCAGCGCGGCCGCGAGCCCCTTCAGGAGCGAGCCGCCGGACAGGGACGCGATGATGCTGAGGCCGAGCAGGCCCAGCGCGCAGTAGCTCATCGGCTTGAACGCCAGCGCTATGCGCGACAGCGGCTCGGTGAGGCCGATCAGCATCACGAGCCCGAACAGGCTGCCGATGACGCCCGACCAGAGCGAGATGCCGAGCGCCTCTCCGGCGCGGCCCTGGCGCTTCATCTCGTAGCCGTCCACCACGGTGGCGGCGGCCGAGTTCGTGCCCGGCGTGCGGATCAGGATGGCCGGGATGGAGCCGCCATACTCGGCGCCGATATACACCGAGGCCAGCAGCACGATGGCCACCATCGGGTCCATCGCGTAGGTGAAGGGCAGCACCAGCGACATCGTCACGGAGGCCGAGATGCCCGGCAGGGCGCCGCCGATGATTCCCCAGACGAGGCCGATGATGGCGGCCGGCACCAGCGGGGTGGCGACCAGCAGCGTGAGGCATTTCAGCAGCGTGTCCATGCCTCAGCCTCCGAACAGCACGCCGTGCGGCAGGTCGATGCCGAGCAGCTTCACGAACACGATCCAGAAGCCGACCGCGCCGCAGACCGCCAGCACGGCGAGGCGGGCCGACGGCCGGATGCCCTCGAACGTCGCCGTGGCGGCGAGCAGCACGATCCCGGCCGCCACGTAGCCGGCCAGCCAGGCCGCGCCGATGAACAGGACGCCGAGACCGAGGAAGCTCATGGCGCGCCAGGCAGGGGCGTCGGCCTCCTCGTCGTCGTCGGCAGGCGCAGGAGCGGCGAGAACGGCGGGCTGGGCCTTGCGGGCCACGAGCGCGCCGCGCGCCGCGATCAGCAGCCCGGTCAGGGCGAGGCCTATCCCGAGCAGATAGGGGATGCCGGTGGGTCCAACCTCGTCCGACAGCGTGGTCTCGGTGATGCCGCGCAGGCCCCAGAGATAGAGGAACCCGACGGCGGCCACCACGAGGCCGCTCTGGATGTCCTTATGCATGACCCGCGCTCCTGCGGCTCGAGGCGGCGGCGGCTACTTGGCCGCGCCCGCCTCCTTGAGGAAGGCCTCGGACTCGGCCGCGAAATCGTCGACGAGCTTGGTCGCGCCGGCGGAGCCCTGCACCTCGGGCACGAGGCTTTCGGCGGCGTAGACCTTCTTGTAGTCGGGGTCCGCGATCAGGCTGCGCATGGCGCGCTCCCAGATCGCCAGCACCTCGGGCGACTGGCCCTTCGGGCCCGCGAGGCCGCGGAACTTCTGCACCACCACGTCGAACCCCTCTTCCTTGACGGTGGGGACGTTGGGGTAGCCGTCGAGCCGCTTGCTGTTGAAGGTCGCGACGAGGCGCACCTTGCCGGCCTCCAGTTGCGAGCGTAGCTCCTGGATTTCGCCGACGCCGACATCCAGCGTGCCGTTGAGCACGTTGATCATCATGTCGCCGCCGCCCTCGTGCGAGACGATCGCGGCGTTGACGCCGGCGGCCTTCTTCAGGCGCTCGGCGGCCTGGCGCTCCAGCGACGCCGGGTTGGCGACGCCCCAGCGGCCGCGCTTTTCCCTGGCGTGCGCGATCACGTCCTTCAGCGACTTGAACGGGCCGTCCGTGCGGGTGAACAGCACCTCGGCGTCCGAGAACACGGTGACGACCGGCTGCATGTCCTTGTAGGTGCTCGGCACCTTGCTCATCAGCGAGGTGAACACATAGGTGGGCGTGATGGCGTAGAAGGTGGCGCCGTCGGGCTTGGCGGTCGCGACCTTGGACATGGCGCGCGCGCCGCTGCCGCCCTGCACGTTCTCGACCACGAATGTCGCGTCGATGTAGCGGTTCAGGTACTTGATCATCTCGCGCAGGAAGACGTCGCTGCCGCCTCCCGGGCTGGAGTGCGTCACCAGCGTGACGACCTTCTGCGGATAGGCTTCGGGCGCGGCCTGCGCCGTCCCGATCCCGCACGCGACAGCGGCCGCCGCCACGGCGAGCCGCATTGCTGCCTTGAGCTTGCCCATGACTTCCTCCCTCGGCGCATTCCCGGAGCGCCCTGCGGCCCTTGTGGGCCGCACCGTCGAGACGTCGTCGCCCTAGCGGGCGGCAGCGTCGTAGATCATCAGCTCGGCGAGCCTGGCGGCGTCGGCCGCCTTGTCGAGGCCGCGCACGGCTTCGAGCAGCTGGTCCTGCCGGGCGTCGTCGATGGCGCCCTCGGCGCACATGCGGAACTTGCCTTCGAGATCGGCGTCGCTGATCGGGTTCAGCGGCCCGCCGCGATAGCGCTCGTCCGCCCACTGCGTGAGGGTGCGCCCATCCCGGGTGTCGACCTCGATGCGCGAGCGGATCAGGTCGTAGCCCTTGGCGTCGATCTCCGGGTCGACGATCACCTGCGTGCGGCGCTGCATGTCCTGCATGGCGGCGCCGGCCACGAAGCGGTCCTCGAACTCGTGGTGGCTGGCCCGGCGGCAGAGCACGATCATGCATAGCAGCGCCGGCATGGAGAACTTGGCCTGCAGGTGGTTCTGCGCCACCGGGTAGCGGATCGGCTCGGTGATGTTCTTGCCGGCGTAGAAGCGGATGGTCTCCACTTGGTCGGGCTTGAGGTCGTGCTCACGCACGAGCTTCAGCATCGCGTCCATGGACTGGTGCGTGAGGATGCCGGACGGGTACGGCTTGATGCTGACGCCCGGGTCCACGATCGTGAGCGTCTTGCCGAAACCCTGCTCGAACTTGCTCTCGTCCGCGCCCTCGCCCATCACGGCCCAGAAGCCCCACTGCCCGTCCAGAGCCTCCGGATCGGCCGTGAAGCCGCGCGCCGCCAGCAGCGCCGCCGTGACGCCGTTCTCGGACGCCCGGCCCACATGCAGCGGCTTCGTCATGGTGCCGAAGTTGCAGCGGATGCCGGCCGCGAAGCTCGCCGCAATGCCGAGCGCATGCGCGAGCTTGTCGCCGGTGAGGCCGAGCAGCTTGGCGGCGGCCGTGGCGGCCCCGAAGGTCCCGACCGTCCCGCTGGTGTGGTGGCCGCGGCGGTAGTGGCGGTCCTTCATCCACTCCGAAATCTTGCACTCGACCTCGAAGCCCGCCTGGAACGCGAGCATGAACCGCTTGCCGTCGACGCCGCCGAGGCGCTGCGCCATCACGAGCGCGGCGGTGAGCGGCGGCACCGAGGGGTGCGTGAGCAGCCCGTAAACGTGGCGCGGGTCGTGCGACACCTGCGTGTCGTCCCAGTCATGCGCATGGCCGGCCGTGCCCAGCACACGGGCCGCCAAGGCCGCCGGGGCCTTCGCGTTTCCGCCCGCGATCACGTAGGCGTCCGGCCGCCCGCCATTCTCGATGGCGTCCGCCGCCAGCATCTTGACGGAGCCTTCCAGGCCGCCGGCCAGATAGAGGCCGAGCGTGTCGACCATGCAGCGGCGGCCGATGCGCAGCGCTTCCTCGGGCAGGTCCTCGTATCGGACCGTCTCGATAAAGCGGATCGCTTCCGCGGTCATGGGGCGCGACGTCATGGCTTGGCCTTATGTTGCGGCGTGCGCCGCCGGCGCGGCGCGAAGCCGGTCCAGCGAGCGCATCACGTGGTCGAAATGGGTGCGGTAGGCGGCTTCGGGATCGCGCGCCGCGATGGCGTCCACCATGGCGCGGTGCTCCTGGTTGGACACGTGCAAGCCGCCGCCCTGCACGAGGCTGCGCGCCCGGTATAGGTGGAGCTGCTTGATCAGGCTGGCGTATTGCGCCGCCAGCAGATGATTGCCGGACGCCGCCAGGATGGCCTGGTGAAAGGCGAGATTCAGCGGGTAGTAGGTCTCGAAGTCCCCCGCCTCGACGGCGCGGTCCATCTCGGCCACGAGCGCGTCGAGCTTGCCGATCTCATCCTCGCCGGCGCGCTCGGCCGCGCAGCGTCCCGCCATGCCGAACAGGGCGGCGCGGACCTCGTAGATCGCGCAGGCGGTGGCGAGATCGAGGCTGCGAACATAGACGCCGCGGTTGGGCACAAGCGCCACCAGGCCGCCGGCCTCCATGGAGCGCAGCGCCTCACGGATCGGCCCGCGGCTCGTGCCGAAGCGCAGCGCCAGCGCGTTCTCGTTGATGCGGTCGCCCGGCTTGATCTCGCCGGACATGATCATCCGCTCGATCTCGGGCTCGATCAGAACGCCCAGGGACCGGCTCTTCAGGAACGCGATGGCTTCATGCGCGGACATGGGCGCATCATGCCCGGTCGCTGTCGATTGTCAACAATCTTCAGACGACAGCAGTTTAACCGGGCGCCGCCGTCTGGGTAACCTGGGCGCCCTGCGCCGGCCGGGCGGCCGCATGCGCCGAGGTTCGACGATCCGGGACGGGCGGCTTGCGCCAGGGCGGGCTTTTCACCGCGGTGACGATCAGGGCCGCAATCAGCAGGATCACTTGGCCGGCGAGGTTCACCAGCAGCGCGGAGATCGGGCTTCGCCCGACGACGTCCAGGATGGCGCCGAGCCCCTGCGCGATCACCAGCCCGGTGAGGAAGACCGCCAGCGTCTGCTTGCCGATCATCCGGAGCACGTCCGGCACGCGACCGGAAAGGCGGCGCCCGCCCTCCCCTACGGCCAGAAAGGCCAGATAGGCGGTGGCGACGAAATGCAGGTAGCGCAGCGGACCGAGGTTGGTCTTCGCGATCAGGGGGCCCAGAGCCTCATGGGCCTCCCCGAGCGCCGGGAAAGCGCCGAAGCCCGCATAGCACTGGAACTCGTTCTGGCACCCGAGCGGGATCCCGACCAACACGAGCGCGACTGCGGCAAGCGCCAGCCGCCTGTCGCGCGGCGGGGCCGGCAGCCAGCCGCGCGCGAAGGCGAAGCCGGTGAAGAACAGGAGTTGCCACGCGAACGGGTTGAAGAACCACGGCCGGCCGGTGGACGCGTCGGCGGTGAGCTCCAGCACTCCGGCCTGCGCGCCGAGCCAGAGGCCCAAGGAGGCGACGCCGACCAGAGCGGGGCTCACGAGGGCGAGCGCCATCGCGACGGGCGTCATCGCGAGCACCACGAGGTACATCGGCAGGATGTCAAAATAGTTCGGGACGAAGCGCAGCGTCAGCAGGTTCACCAGATAGGTGCGCGGGTCGTCCAGCACCGGCTGCAGCTTCAGCTCCTCGCGGACGTAGTGGTCGACGTTCAGCCCATGATCGAGCGCGATCGCGAGCGTCAGCACGGTCACGAAGGCGCAGATGTGGACCCAGTAGACCTGCCAGAGCCGGTGCAGGATCCGGAACGTCCCGATCAGCCAGCCATGCTGCGCGAACACGCGCCCGAACGCGATGGCGGACGCCATGCCGGAGCAGAACACGAACATGTCGGCGGCGTCGCTGAAGCCGAAGCGGGCCGGGATCCAGTTGGTCCAGGGATTCCACGGAATATGGGCGATCAGGATGATGCACATGCCCATGCCGCGAAAGAAATCGAGGCGCGGATCGCGCGTCCGCGGCGAGGCGGGCGCGTCAGATACGGTCGACATAGGCCCTCGCGTCGATCGGGCATGTGATCAGCGTGAACGCCGGACGGCCGGCCGCCTCCGCGAGAGCCGACCGCACTGAGGCGCGGTCGCGGCATTCGACGCCAAGCCCTCCGAAGGCTCGCGCGACGGCGGCGTAGTCGGTGCGCCCCAGTGTGACCCCCGTGCGGGCGAGGCCGGCCGCCGCCTGCTTCAGCTCGATGAGGCCGAGGCTCTCGTCCTGCAGAACCAGGATGGTGATCGGCAAGGCCTGATCCCTGATGGTCCCGAGTTCCCCGAGCGTCATCTCCAGCCCGCCGTCGCCCAGCACCGCGACGGCGCGGCGGGAGGGCTCGGCCAGGGCCGCGCCGATCGCCAGCGGAATGGCGCTGCCCATGGTGCACCAGCCGGCCGACTGCAGCAGCGAGAGGGGCCGGGAGGCGCGCCACATCTGGCTCAGGAGAATGCGATGGGCGCCGCTGTCCACCGTGACGGTGGCGTCGCCCGCCGTTTCGGCGAGCGTCTCGAACACGGCGTGCGGGCCCCAGTGCGCCGGGGATGCAAAAGCGTGGGCCAGAGCCGCCCGGGCGTCCGCCACGGCGCGGCCGGGCCAGCTCTCGCCGGGGGCGCAACCTTGCGCGACGGCGGCGAGCAGCTGGGCGGGGTCGCCGCACAGGCGCAGCCCGGCCTCGTGCATGGCGTGATCGACCGGCCAGCCGAGTTCGACCACGCGCTCCGGATGGGGCGGGACGCCAAGCCAGCCGGGGCGCATCTCGATCGGGTCGTAGCCGGCGAGCAGCACGAGGTCGGCGTCGCGGACCATGCCCAGCAGCATCGTGTCGGCAAGGGGCGACAGCCCGGCCCCGCCGAGGCTGCAGGGGTGGTTCTCGTCGAGGACGCCCTTGGCCTTGTAGGTGGTGATCACCGGGATGCGCCGCGTATCCGCCAGCTTGCGAATGGCGGCGGCCGCCCCGCCCCGGGCGGCGTCGAAGCCGGCGATCAGCAGCGGGCGCTCGGCCCGGGCGAGGCGATCCCGCACGGCCGCGACTGCCGGGTCGGCCGGATCGGGCGCCAACAACTGGGAAGCCCCGTTGTGGGCCGCGGGCGCGCCCTGGGCCGGAAGCGCGGCCGTGGTGGGCGACAGGTCGAGATGCACGGGCCCGAAAGGCGGCGTGGCGGCGAGCCGCAGCGCGCGCGCGATCGTGGCCTCGGCGGTTTCGGGCTCGATCTCGAACGACGCCTTCACGAGGGGCCGCAGCATGGCGGCGTGGTCGACGACTTGGTGGGTGTAGCGGGCGCGGATCGCGCGCTCCACCACGCCGGAGATCACCAGCAGCGGCGTGCGCTCCTGCGCGGCGTCCGCGACACCGTTCACCGCGTTGGCGAGGCCGGGGCCGAGCGTGGTCACCAGCAGGCCCGGTGCGCCGCCGACCACGCTGGCGCCGGCGGCCATCATGGCGGCTGCGGTTTCGTTGCGGGCCAGCACGAAGCGGATACCTGCGCGCTCCAGCGCGTCCAGTAGGGTCACGACCTCGCCGCCCGGCATCCCGAAGGCGTGGCGGACGCCGGCGGCGTGGAGCGTGGCGGCGATGCGGTCTGCGATGCGGTTCATGAGGTCGACCTTGCGCTCAGGCGACGCGCTTGCGGGCGGCTTCGGCCCGCGCCAAGCGCTGATGCGCCAGTTGGCAGAACCGATCCTCCCGGCGCAAGGCGGCCCGGCAGCCCATCACGACCGCCATGGCGTCGCGCTCGCCGCGGTCGGCGGCCGCCAGCGCCAGCGTGCGCAGGAAGACGTCGCGCTGGGCGTGGCTGCCGCCGAGCAGCGGCAACGCGGCCGCCGCCCGGGCGATCGTGCCGGCGTCGCCGAGATCGAGGATGACTTGGGCGAGATCGCGCCCGACGCGGACGGCGACGGATGCCTGGTCATCGCCGCAGTCGGCGGGGGCTGCGATGGTGTTCGCCAACGCCAAGGCTTCGCCGTGCTGGCCGGCGCCGACCAGCGTCATCAGGTGGTGCAGGGAGGCGAATACGAGCGTCACGTCGCGCGTGCGGCGCCGGGACACGTCGGCGAGTTCCGCCCAGCGTTGGCCCACGTCCACGCCCTCCTGGGCGAGCCGCCACAACAGCGAGGCGGCGTTTGCGACGTCGCGGAAATCGTCGGTCTGGGTCGGCCGCACCTCGTCGTCATAGAGGCCGAGCACCCGCTCGACGCGCCCCTCCTCGAGCTCGAAGAGCGCAAGGTGCCAGGACATGTGGAAGCGGAAATTGTTGCAAGCCGACCAGCGCGGGCGCGAGCTTTCCAGCCACGCGACCCCTTCCCGGGTCCGGCCCTGCGTTTCGTGGACATGCGACACCGCATGCAGCCCCCAGGCGTCGCCCGGCTCCAGCGCGACGGCCCGCCTGCCGCACAGCTCCGCCGGCCCGAGCGCGCCGGCTTCCTCCAGCCCGAAGGCGTGGCAGCCGAGCACGAAGCCTGCGCCGGGACGCTCGTCCGTCCAGGCCGGCAGCACGTGGGAGGTCAGCGCGAGCATGCCGGGCAGGTCGCCGGACATGAAGCGCAGCGAATGCGACAGCTTCAGCGGCAGGAAATCCGCGGGGCAATCTTCGAGATGGAGGTCGAGCCGGTCGGCCGCCGCCAACAGGCGGCCTGCCCGCGCGTCCGCCAATGCGCGAACCAGCACGATCTCGGACGGCGTCGGGGCGCTGCGCCGGCACAACGCGTCCGACGCGGCAGCGTGGGCTGCGGCGGCGCCCGGCAGGCATTCGGCCCGAGCCAGGATCACGGCCGCGAAGCCTCGCAGCGCATGCGCGGCGATGAGATCCGGATCGGCCGCCAAAGCTGCGTCCAGCGCCTCGGCCGCGCCGGGCCGATGGCTGGCGACGCTCGCGATGGCTTGCTCGAAAGCCTTGACGGCGGCCGAACTGCCGGTGGAGTGCCGGCCCCCGTAAGCGTCAACGATCATGCGACAGATCTCCGGGGGCACGGTTCCGAGGAACTCGCTCTCACGAGAACCTTGCTCGCAGGGGACCTCGCGCCGGTGACCGACGCCACGAACAACCCCGTGAGCGGCCGACACGTTCACGTGATGCGGCCGTGAGCCCAATGACGGCCGCCGTCTTGGTGCTAGGCTGCCGGCCGATCAGGAGGAGCGCCCATGCGCGGATCCCTATGCGTACTGGCGGCCATGCTGGCGTCTTGCGCCTCGGGCGCCCTGGCGTGCGACGCCCGGAGCCCGTGCGCGGTGAGCGACGGCGTGTACTACGCCCGCGTTCCGCCGCGGTGGGACGGGCGCGCGCCGCTTCCTGTCGTGATGTTCTTTCACGGCTATTCGGGCTCCGCCGAAGGCGTGATGGCGGACGCCGCGCTCGCCGATGCGGTCGCGGGGGTCGGGGCCATCCTGGTGGCGCCGCAAGGGCGCGCCGAGAACGGGACGGCGCTGTCCTGGTCGTTTCAGTCCAAGGCGTTTCCGGGCCGCGACGACATCGCGTTCGTCGGCCGCGTGCTGGACGACGTCGAGCGCCGCTGGCCCGTGGACCACGGGCGAGTGTTGGCCACCGGCTTCTCGGTCGGCGGCTCCATGGTGTGGAACCTCGCCTGCCAGACGCCCGGCCGCTTCACGGCGTTCGCGCCCGTCGCGGGCGCGTTCTGGATGCCGGAGCCGGAGAACTGCCCGGGCGGGCCGGTGTCGCTGCGGCATGTGCACGGGCTGGCCGATCGCACGGTGCCGATGGCCGGCCGCGTGCTGCGCGGCGGCGCGCTGCAGCAGGGCGACGTGCTGCGCGGCATGGCGCTGTGGCGCAGCATCGACGGCTGCGCGGCCGAGCCGGACCAGGAGGCGCAGCAGGGCGCCCTCGCCTGCCGCACATGGTCGGCGAGCCACTGCTCCAGCGGGAGGGAGCTGATGCTGTGCCTCCACGCCGGCGAGCACGAGATCGAGGCGGGCTGGGTCGCGGATGCGTTCCGCTGGATGGAGAGCCTGCCGGCCCGCCCGAACGGCGCGGCCCTGAAGCCCTGAACGAGGCCGCCCCGAGGGCGGCCCCGCCGCTCAGGCGTGGCGCCCGGCTTTCATCTCGAACACCAGGGAGGCCACGAAGCCGAAGATGATGTGGCCGGCGTAGCTCATGAACGAGAGCCCGCCGCCCCATTCCAGCAGCAGGAACGGGAGACCCGCCAGCGGCGCCATGATGCCGAGCGCGTTGAACCAGGTGAACGAGCCCCAGCTCAGGCAATCCGCAAGGAGGCTGTTCGGGTTGATGAAGCGCGTGGCCGTGAGAGCGGTGACGAAGAGCCAGAACAGCACCAGCCCGCCCATGAGCCCGCCCGTAAACGCGACGCCGGCGATGTAGAGCGTGAACAGCGCCCAGACGCCGATATCGAGCACCAGCGCCCAGTTCTTCAGGCTGCGCGACACGATGTAGTAGAGCACCGGGTAGCCGACGATGCCGATGGTGTAGTGGGCGACCTCGGCCGGGAAGCGCGCCAGCTCGTAGCCGGTCCAGCGGCGCACGAGCGAGATCACCAATTCGGCCGGCTCCAGCGGCCCGCCCAGGATCAGCGGCGTGATGAACCGCGCCCAGATTTCCCAGGCCATGAGGCCGAGGAACCCGCCGATCAGAAGCCACGCGATCGCGCGCCGGCTCGGAATGGCCGGAAGCGCCGGCCGCAGCGTGGTGTCCATGGTCATGTGCGCCTCCCCGAGATGGGCCGAGCGGCTGTTGTCGCCGTCGCACGATCACGAAGACACGCCCGCCCGGCTTCGGCCAGAGGCGGCGGGATCACGAAAACCGGAGCAGGATGGGTGATGACGCGACGGCGCCGGGCGCCGGAGGAGGCGGTGTGAACAGCGCTGGGCGTCATTAAACCAGCGAAGTGCTTGCCGCGCTTACGCTTCAGCTTCGCCCGCTGGATTTCGCAGCTGGCTTCCGCCACGGCCGCCTCACGCGCCGGTGAACGCGCGGCGGGCGCGGCTCTCCGGCTTGTGATCGCTCAATTCGGCTCGAAGCCGCTCAGTCCTCGACGCCGACCTCGGCCGGCTCAACTTGGTAGTGCGTGGAGCAGAACTCGCACGTGATGCCGATGCGGCCGTCGTCGCCCACCATGGAGCGGCGCTCCTCCGGCGAGAACTGGCGCAGCATGCCGACGATGCGCTCGCGCGAGCAGCGGCAGCGCTCGATCACGGTCTGGGCCTCGAACACGCGCACGCCACGCTCGTGGAAAAGCCGGTAGAGCAGCGTCTCGCTGGTGAGCGTGGGGTCGAGCAACTCGTGGTCCTCCACGGTCTCGACCAGCGAGCGGGCTTCCACCCAGGCGTCGTCTTCGTCCACCACATGCGCAGTCGCGCCCTCGGGCGCATCGCCGGGCGGCAGGTCGGCCTGGCGCTGGCGCTCGGGCGAGGACGGCAGGAACTGCACCATCACGCCGCCGGCGCGCCAGGCATGGCGCCCGCCCGCCAGCGTCTCGCCCACCGCGATGCGGATGCGGGTCGGGATCTGCTCGGACTGGAGGAAATACTGGTGCGCGGCGTCCTCGATGGACTGGCCCTCCAGGGCGACGATGCCCTGGTAGCGCGACATGTCGGAGCCCTGGTCGATGGTAAGCGCGAGGTGGCCGCGGCCGAGCAGCGTCGCCGGATTGGCGTCGGCGGGCAGCGCGCCGAGGCGCTCGGCGTCGAAGCGCGCATAGGCGCGCACGCGGTCGGGCGCCTCGAAGTCCACCACCAGCATGTCGACCGCGCCGTCGGTGCGCGTCTGCAGCTGGAAGCGGCCCTCGAATTTCAGCGAGGTGCCGAGCAGCACAGCCAGCACCACCATCTCGCCGACCAGCCGCGCCACCTGCGGCGGGTAGGCGTGGCGCTCCAGGATCCGGTCCACCATCGGCCCGAGCCGCGTGATGCGGCCGCGGGCTTCGAGAGGTTCTACCGAAAAGGGCAGTACGAGGTCGTCGAGCTCTGGGTGCGTGTCAGTCATCGATCCAATGCCCCGAGGCACCAGGCCAGCACGCCCTTTTGGGCGTGCAGCCGGTTCTCGGCTTCGTCGAACACCACGGATTGAGGTCCGTCCATGACCTCGTCCGTCACCTCCTCGCCGCGGTGGGCGGGCAGGCAGTGCATGAAGATCGCCTTGTCGTCGGCGAGCTTCATGAGTTTGGAGTTCACCTGATATGGGGCGAGCATGTTGTGGCGTCTACCCGCGTCCTCGTCGCCCATCGACACCCAGCAGTCCGTCACGACGCAATCGGCGTCCGTGACGGCGTCCTGCGGATCCTCCATGGCGGCCACGCGGGCCCCTTCCCGCCGGGCCCAGGCCAGCAGGTCGGCCGAGGGAGCGAGCTGCTCGGGCGCGGCGATGTTGAGGCGGAAGTCGAAGCGCGCCGCGGCGTGCACCCAGGAGGCGAGCACGTTGTTGGCGTCGCCCACCCAGGCCACCGTCTTGCCCTTGATGGGCCCGCGGTGCTCCTCGTAGGTCATGACGTCGGCCATGACCTGGCAGGGATGCGACAGCTTCGTCAGCCCGTTGATCACCGGCACGGTGGCGTATTCGGCCAGCTCCGCCACCGCCTTGGCGTCGAGCATGCGGATCACGATCGCGTCGACGTAGCGCGACAGCACGCGCGCCGTGTCGGCGATGGTTTCGCCGCGGCCGAGCTGCATCTCCGCGCCGGTGAGCATGATGGTCTCGCCGCCGAGCTCGCGCATGCCGACATCGAACGACACCCGGGTGCGCGTCGAGGGCTTGTCGAAGATCATCGCCAGCGTCTTGCCGGCGAGCGGACGCCGGGCGGCGTGCTCGCCCTTGCGGCGCGCCCGCTTCATGGCGGCGGACGCGTCGATGATGGTTCTGAGCTCATCGCCCGGCAGGGCCGTGAGATCCAGAAAGTGACGGACCGGCGCGCTCATGCGGCCGCTCCCGTCTTCTGCCCGGCCTCAATCCGCACGCAGGCGCGGTCCAGACGATCGAACGCCTCCGCGACCTCGGCCTCCGTGATGGTAAGGGGCGGCAAAAGGCGCACGACGTTGTCGCCGGCGGGCACGAGCAGCAGGTGCTCCTCGCGCGCGGCCGCCGCGAACGCGGTGTTCGGCACGACCGTGCGGACGCCCAGCAGGAGGCCCTCGCCGCGGATCTCGGAGATCACCGAGGGGTGGCGATCCTTCAGCTCGGCGAGGCGCTGCTTCAGCACGAGGCTGATGCGCTCGACGCGCTGGAGGAAGCCCTCCTCGAGCACGACGTCCAGCACCGCGTTGCCGACCGCCATCGCGAGCGGATTGCCGCCGAAGGTGGTGCCGTGCGTGCCCGCCGTCATGCCCTTGCCGGCCTCGCGGGTGGCGAGGCAGACGCCGAGCGGGAAGCCGCCGCCGATGCCCTTGGCGACCGTCATGATGTCGGGCGTCACGCCGGCGCGCTCATGCGCGAAGAACTTGCCCGAACGCCCGACGCCGGTCTGGATCTCATCGAAGATCAGCAGCATGCCGTGTTCATCGCAGAGCTGGCGCAGGCCGCGCAGGCATTGCGGCGGGATGGAGCGCACGCCGCCCTCGCCCTGGATCGGCTCCACCATGATGGCGGCCGTCTCGGGCGTGATGGCGGCCTTGAGCGCCTCGTGGTCGCCATAGGGCACCTGGTCGAAGCCTTCGGCCTTGGGGCCGAAGCCTTCCAGGTACTTCTGCTGCCCGCCGGCCGCCAGCGTCGCGAGCGTGCGGCCGTGGAAGGCGCCTTCCACCGTGATGATGCGGAAGCGCTCGGGCTGGCCGTTCACGGCGTGGTACTTGCGCGCCATCTTGATGGCGGCCTCGTTGGCCTCAGCGCCCGAATTGCAGAAGAAGGCCGTGTCCGCGAAGGTCGCGTCCACGAGCCGCTGGGCGAGCTTCTCGCCTTCCGGGATGCGGTAGAGGTTAGAGACGTGCCAGACCTTCTGGGCCTGGTCGGCCAGCGCCTTCACGAGGTGCGGATGGGCGTGCCCGAGCGCGTTCACGGCGATGCCGGCGCCGAAGTCCAGGTAACGCTCGCCTCGGTCCGTGAAGAGCCAGGGGCCTTCTCCTCGCTCGAAGGAGAGGTCCGCGCGCGCGAAGTTCGGAAGCAGCGGCGACGGATGAAGGCTCTCTTCGGCCATGGCGAACGATCTTTCCTCGATTGAACCTTAGAAATAGGAAGCGCCGCCCGACCGGGGCGGCGCGGCCGAACTATGAGGACGGCCGCGTTTTCTGTCAATGAAACGAGCCGCAGCCTAGATCTTCGAAGGTTTTGGCGCCGATGCGCAACGCGCCGCGCAGGTCAACCCCGCGACCGACTCTTTCCTGCCACGATCCTTGTTGAAAACGCGCCTCGCCGCCGGCCGATACGCGCCGGACTCTTGCGGCAGAGTCACGCGATATCGTAGGTTTCCACTTGTCGGATACGACATGTGGTGCGGCAAACCACGTAGTTGGGTCGAAGTTGAGTCCCGTGCTCCGCCGTTGCGGAGCGGCGAACGCGGGAGGATTCGGCTGGCGAATGAACAGGCGGACGACGCGACAGATCGGCCTCAAGAGCCGGCGGCGAAGTCCACAGAGGCAACATTCAGATACGGAGACCGAGGCCGATGTCCTGGACCGATGAACGGGTCGAACTCCTTAAAAAATTGTGGAACCAGGGGCTTAGCGCCAGCCAGATCGCGGCGGAGCTGGCCGGGGGGATCACCCGCAACGCGGTGATCGGCAAGGTCCACAGGCTCGGCCTTTCGGGCCGCGCGAAGGCGCCGGCGCCCCAGCAGGCTCGTCCCCGCAAGGCGCCGACACGCGCGCCGAGCCATCCGATGAGCCACACGCATTCGGCTCCCGTGGTGCGCGGCAACCTGGCGGTGGCCCCCAAGGCCATGCAGATGGCGGCGCCCATCATGGAGCTCGCGCCCACGCCCATGACGGACGTGGTGATCCCCATGTCCGAGCGCGTCACCATCATGGAGCTGCGCGAGAGCATGTGCCGCTGGCCGCATGGCGACCCGACGAGCGAAGATTTCCGGTTCTGCGGGGCCAAGTCGCCGACCGGCACGCCCTACTGCAACTTCCACTCGCAGGTCGCCTACCAGCCTTCCATGGACCGTCGCCGCGCAGCGGCCCGGGCCGGGGGAATGCGCTAGGCGCCATTATCGGAACGTCCGCCAGGCGAGCAGAACGCGGCTGGCGGCCGTGACGAGGCACATGAGCGAGAAGATCACGGCCAGCGTCGGGAAGGCCTGGGGGAACAGCATCATCAGGGCGAAGAACCCGATGGTCTCGGCCCCCTCCGCCAGCCCGGCCGTGAAGTAGATGGACTTCAGGCCGCGCGACGTCGTCTGCAGCCCACGCTGCCCGGCGACCGTCGCGTAAGCCAGGAAGGTCGCGCCGTTCACGTAGAAGCTGAACAGCAGCGTGGCGGCCACGAGCGCATTGGCGTCGGGCGCGACAAACGCGAAGGCCAGCGGCACGGCGCCGTAGAAAACGAAATCCGAGACGATGTCGAGGAAGCCGCCCAGATCCGTGCGCCGGGTCTGACGCGCCACCGCGCCGTCGAGGCCGTCGCCGAGCCGGCCCAACGCCATAAGGACCAGCCCGAGCCCGAAATCACCCGCCGCGATCGCGGCAGCGCTCGCGACCCCGAAGCAGAGCGCCAGCCCGGTAATCGCGTCCGCGCCGAGGCCGAGGCGAATGCAGTGGCCCGCCATAAGCGCCAGGGGCGGGTCGATCAGCCGTCGCGCCATTCCGTCCAACATAGCTGCTCCACGCTCCCGAGGCCCGCCGGCGGAGCGAAGCCGATTCCACTTCGCGTCGAAATGCTTTAGGACGCGAGCGCTTCTCCCCCCCGCGCCGGAGTTCACGCGACGATGTATCGCGCCGTTACCCGCCAGATCCAGGTCACCGTCACGCCCGCCTACATGGCGGACCAGTCGACGCCTGAAAAGAAGCAGTTCTTCTGGTCTTACACGGTCGAGGTCGAAAATCTCGGAACCGAGACCGTGACCCTGCTGACGCGCTGCTGGCACATCCGCGACGCCACCGGGGCGGTGAAGGAAGTGCGCGGCGAGGGCGTGATCGGCAAGCAGCCGACGCTCGCGCCCGGCGAGACATTCAAATACACGAGTGGCTGCCCGCTGGAGACGCCCGAGGGCATCATGTCGGGATCCTACGGCATGAAGACGGAGGATGGAGCGAGCTTCGACGTGAGCATTCCGGCGTTCTCGCTCGATAGTCCCAATCGCCGCCGGGTGATGCACTGATGGCCGCCGCAAGAAAATCCGCGATGACGCCGCTCGCCCTGCTGGAGCGCCTCGTTTCGTTCGACACCGAAAGCTCACGCTCCAACCTGGAGCTGATCGCCTTCGTGGAGCGCTACCTCGCCGACCTCGGCGTGGCGTCGGTGCGCGTTCCCAACGAGACCGGCGACAAGACCGCCCTGTTCGCCACGATCGGCGCTACGGACCGCGGCGGGATCGTGCTGTCGGGCCACACCGACGTGGTGCCGGTCGCCGGCCAGACCTGGACCAGCGATCCCTTCACGTTGCGGGTCGCGGACGGCAAGGCCTACGGGCGCGGCGCGGTGGACATGAAGGCCTTCGCGGCCATCGCGTTGTCGCTCGTGCCCGAGATGCAGGCGGCGGCGCTGAAGACGCCCATCCACATCATGCTCAGCTACGACGAGGAGCTCACCTGCCTTGGCGTGGTGGACACCATCCGGCGCATGGGCGTGGACCTGCCGCGGCCCCAGGCCGTGATCGTGGGCGAGCCGACCGAGCTGCAGGTGGCCGACGCGCACAAGAGCGTGGTGACGTTCAACACCTATGTGCACGGCTACGAGGCGCATTCGGCCAAGCCCGAGCTTGGCTCCAACGCGATCTTCGCGGCCGGCTGGCTGCTGCAGGAGCTGGACCGGATCTCGGACGTGTACCGCGAGAAGGGCGACCCGACCGGGCGCTTCGACCCGCCCTATTCGTCGGTGCATGTCGGCACCGTGAACGGCGGAACGGCCCGCAACATCCTGCCGAAGATCTGCCACTTCCAGTGGGAGGTGCGCGGCGTGCCGGGGACCGACGAGGAAGAGGTCGCCCGCATGCTGGACGACTACGCGCAGCGCGTGGTGGTTCCGCGCCTGACGCGGTGGGGTTGGCCGGGCTCGGTGGAAACGCTGCTGGAGGTCGCGGTTCCGGGGCTCGCACCCGATCCGGGCTCCGCGGCCGAGACGCTGGCGCTGCGGCTCGCGGGCCGCAACCAGACCATGACGGTGCCGTACGGCACCGAGGCCGGGCACTTCCAGCGCAACGGGCTGCCCACCGTGGTGTGCGGGCCGGGCTCCATCAACCAGGCGCACCAGCCGGACGAGTACATCACGCTAGACGAAATCGAGCGCGGCGTCGGCTTCATCCGGCGGCTGATCGCGAGCTGCGCGGCGCAGTAGAGCCTAGCGGCGCGCGAAGGTCTCGTCGAAGGAGTAGCCCGAGCCGCGCACGGTGCGGATCGGGTCCTTCTCGCGCGGGCGGTTGATGGCCTTGCGCAGGCGCCCGACGTGGACGTCGACGGTGCGCTCGTCGATCTCGCTGTCGAGGCCCCAGACGCCGTCGAGCAGCTGCGAGCGCGTGAAGACGCGGCCGGGCTTCTCCATCAGGAATTCCAGCATCCGGAACTCGGTGGGCCCAAGGCGCAGCTCGCGGCCGCTGCGGCGCACCCGGCGGGTTTCGCGGTCGAGCGCGATGTCGCCGGATTCCAGCATGCTGGCGACCCGCTCGGGGGAGGCCCGGCGCAGCAGGGCGCGGACGCGGGCGACCAGCTCGGGCACCGAGAACGGCTTTACGACGTAATCGTCCGCCCCGGTCGCGAGGCCGCGAACGCGCTCGCTCTCCTCGCCGCGCGCGGTGAGCATGATGATGGGCAGGCGCTGCGTCTCAGGGCGCTGGCGCAGCCGCCGGCACAGCTCGATGCCGGAAAGGCCCGGCAGCATCCAGTCAAGGAGGATCAGGTCGGGGGTTCGCTCGCGGATGCGGATGTCGGCCTCGTCGCCGCGCGCCACGGCGTCGACCTGATAACCCTCGGCCTCGAGATTGTAGCGCAACAACAGCGTCAGCGCCTCCTCGTCCTCGACGATCAGGATGAATGGGGCGGACGCCATCACGCGGTCTCCGGATGCTTCACAGCCTGCTGTGTATGACCGGTCCATGACATTCATATTACACTCCGCAACCCTTGCGGGCGGAGCCGTCTAGGGATTCGACTGCGGGATCGTGACGCGGAAGGTGGAGCCCTCGCCGCGGCGGCTTTCCACCGCGAGGCGGCCGCGGTGGCGGGTCGCAATGTGCTTCACCAGCGCGAGGCCGAGGCCGGTGCCGCTCTTGTCGCCCGTTTCGGCGCGGTAGAAGCGCTCGGTGAGGCGCGGCAGGTCGGCTGGCGCGATGCCGGGGCCATGGTCGCGCACCGACAAGCGCCCGTGCGGCCGGCCGCCATCCTGCACGCTGTCGATCGTGATCTCGACCAGCTTGCCGGCCTGGCCATACTTGATGGCGTTTTCGACGAGGTTGTCGGCGACGCGCAGCAGCTCGTCCCGGTCCCCCGGCACGATCACCGGGCCGGGCGCGTGAACGCGGATCTCGACGCCCTTGTCCTCGGCCAGCGGCCGCAGCGTGTCGACCACCTGGCGGGCCACGGCGGCGAGGTCCACGGGCGCGTCGGGGTGGCGGTGCTCGCTCATCTCGATGCGCGACAACGACAGGAGGTCGTCGATCAGGCGCGACATGCGCTGCGCCTGGGCGCGCATGATGGCGAGAAAGCGCTCGCGCGCCGTGGCGTCGTTCTTGGCCGGGCCCTCCAGCGTTTCGACGAAGCCGAGCAGGGAGGCGAGAGGGGTGCGCAGCTCGTGGCTGGCGTTGGCGACGAAATCGACGCGCATCTTTTCGAGCCGGCGCGCCTCCGTCAGGTCGCGAAACGCGATCAGGGCGGCGGGTTCGCCGGGCTCCCTGGCGTCTCCCGGCAGGGCCGAGGCCTGGAAGGAGAACACGCGTTGAACGGGGACGCGTTCGTCGTACTCGTCGGAAATCGGCCCCTCGCCCCGCACAGCGGCTTCGGCGGCGCTGATGAGGGCCGGGGCGCGCAGCGCGAAGGACAGCGGCTTGCCGGGGGCGACGAAGCGCCATGTCCGCCGGGCGGCGGCGTTGCAAAGCACCACCGTGAGCACGGGGTCGACCAAGATCACGGGGTCGGGGATCGCCTCCAGCACGGACGCCACGAACGCGTCGCGCGCGGGCGGCGACGGTGGGTCCTGCGCGACGTCGTCCATCCCTCGCCCCTCAGCCCGATCCGACCTCGACCTCGTCGTCGTCCTCATCCTCGCTCTCGTCGGCCCGGAAGGCTTTCACCCGGCGGACGATCTCCATGGCGCCGAGCAGCGCCAGTGCGAGAACGAAGGGTATGAGGTAATAGCAGATCCGAAACAGCAGCAGCGCGCCGATCATGCCGCCATAGGGCAGGCGCCAGAAGGCCAGCAGCATGGTGCTCTCGAACACCCCAAGCCCGCCCGGAGCGTGACTGACGATGCCGAGGATGCACGCAAAGGCGTAAATGGCAGCCAGCGTCTGGAACTCGACACCGTAGCCGGGCGGCAGCAGCACGTAGAGCACCGCGCTGGCGCAGCAGACTTCCGCCGCGCCGAGCACGATCTGGGCGAGCGAGACGCGGAAGCTCGGCAGCTCCAGCCGCCAGCGCTGCACCCGCACGGCCCGCCGCTTGGCCCCGACCCAGAACAGGTAGCCGGCGATCACGGCCAGCACGGCCGCGCCGATGAGGCGGTTCGCGTTCACGGCCAGATGGTTGATATCCGAAATGGCCGGCGCCTGCCAGATCAGTCCGAAGCCTACGACCGTACCCATGCCGAGCAGGAAGGTGAGGCCCGCGATGGTGGTCAGGCTCGCGACCTTGCCGGGCGACACGCCGAGCGGCGCGTAGATCCAGTAGCGCACCGTGGCGGCGGTCACGAGCGGGAAGCCGAGCGTGAACGAGATGGCATAGCTGGTGAAGGAGCCCAGCGCGGTGGTGCGGAACGGGATACGCAGCTTGAGCTGGCGCAGCGCCAGCGCGTCATAGGCGGTAAGCAGCGTGTAGCTCAGCGTGACGAAGGCGAGCGCGATAGCGAGGTTCTCGAGCTCGGTCCTCGCGAAGGCGGCGCGCACGTCGGCGAGCTTCACCTCCGAGAGGATGCGCCAGAGCACCACGGCGGAGATCACGAACAGCAGCACGCTCGCGCCGGCGCCGATCCACGCCCAACGTCCCCGCGGCGCGTTCGGGCCGCCAAGCCTGCCGCTCGGCGAGCCGGCGACGACCGGGCCGGGCTCGGGCAGCTCGTCGCCCGAGCGCTCCTGCATGCGTGTCATTCCTGGGTCCATGCTGGGCCGCGGCCCTCGCGGCGGCTCCTTATGGCCGCACCGGACCGGCCCCGCAAGCCCCGGCGCGGGCCGGAGGCGCCGCTCAGGCCAGGCCGGCGAGCGCCTGCAACTCCTCGCGCGGCAGGCCGACGGCGTCCGCCGCCTGCCCGATCTGCTCCCAGGTGGTCACGTCCACCGGCACGCCGTCGCGCTGGCGTTCGGCGCGGGTGCGGCGCTCGGGTTCGCCAGCGATCAGCACGGAGGGATCGCGCCCGGGCGGGGGCGTGCGGGCCCACTCGATGAAGGCGTCGATCTGCGGAAAAAAGGTTTCGGCCGTGCCGACGGCGTCGGGCGAAACCACCACCGAGAACATGTTGTTGACGATCGCCTGCCGGCGCTTGGGGTGGTGCTGCGTGCCGCCGCCCGAGAGCGCGCCGGCCAGAAGCTCGCAGGCCAGCGCCAGGCCCCAGCCCTTGTGATCGCCGAAGGGCAGCAGCGTGCCGCGAGGCTCCTCGAACAATGCGGCCGGGCTCGTGGTGGGCTCGCCCTCCCCGTCCAGGAGCACGCCGGGCGCGACGTCGACGCCCTTGTTGTAGGCGACCCGCACTTTGCCGACCGCGAGCTTGCTGGTGGCGAAATCGACGATGATCGGCTCCTGGCCGCGGCGCGGAATGCCGATCGAAATCGGGTTGGTGCCGATGCGGGCGGCGCGGCCGCCGAACGGCGCCACGGCGGGATCGCTGATGACGTTGACGAAATGCAGCGAGACCAGCCCCTCGGCTGCGCATTGCTCCGACCAGTGGCCGATGCGGCCGATATGATGGCTGTTGCGCAGGGAGAGGATGCAGCTGCCGTTTTGCCTGGCGCGGTCGATCGCGAGCGCGACGGAATCATGCGCGATGGTCTGGCCGAGCCCCATGCCTCCGTCGCAGACCAGGAGCGAGCCGGTGTCGACCGCCACCGTCGGGGCGGCGTTGAGTTTCATCTCGCCGGCGGAGAAATTCGTGATGTAGGCCGGGATCATGCCGACGCCGTGCGAGTCATGGCCGCGCAGGTTGGCCTCGACCAGATGGTCCGCGACGAGGCGCTGCTCGCGCTCGCTCGACCCCGCCGCCGCAAACAGCGCGCGCACGGCGGCGCGCAAATCGGCGTCCTTGATCCTCAATTCCTGCGCCATCGGCGTCACCACCCTCGCGTCTGCCCTTGCCAGGGCTGTTTCGGCGCGAAGGTTACGGGGATGGAGCCCGTTGGCAAGGCTGGAAAAGCCCGCGAGGGGCCGCTCTGCGCGAGGCGCTTGGCAGAGGAATAGCCTGGCGGGGCGAGCCCCGGGTCCGAGGAGGACGGCGGACCCGGGGCGACCCGTTCCAGCTTCGCGAACTCAGAAACGTGTTCCGGGATCGGTCGGCTGGCCGGGCAAGTAGTCCGGCTCGGAGCCGGGACCTCGGGGATCGCCAATGGGCGTCTCCTCGGCCGGGTAGGGATCGTTCGGGCCGCTCGGCGGCGCGGGTTCGTCCGGGTCGGGCGCGGGCGGGGTCTCGGACGGAATGTTGCCGCCCGGAGCAGGATCGCGGCCGGGGATCACGCCCGGAATGGGCGGCGGCCCCGGCGAGGGAATGTCGATGGCGGGTTGCGGCATGGCGGCCTCCGTGTCGCGCAATCCTTGTCGTGTCGTGCTGGTCAATCCCGCCGCGCGGGACCGGTTCCGCCCTGCGTCAAATGGGCGGCTCGGGCGCGGCCGCATGCATTGCAAACGGACGCGGGTCGGCCGACCATCCGGCCGGGAACAAGGAGACGCGCCATGGACTACCGCACGCTGGGCCGCAGCGGCCTGAAGGTTTCGCCCCTGTGTCTGGGCACGATGATGTTCGGCGCGCAGACCGACGAGGCGACGTCCAACCGCATCGTCGCGCGCGGTCGCGAGGCCGGCGTCAATTTCATCGACACGGCCGACATGTATGCGGAGGGCCGCTCCGAGGAGATCGTCGGGCGCGCCATCAAGAACGAGCGCTCCTGGTGGGTGCTGGCCACCAAGGTCGGCAATCCGATGGGCCAGGGCCCGAACGGGCGCGGCCTGTCGCGCCGCTACGTGATGGAAGCCGCGGAGGCCAGCCTGCGCCGGCTCGGGACGGACGTGATCGACGTCTACTACCTGCACAAGGAAGACCACGACACGCCTCTGGAGGAAACCGTGCGGGCGCTGGGCGACCTCGTGCGGCAGGGCAAGATCCGCTATTTCGGCCTGTCGAACCATCGCGGCTGGCGGGTGGCGGAGATCTGCCGGATCGCGGACGAGCTCGGCATCGACCGCCCGGTCGTGAGCCAGCCCTACTACAACGCCATGAACCGCATGCCGGAGGTGGAGCATCTGCCGGCCTGCGGCCATTTCGGCCTCGGCGTGGTGCCCTATAGTCCGCTGGCGCGCGGCGTGCTGACGGGCAAATACGATCCCGCCCGGCCGCCGCCCGAGGGGACCCGCGCGGGGCGGCAGGACGCCCGCATGATGCAGACCGAATGGCGGCCGGAGTCGCTGGAGATCGCCCAGGAGGTGCGCCGGCACGCGGAAGCCAAGGGGGCGTCGGCGTCCCACCTGGCGATCGGCTGGGTGCTGAACAACCGCTTCGTCACGGGCGTGATCGGCGGACCGCGCACCGAGGAGCAATGGGCCGATTACCTCGCGGCGCTGGACTACCGCTTCACGCCCGAGGACGAGGCGCTGATCGACCGGCTGGTGCCGGCCGGCCACCCGTCGACCCCGGGCTACAACGATCCGGCCTATCCGCTCGAGGGGCGGCCGACGCGCGGTTGAGGCTCTAGACCTCGATCGGCGCGCCCTCGGCCCACCGGGTGAGCCGTTCGCGGAACGCCGTCGGGCTCGGCAGGCGGAAGGGCGCGATGGTGGGGCCGTCCCCGATCCGGATCGCGAGGCCGCCCAATTCGAGCACGGCCTGGAAGCCGTGCTCGTCCGTGACGTCGTCGCCCACGAAAACCGGGCGGCGGCCACGGAACGGGTCCATGTCGAGAAAGGCCCGCACGGCCCCGGCCTTGCTGGCGAAAGCGGGCAGGATTTCGAGCACGCTCTTGCCGGTCTGAATGCGCCAGCCCGGCCCGAGGCGCTCCATCGCGGCGCCCGCCTGGGCGACGGCCTCGTCCTCGAGCTCGGGCGCGAGACGCCAGTGGAGCGCGACGGAGCGGCCCTTGTCCTCCAGCAGCAATCCCGGGTGACGCTTGGCGAAGGCGCTGAGCCGCTCGGCTACGTCGCGCAGCACGGGATCGTCGGCGCCCGCGCCCGCGAGGAACTTGCCGGCATGGCGGGTCTCGACGCCATGCAGGCCGGCGGCGTCGAAGACGTGGGGAGCCAGGAACTCGTCCAGCACGGCGATCGGCCGGCCGCTCACAAGCGCGAGGGCGCCGCCGCAGCGATCGCGCAGCCGTTCGAGCGTCTGGCCGAGGCCCGCCGCGACCACAACGTCCTGCGGCCGGGGGGCGAGATCCACCAGCGTGCCGTCGAAATCCAGGAACAGCGCGAAGCCGTCCGCGTCCGGCCCGCCGGCGGGAGCGCGTGAGGGGCCGGGCTCGGACAGGGTCATGGCTTCAGGCTCTCTGGATGGGGTGGGCGCGGCGTCAACGCGCGAGGGCGGGCAGGGTTCGAAGCGAGCTTCGCTGTCGACTTTTGTGGTTTCTCAACCATGGGTTGCGATTGCGGGTCACCGAGAAGGGAATGTGAACGCCCCCGGCCTAGCCTGTCTGCTCATGGCGGACCAGCGCAATCCCTCAACGATACCGGGCCTCGACGGCCTGCGGGCGATCAGCATCCTGATCGTGATGATCTCGCATGCGGGGTTGCAAGGCCTGGTGCCGGGCGTGTTCGGCGTCACGGTGTTCTTCGCGATCAGCGGCTACCTGATCACGCGGCTGCTGCTGGACGAGGTCGACCGCACTGGCACGATCGCGATCGGGTCGTTCTACGCCCGGCGCATGCTGCGGCTCTATCCGCCGCTGATCGCCTATGTGGCCGTGATGGCGCTCGTCGGCTATGCGGCCGGCGAGCCCGTGGACCCGCTCGGTGCCGCCAGCGCGCTGCTGTATTTCGCCAACTACGTGAACATCTTCGCGCCGCACCGGCTCGACGGGATCGGCGGCCATTTATGGTCGCTGGCCGTGGAGGAGCATTTCTACGCGTTCTATCCGCTGCTGCTCCTTGCCGTGCTGGCCGCCGGCCGACGGCTCGCGCCCGCGCTGCTGGCGCTCTGCGCCGTGTCGCTGGCGGCGCGCATCGGCGTGTCGGCGGTCTGGCCGGCGGTCGCGGTGGACTACACCGGCATGGCGACCGAGTGCCGGATCGAGGGCATTCTGGCCGGCGCGCTCGCGGCGATCGTTCACCGCAGCCCGGCGGCGGGGCTGCCGGGGCTGTTGCGCGATCCGCGCGTCGCCATGCTGGCCCTCCCCGTGCTGGCGCTCACCTTCGTGATCCGCGACCCGTGGTTCCGCCAGACGCTGCGCTACAGCGTGCAGGAGATCGCCCTGGTCCCGATCATCCTGGCGGTGGTGTCGGCGCGCAGCGGCGGGATTGTTCAGCGCGTCATGAACAGCGCCCCGCTGGTCGCCACCGGCAAGCTCAGCTACTCGCTCTATCTGTGGCATTTCGCCGGCTACGAGATCGCGCTCGGCCTCGTGCCGGGCGGCGGCTGGCGGCTGGCGCTGGCCTATGGGCTCGGGATCGGGCTCGCCTTCGCGATTGCGTTCGCGTCCTACAGGCTCGTGGAGCAGCCCTTCTTCGCGCTGAGGCGCCGCTTCGGCTCGCATGTTCGTCCCGCCCTGGAGGACGAGGGCGCCGCGCAGGCGTCCGGTCAGGCGGCGAGATCGGCGTAGAGGCGGGCGTGATCCCGCAAGGTGGCGTCGATGCCGTAGCACTCGGCCGAGGCGGCGCCTTCCATCGCGAGGCTGCGCCTCAGCATCGGGTCGTTGGCCAGCCGCGCGAGGGCGTCCGTCAGGCCGCCGGCGTCTTCCGAGGCGAATAGGAGGCCGTTCACGCCTTCCTGCACAAGGGCGGCGAGGCCTCCCACACGGGCGGCCACGACCGGGACGCCGGCCGCCATGGCTTCCACGAGCGCCAGGCCGAAGCCCTCCGAGCGCGACGGCATCACGCAGATGTCGGCGTCGCGAAGCAGGTTTTCGACATCGGTGCGGCCGAACACGAACTGGACGCGGTCGGCGACGCCAAGCTCCTGCGCGAGCGCCTCCAACTCGGCGACCCAGGGATCCCGCGCGCCCAGCGTGACGCCCGCCAGCGTGCACGCGGCGTCGACGCCGCGGCTCTTCAAAATTGAAAGGGCGCGGATCAGGATGTCCTGCCCCTTCTCGGGATTGAAGCGCCCGACCTGAAGCAGGCGCAGCGGCCCATCTGCAAAGCGCTCGCGCCGGGCGCCGCGAAACCGTTCGAGTTCAACGCCGTTCGGGATTTCGACAAGGCGCCGCGCCCCGATCGCGCTGCCTTCGCGGGCCGTCGCCCGGGAGATCGCCACGGTGGCGTCCACGCCGGTGCGGTAGAGCTTTCGCGCCATGGCGCCGTAGCGCTCCGCCAAACCGAGGCAGTGCAGCGTGTAGACCACCTTGAGCCGCGGGCGGGCGAGCCGCAGCAGCATGGCCCATTTGCGGCTGCCTTCGTTGTGCGTGTGCACGACCTGGACGCCGTGACGCCGGACGATGCGCACGAGCTCCAGCATGTAGCGGGGATGTAGCCGCCCCTCCGGGCGTCCGAGGCGGTAGCAGGGGAAGCCGCACGCCTCCAGCTCGGCCATGAGGCCGGGGTCGATCTCGTCGTTCATGATGCAGACGACGTAGCGCGCCTCAGCGTCACGTCGGGCGGCCGACAGCAGCGACACCAGCATGCGCTCGGCGCCGCCGACGCGCAGCGACGAGATGAGGTGCAGGACGACGGGAGCCATCAGGCTCTCCCGCCAGCCGGCCGGATCGCGCCCAGGTCGGCGACGTCCTCGGGCTCTTCGCCGCCCTGGGCCCAGGGGGTGAGCAGGACGGAGCGGATCGAGAAGCCGAAGGCCATCAGGAAGGCCGCATAGACGACGCCGAACACGGTTCCGCCGGCTGCGAGCTGGACGAAGGGGCTGCCTGCCGCCAGCATGGTCTCCACGGCCATCAGCACCCCGCCGGCGATCCCGGCGGCCGTGAGCACCAGCGCGATGCGGGCGACCGGAAGCCGGAACGGCAGCACGCGGCGCGACAGAAGAAAGCTCGACAAGGTCGAGAGCGTGGTCGTGACCACGAAGCTCAGGCCCGCCCCGTCGATGCCCCAGCGCGAGATCATCGCCACCGATGTCACGGCCCCGACCACGGCCGGGATCGCCATCGAGATCAGGTAAAGGTCGTTGCGCTTGGCCGTGTAGAAGGCGTTGTCGAACACGAAGAACTTCAGCGAGATCATCACCGCGCCGAACACGATGGAGGGCAGCAGCGCCACGGCGTGCTCGCGGTAGGCCTCGGGCAGCAGCAGCCCGGCCAGTTGCGTATCCAGCACCGCAATCGCGACCGCGGCCCCGACGCACAGCACGCAGGTGGTCACCAGCATGCCGGCCTGGAATCGCCCTGCCCCGGCCGGACCCTCGGCCGCATAGCGGCGCACCAGCATCGGGAAGGTGTAGGAGTTCAGCGGCGCGATGAAGAGCTCGATCGGCTGCCGGCCGATCGCATAGGCGGCGGCGTAGAGGCCCACCGCGGCCGCGCCGGCGAAATGGTTGATCACGAGGCGGTCGAACCAGGTCATCACCCAGGTCAGCAGCGCGGTGACGATCAGCGGCGCGCCGAAGCGCAGGGCCGCGAGGTAGCCCACCGTGGGAAAGCGCGGCCGCGCCAGCGTGCGGAACGACGCCGCCAGGCTGGCTGCGGCCACGACGCCGCTGGCCAGCGACAGGGCCACCGAGGGGGCGAAGAAGCTGTGCGTCATGTCGGCCGTGACGCCGACCGCCGCCAGGATCGCGACGGCGCGAACGCCCTCCACGATGGCGATCTGCGAGTGGCGCTTGGCGATCTGCAAAAGCACGATGGCGAACCGCACCAGCCCGAGCCCGACCGTGTAGGCGACCAGCGCGATCCAGAACTCGAAGGTGCGCTCCGGCTCCGTCATCGTGGCGACCAGCCACGAGAGCGCGACGCCGATGCTGGTCGCTCCGCCGGAGAGCACCAGCAGCCGTCCGAGCCTGAGCGGCCGCAGGCCGTTGAGGCCCGCCTCGGTGCGCAGCGAATAGATGCGGATCCAGTTGGTGAGCGCCGTGTCGAGGATCTCGCCCACCGTGACGACGAGCACGAACAGCCCGTATTCGGCCACCGGCATCCAGCGCGTGAGCACGATCAGCAGAACGAACATGGCAAGGCGCGGCGCGAGCGTCGCGGCCAGGTAGAAGAAATAATCGGCGGGCTTGCGCATGGGGGAATGCTTGCTCAGGCGGCGCGCTTGCGACGGGCGGGCGAAAGGCCGCCGATCTTGTGCGCCACAAGCTCGCGAGCGAGCAGCACGGCGAACACCGCGTTGGTCTTGAGGTAGCGGCCGAGCATGCGGCGCGGCTCCTGCAGCATGCGGTGCAGCCATTCCAGGCCGAAGCGCTGCATCAGCGCCGGCGCGCGGGAGACCCGCCCGGCGACCACGTCGAAGCTGCCGCCAACGCCCATCAGGAACGGGGTTCCGAGCGTGTCGCGCCAGCGGCGCATGAAGCGCTCCTTGCGGGGCGTCGGCATGGCGATGAACAGGCAATGCGCGCCGCTGTCGCGCACGAGGTCGCGGATGCCTTCTTCCTCCTCCGGCTTGAAGTAGCCGTGGTGCGCGCCCGCGAAGACGAGGCCCGGATAGCGCCGCTGCAGTTCGACCTGCGTTTCGGCCAGCACATCCGGCTTGGCGCCCAGCAGAAACGGCTTGAAGCCCCGGCGGGCGCATTCGTCCATCATGCGCAGGAACAGGTCGATGCCGGTGACGCGCTCGGGGACGTCATGCCCCATCGCCTTCAGGCCGACCACGACGCCCATGCCGTCGAGGCCGATGATGTCGCTGTCGCGGATGTCCTGGGCGAGATCGGCGTCGGTGCGCGCATTCACGAGCTTGGCGACGTTCATCGCCACGTGCTGGCAGCGGCGGCCGGAGCGCATCGCCACCAGCGCGCGGTCCACGGTTTCGTCCATGGTGGCGATGTCCATGGGGGTATCGAGCAGGCGAACGCGGATCATGGCTTGGCTCCCCTTCAGCTGATGGCGCGCAGGGCGCGGACGTTGCGGTCGAGGACCACGAAGGCCCAGATCTTGTCGGCGTAGTCGGCCTTGCCGCTCATGTGCAGGTCGACGATGCGCTCCATTGCGCCGGGGCGCAGGAAGTCGCGCTGCCAGGTGTTGGCGAGCGTGTCGTAGACGACGTCGCGCAGGCGGCCGCGGAACCAGCGGCCGAGCGGCATGTCGAAGCCGACTTTGCGGCGCTCGACGCACTCGGCCGGCAGGTAGCGCAGCGCGAGCTGGCGCAGCAGGTATTTCTGCTTCGCGCCGCGCAGCAGCATGTCGTCGCCCAGCGAGGCGGCGAAGTCGCCGACGCTGCGCGTCACGAAGGGCACCCGCGCCTCGATGGAGGCGTGCATGGTGGCGCGGTCGGCGGCCGTGAGCATGTCGTCGGGCAGGCGCCGGCGCTGATCCAGGAACAGGGCCTGCCGCAGCGTGTCGACGCCGTATTCGCCGGTGTTCACGCCGGAGAACATCTGGCCGACGAGATGCGGCTCGAACGGCATGCTCGTGCCCGGGAAGCCCTGGCGGCCGGAGGCCTGGCGCAGAAAATGGGCGATGCGGCTGCGCGGGCCGGCGGCCTTCTCGGCCCAGCCGGCCAGCATCGGCACATGCGCGCCGAGCACGCTCAGGCGCTTGGCGAGGCGAAAGCGCCAATACTGGTTGTAGCCGCCGAAGAACTCGTCGGCCCCTTCGCCGGCCAGCACCACCTTGTAGCCGCTGTCGCGCGCGAACTGGGCGACCACGTATTTCAGCACCGAGGCGGGCTCGGCGTTGGCGTCGTCCATCACGCTGGGCCAGGAGTCGAGCAGGCCGAACACGGTCTCCTCGTTCATGAACTTCACCGAGTGCCGCAGCCCGTAGCGGCGGGCCACCGCCTGCGCGTAGGGGCTCTCGTCGAAGCGCTTGTCCTGGAAGCCGGCCGAGAAGCAGTGGAGATCGGGGGCGTATTGGGCCGCGATGGCGGTGATCAGGCCGGAGTCGATGCCGCCCGACAGGAGCGAAGCCACCGGCACGTCGGAGACGAGATGCGCCTTCACGGAGGCGTGCAGCACGGCGTCGAGCTCGGCGAGCAGGTCGGCCTCGGAGGCGCGGCTCACCGGGATGTCCCGGTCCTGCGCCCAGCGCTTCATCTCTACCGTGAACGCGCGCAGGTCGAACACCGCCATGCAGCCCGGCGGGATTTCGCGGATGTCCTGGAACATCGTGCGCGGCGCATGGGCGGCGCGGGAGGTGTAGTACTCCACCAGCGCCTGGCCATCGATGCGCTTGTCCGAGAACGGCATCAAGGCCTGCAGGGTGGAGCCGAACGCGAAGGCCTCGGCGGATTTCAGCACATAAGCCGGCTTGATGCCGTAGCGATCACGCGCGACGTAGAGCTTGCCCTGGGCCTTGTTGAGATACGCGAAGGCGAACATGCCGTCGGCGCGGTCCAGGAAATCGGGTCCCTGCGTGTTCAGCCCCTTCAACAGCACTTCCGTGTCGGAACGGGACGCATAGAGGGTGTTGGGCTGGCGCAGCTCCTCGTGATTATAGATCTCGCCGTTGAAGACGATGATCCCGGCCTCGTCCTCCATCGGCTGCAGGCCGCCCTCGGCGTCGATGATCGACAGGCGGGTGTGCACGAGATCGACCGCGCCCCGCCGCAGCGTGCGGGCGTCGTCGGGTCCGCGGCGCGCGAGCGATTGCAGCGCCAGCGCGCAAAACCGCTCGCTCACCTCGGGCGAGGGATTGCGCTGAACCAGACCGGCAAATCCACACATCGACGACGTCCTGATTTGGAGGGAGCGCGCGGCGGCCCGAGGGCCGCGGCCGGATCAGTTGGCGTCGGGCTGGAGCAGGCCGACGGTGTCGACCACGACGCGCGAGGCGAGCGCGGCCCGGTCGATCATCCGGAACTTGCTGTGCGCCACCAGGATGACGACGAGGTCGGCCTCCGCAACCGCGGCGGCGCAATCCACCAGCGCGACGTCGGGACGGCCGGCGAGCTCGTCCGGCAGACGGGAGATGTTGGGCTCGGCCACCAGCAGGCGCCCCACGTGGCGATCGGCCAGGATGCGGGCGATCTCGACCGCCGGGCTTTCGCGAAGGTCGTCTACATTCGGCTTGTAGGCGAGGCCCAGCACCGCGATGGCGGGCTCGCGGAAGCGCCTGGCGAGCTTCTGGACGCGGTTGGCGACGCGCTGGGGCTTGCCGTCGTTCACCGAACGGGCGGCCGCGATCAGAGGCGTCTCCTCCGGCATGGCCTGGTGGAGGAACCACGGGTCGATCGGGATGCAGTGACCGCCGACGCCGGGGCCGGGCGACAGGATGTTGACGCGGGGATGGAGGTTCGCCATGCGGATCACCGACCACGGGTCCACGCCCATACCCTCGCACAGGATCGAGAGTTCGTTGGCGTAGGCGATGTTGACGTCCCGGAAGGCGTTCTCGGCGAGCTTGGCGCACTCGGCCTCGCGGCTGGTGGCCAGCATCATCTGCCCCATCGCGAAATGCGCGTAGACCTCGCGGGCCCGCAACGCGCTGGCGTGGTCGAGCCCGCCGATGATGCGGGCGTTGTCGACCAGCTCGCGCAGGGTCTGGCCGGGCAGGATGCGCTCCGGGCAATATGCGACAAGGATGTCGGACTGCTCGGGAGCGTGATCCGGGAAGGTGAGGTCCGGGCGCAGGCGGCGCAGCTGCGCGGCGGCGCGCTCGGTAGTGCCCACCGGCGAGGTGGACTCGATCACGATCAGGTCGCCGCGCTTCAGCACGGGGGCGACCGACGCCAGGGCGGACTCGACGGCCCGCATGTCGGCCTTCTTGTCACGGGTGATCGGGGTCGGCACCGCAATCAGGAAGGCGTCTGCGGGCTTGGGGGCCGAGCAGGCCTCGAGCCGCCCGGCCTGCACCACCGCGCTCAGGATCATGTCGAGATCGGGCTCGGCGATATGCGCGCGGCCCTCGTTGATGCGGGCCACCGCCTCGGCCTTGAGATCCACGCCGATCACCTTGAGGCCGCGGGAGGCCAGCAGCGCGGCGGTCGGCAGGCCGACATAGCCGAGGCCCACCACCGACACGGTCTCGATCGGCCGGCGCCCGTTCGCGCCGACGCTCGTCGCGCTCTGGGCCGGGCTGCGGTCCGGGGCTTCGAAGGTCGGCTGGGGGGCGTTGAAGGGGGCCATGGCTCGCATCTCCTGACGTCGTGTCCCGCGGCGGGGCGGGGGTGTGGTGTTGCAACCTATGGTCGCAATCCCGGCGCCAGGGTTGTGCGTCCCGGCTTGGGACAATCCGGGATGCGCCGCGCCGGGGAGGCGGTCAGGCGAGGACGATTCCGCGGATCTTGCCGCGCACGGCGTCCAGCAGTTCGAGGGTGTCCTGTAGGGCGTCGCGCCGGGTCACGCCGGGGGTGGCGACCAGGATGATGTCGTCCGCCGCCGTCGCGAAGGACAGGGCCGCCGGGTGCGTGGCCGGCGTGCCGGCGTCGAGCACGAGCCGGTCGAAGCCGCGGGCAGGTCCCATCAGGGCGGACCCGACGAGGTCGGGCGACGGCCGGCCAAGGCCCGGCGCGGCGGCGAGCACGCCGAGCCCCGTCTCCTCGTCCACCACCACGGCGCGGTCGAGCGTGCAGCGCCGGCCGATCACGTCCGCAAGGCCGTGCTCGGGCATGGCCTCCAGGTCGCGGCTGAAGCCGGCCTCGCCATCGGCGTCGACCAACAGGACGCGGCCTTCGTCGCGCGCAGCTGCGGCCGCTAGGTTGAAGGCGAGTTGGGTGCGCTGGAAGTTCGGCTCCACGGACAGGAACAGGATGCTGCGCGAGGCGAGCCGCGACGTGCGGGGCGCGCGCGTCAGATCGAGCAGCCTGTAGACGAGCGCCGCCATCGCGCCGCCCGGCTCGTCGATCACGAGCGTGCGCAGCGCGCCTCGACGGCGCGCCTTGGCGTCCGCCGCGAGCACGCCCAGCACGGGCAGGCGCGACGCCGTCGCGAATTCGCTCTTGCGGTGCAGCGTGCCGTCCGTGAGCTCGCGCAGGAGGGCGGCGCCGACGCCCAGCATCAGGCCGCCGAACAGGCCGCCGGCGAGAATGAGAGAGCGCGACAGGCCGGTCGGGCTCTGGCTAGCGATGGCGGGCGAGATCACGCGGGAGTTGGAGGTGTCGATGCCCTGCTGCTCGGAAATCTCCTTGGCGCGCTGCAGGAAGGTGGCGTAGATCGCGCGGCTCGCCTCGGCCTGGCGCTCCAGCTCGCGCATGCGCACCATGGCCTCGCCGCTGTCGTTGGCGGCCGTCTTGAGCTTGTCGAGCGTGCGCGAGAGGCTGTCCTCGGCCTGCCGGGCGCGGTCGAAATCGGCCTCGGCGGCGCGCGCCAGCCGGGTGAGCTCGCCATCGAGCTGGCGGCGCACGTCCGCGACCTGCGCGCCGATGGCGGCGGCCTCGGGGTGGCGCGGGCCGAGCCTTGCGCCGATGTCGGCCTGCTGGCGGGTTGCGTCGGCGTACCGCCCCTTGAGTTGCGCCACCACGGCGGAGCCCGCCGCATCCGGCACGTCCCCCATGGCGAGCGGCTGGCGGCGGATCTGCTGCACCTGGTCGAAGCGGGCGCGGGCGTCGGCCGTGCGGGCGCGGGCCGACACGAGCTGCTTGCTGATCTCGGCGATCTGCTGCTCGGGCACGAGGCTGCCGCTGGCGCCGATGAGATCGTTGCGCGAGCGGTACTCGGCGACCAGGCGCTCGGCGTCCTGCACACGAATGCTCAGTTCGCCGATGCGCGACGCCAGTGCGCGCGAGGCGCGCTGCGAGGCCTCGACCTTGCCGGCGGCCTCCTCCTGCAGGTAGACGGCCGCGATCGCGTTGGCGATGCGGGCGGACTTGTCGGCGCTGAGCGTCCAGACCGACACCTCGACCACGAAGCTCTTGTCGGCGCGCTTCACGGCGACGCGCTTCTCCAGCGTGGTGAGCGCCGTCAGATAGGGTTCGGAGGTCGGCTTCTGGCCGATGAATTCGGGATCCTGGTCGAGGCTTTCGCGGGCCACGACCTTGCCGAGGATGCTCGACGAGCGCAGCACGCCGAGCGCCGTTTCGGCGTCCGTGGAGGTGAGCTCGGCCGCCTGCACGCGCAGGGTCGCGTCGGGGCGCACCACCTGCAGCTCGCGTGGGTCGGCCAGCAGCTGCACCGTGCTGGCGAAGCGGGGCTTCAGCATCGCGGCGCCGGCCGCCGCCGCGAACAGGCAGAGGAGCAGCGGCGCGAGCAGGTGCCATTTCCGCCGGAGCAGCATTCGCCCGGCGCCCCGCATGTCGATCGTGATCGCTTCGGCGACCCAGCCGCGCGAACGCTCGGGCTCCTGCGCGGGTCGCTCGGCGGCGGCCTCCCAGCGATGGTGCGTGACGATGCTCATGCGCGACGGCTCCGGATCGACAAGGTCCGGACCTCCAGGCCGCCCGTTTGCGCCAGGATGAGGCGGCTTCGTGCCAACCTGATGCGCGCGGGCGACCGCATGGAGATCCCATCGCGAGCGCAGCAAAGCGTATGCCTACCTCAGGTTGTCGTGATGGTTGCACGGCAACCCAACCTTAAGCACCAGCGTGCTAATCGCCGCGCCAAGGCAAGGCGAGGACGATGACGTCAGCAGAGCATGCCGCGAGACCCGTGCGGGTTCTCGTGGTCACCCCGACCGGCCTGGCGGGCCAGGGCGGCATCGACCGGCTGTACTTCTACCTGCGCCAGGTCGAGGCCGTTCGCGGCCCGCAGGGCGTCGAGATGCTGTATTTCGCCGCTCGCGGGCCTGCCGAAGGCTGGCGCTCGATGCTGGGTTTCCCGGCCCGGGTCGCGGCCTTTTTGTGGACCGTGGTGGTCGGCGGCATCGACATCGTCCACCTCAACCACTCCACCCATGGCAGCGTCTACCGAAAGGCCGTGCTGGCCATGCTGGCCGGGCTCGCGGGCCGGCGGGTGGTGATCCATTTCCACGGCATGGTGACGCCGCAGGACCAGGCGGCCCGGCCGCTGTGGTTTCGCATGCTGGGCTGGATGGCGCGCGACGCGGACCGCATCATCGTGCTCGGCCGCTATTTCGCGCCGTTCTTCTCGCGCGCGATGGGCGCGGCGCCGGAGCGCATCGTCGTGATCCCGAACGGCATCCCGGATTTCGCGCCCGACATTGCGCCGCCGAAGCCCCACCACGGCGCGCCGCTGATCCTCTTCGCCGGCGAAGTCGGCTCGCGCAAAGGCGCCGACCTCCTCGTGGACGCGCTCGGGAAGCTCGCCGCCATTACGCCGCACTGGCGCTGCGTGATGGCCGGCAACGGCGACGTGGACCACTTCCGCACGCTGGCGACGGAGGCCGGGCTCGCCGAGCGCGTGTCCTTCACCGGCTGGGTGGACAGCGACGCCGTGCACGCGCTGATGCGCGAAGCCGCCATCGTGGTGCTGCCGTCGCGGGTCGAGGGCCTGCCGCTAACCTTGCTGGAAGGCGCCTGCGCGGGCGCGGCGCTGGTCGCCTCGGATGTCGGCGCGATCCCGGACGTCGTGGTCGACGGCGTCACGGGCGCGATCGTGGCGCTCGAGCCGCAGCACATCGCGGCGCGCCTGGCCGAGCTGCTGCTCAGCCCCGAGCGCCTTGGCCGCGCGCAGGCCGCGGCGCGCGACTCCTTTGTGCAGCACTACGAGATCGGCCGCTTCGCCGACCGGTTGCGGGCTCTTTACCTGGAGATGACCCGCGCCTAGGCGCGCAATCCCAACGCCCGCAATTGCACGGCGTCGAACGTGGTGGCGTCGTCCGTCTCCACCAGCGCCATGCCGCCATAGCCGGTGACGGCCCAGAGCGCCCACGCGAAGCCGTTGGCCTCCGCCTCGACGCGCACGTCCGTGAGCCAGCGCTCGCGGGCGCCGTCGTCGGCCGCCCGGTAGGGGCCATAGGTGCGCGTGACGCCGAACTCGCCGAGCAGGATGCGGGAGCGGTCGACGCCGCTGCGCGCCGCCCAGTCCGACACGGTGCGGAAGTCGCGCCAGATCGCGGCGCGGTCGAAGCCGGAGTCGAGATAGGCCGTCGCGGCCGCCTTGGCCCCGCGCAGGGCCGCGCCGCGCTGGGCGGCGCTGAGGCCCGGCTCGGCCGCGATCTGCCGGGCGATGTGGTCCAGCGTGGCGGCGCGGTCCGCGCCGGCGGCCGGATATGGCAGGCTGGAGATGTAGCGCCAGAAGCGCGCGTCGCCCTGGTCGGCCTTCACGCCCTGATGCGTAAACACGTGCGGGGCGTAGTAGTGGAAGGTCCACCAGACGTCGCTGCCGCGAAACGGCGCTGTGT
This sequence comes from Alsobacter sp. P4_H11, assembly GCF_056400925.1. NCBI lineage: Bacteria > Pseudomonadati > Pseudomonadota > Alphaproteobacteria > Hyphomicrobiales > Alsobacteraceae > Alsobacter > Alsobacter sp. P4_H11. The sequence goes on from NZ_JBFUKI010000003.1 coordinate 360,612, forward strand.
CGAGCGCCAGCAGCCCGTCCTTGTCCCCTCCCCGCGCGCCCGAGAGCACGATCGGCAACTTCGGTGCGGCTTGTCTCGCGCGCGCGTGCAGCTCCGCCAGCATGGCCTGCCAGCGCGCGGTCGAGCCAGCGTCCCAGCCATATTGCGGCTCGTTCATGAGTTCGAGCGCCACGCGCGGCGTTTCCAGCGCGCTGAGCCGGCCTGCGATGCGCGCCAGCATGTCCGCATAGGCGGTGAAGAGCGGCGAGCCCAGCGCCGCGGTGATGAGCTCCGGCGCGTAGGCGGGAACCTGGCTGACGGGATGGAAATCGACAATCACGCCGAAGCCGGCGTCGAGCAGCCGCCGCACCTGCGTGAGCAGCATGCCGTCGAGCGCGTCGCGCTTCTCGCCCTCGAACTGCAGAAAGGGACCGGGATCGATCGTCAGGCGGATGAAGTCGAAGCCGGCGCGCACGAGGTTGCGCAGAATGGCGTCCGGGGTCTGGTGCGCCGGCCCGGCGAAGGGCGGCCACGCGAAGCGGGTCTTGTCCGCAGGCTCCACGGTGGCCCAGTTCAGCAGGTTGTGGATGCTGGCGCCGCGGCGGAAAACGGGGCCTGCAGCGCGAAGCGGCGATGCGGCCGCGAGCGTCGCCACGCCGGCGGCGGCGGCCAGGAGCCCGCGTCGGGTGAGATGGCTCATGACGGGCGCCGCACAGGAGGGCCTGCCTCGCGCCCGTAGGCGAGCAGATAGACGATCATCATGAGCACTGCCTGGTTCTTGGATGCGAGGGTGTTGTTGGAGAGGGCGCAGAGCAGAAATGCGACGACGCCCATGGCGGCGCGCCAGTTCTGGCCGGCCACGAGACGCCAGAAGGTCCACAGGATCGTGCCGAACAGCACGGCCGCTCCGACTGCGCCGAACTGGAACACGAACATGATCACCGGGCTCTCGATGAACTCGAAGCCGAGCTTCTCGAAAGCGAGCTTCTTGATCCAGAGCAGGTCGGCGCCGAGCAGGATGTCGCGCCAGGTCACCATGGAGAACAAGCGGTAGATCTCGACGCGCGCATTGGCGCTGTCGTCCACATAACCGTCCGTGATGAACCGTTCGAGCAGGCCGAGCTGCGCCATGGCGAACAGCGCCACGGGCGCGAGCGCGAGCATGCCGAGCAGCGTGAGGCCGCGGATCTGCAGGCGCCGCGTGGGATTGGGATCGCGCATCGGCGCCGTGAGCGCGCTCACGACGGCGACGCCGGCGCAGAGCAGCGCCCCGGTGCGCGCGCCCGCCGCGAAGGCCGCCACCACCAGCAGGGCCATCGCGGCGGCCTTCGCCCAGGCGGGCCAGCGGGTCAGCATCACGAACGCGATCGATCCCGCGTTGAAGAGGCCGACGACCAGCGGATGGGAGGTGAGGCCGGTCGGCCGGAAGCCGTTTTCCTCATACGGGTAGGGCAGGAGCCGGTGCCCGGTGGCCTTTTCGGCGAGCACCACGAGCGAGCTCAGCAGCATGAAGGCCAGCAGCGCGTCGCCGACGCCGCGACGCCAGGCCGGCGTCAGCAGCAGCATCAGCGCGCCGGCCAACGCGGCGCTGACATAAGTGTCGACCAGGAAGCCGGCAGAGACGCTGTTGCCCGACAGCACCACGATGGCGGTAAGGCCGAACACCACCCCCACCAGGGCGCCCATCTGGCGCAGCACGCGGGCCTCGGCGGGCGAGAGCACGATCCGGGTCGTCAGCAGCGCGAAGCCGAACAGGGCGACGCCCAGATAGGTGCCGACGTGGATCTTCTCCACAACGGACCCGCCGTCGTTCGAGTAGTTGATCGCCGCGTTGAGAAGGTTCTCCGACAGCACGAAGCGCGACAGCAGCGCGGCCGCGATGCCCCAGGACAGCACAGCGCGCAGCAGCGGGCGATCCTCGGCCGGCGACCAGGGATCGGCCCCCGCCGACGCGGCGACGCCGGCGCTGTTCAACACGGGTTGGGGACGGGCCATGCGCCGGCTCAAAACGCGTTGCGGGAGGCGGCCGGAAAAGCCGTGAGGGCGAGGATCTTGAGGTCCAGCCAGAACGAGCGCCCATCCACATAGGCGAGGTCGAGCTCGACCCGGCGACGCATCTTGTCCACCGTTTCGGTGGGGCCGCGATGACCGTTGACCTGCGCCAGGCCGGTGATGCCCGGCGTGACGCTGTGGCGCCGCGCATAGCCGGGGATCAACGCCTCGTAGTACCGGTTGTGCGAAACCGCGTGGGGGCGAGGCCCGACCAGCGACATCTCGCCCATGATGACGTTGAAGAGCTGCGGCAACTCGTCGACGCTGGCGCGCCTCAACACGGCCCCCACGCGGGTAAGGCGCGGGTCGAGCCGGATGGCCTGGCGCACGTTTTCCTCGTCCTCCACGCACGTCATGGTGCGGAACTTCCAGATCCGGAAGGTGGCGTGGTCGAGCCCGTGCCGGGTCTGCCGGAAAAACACCGGCCCGCGGCTCTCCAGCTTGATCGCGATGGCGACCATGATCAGCGCCGGCGTGAGCAGGATGAGCCCGAGCGTGGCGAAGACGATGTCGAACAATCGCTTGGCGATCGATCTGCGCGATGTCCCGGCCACGCGGCGCACGCTGGGGCGGAGCGGTATCACCCGGGAGTCCTCTCTCGGAACATAGATTTCCGGTTGTGTTTTCTTTCGGAACGATGCGTCGCGAAAAGCAGCGTTGGGGCGTTCGGACATCGGACGTTTCCAGTTGCACTGCGGAGATTTGCAACCTCTGTGCCCGTATTGCGTGTGCTCCCGACCGAGCGCGACTTCTTAACCTTGGGACGCTGTAATGTTCGGCGCGGGCCCGTGCGCGATTGCGCCGGAGCCCCGTGTATCGAATTCTCATCAAATGACGCGAATTGCTCCGCGCTGCGTCCCGGAGAGGGGTGAATGAAGATCGCGCTGCGCCTGCCGGCGGGCCCTGCCCTGCGATGGCATCTGGGGCTGGCCGAGCGGCTGCGTTCGGCGGGGCATGGCGTCGTCGTCCAGCACGGGACGGCGCCGGCCAGCCTGCCCGCCGACCTCGCCGCGCTCGTCTGGTTCGAACGGCGCGTCTTCGGGCGCGCGCTCACGGCGCTGGACGCCGCGCCGGAGCTTCAGTCGGACCTTGGGGACGACGCTCCGGTCGATCTCGTCATGGACCTGACCGGGGGCGACCGGGCTGACGCAGGGCCGGCGCTGCGGCCCGAATTCGACGGCGCGCCGGGCTGGCCGGCCCTCTATGCGGCGTTGCTGGCGGAGCGATCGCCGACGCTTTCGGTGCGCCGCATTCCGACCGGGCGCATCGTGGCGACCGGGCTGGCGGCCCTGCCCCAGCCGGCGCTGTTGTCCTCCAGCCTCGAAGCCGTTCTGAACCGCCTGTCGCTTTTGCTCGTATCCGCCGTCTCGGCCTCGGGCGGCGCGGAGGCGGCTCCCGCCGCGCCTGCGCCGGGTCACAAAGGCGCGCTCGGATTCGGGGCGTCGCAGTTCGCGCGCGGGGTCGAGCGCAAGCTCCGGTCGCTAACCGAGCATCCGGCGCATTGGCGGATCGGCTGGCGCAAGGCGGGCGCCGGCGAGGACCTCTACGATCGGCCGGCCTGGCCCGCGGCCGGGTATATATGGCTGCAGCCGGGCGAGGGGCGCTACGTGGCAGATCCCTTCGTGATCAGCCGGGGCGGCCAGTTCTGCGTGTTCTGCGAGGTGTTCGACTACGCCGACCCGCGCGGCAAGATCGGCGTGTTCACGCTCGACGCCGAGGGCCGGGCGGGCCCGCTCAGCATCGTGCTGGAGCGGCCCTACCACCTCTCCTATCCGTTCGTGTTCGAGCGCGACGGCCAGGTCTGGATGATCCCCGAGACCTATGCGAACCGCAGCGTCGAGCTCTACCGGGCCGAGCGCTTCCCGGATCGCTGGGTGAAAGAAGCCGACATCCTGACGGGCGTGGAGCTGTCGGACGTGACGCTGGCCGAGCATGACGGCCGGTTCTGGATGTTCGCTGCCGACACGGCCGGCGGGCAGACGAGCTGGGACGCGCTGAGCCTGTTCATGGCGGACCACTGGCGCGGGCCGTGGACGCCGCATCCGCTGAACCCGGTGCTGGTGGACGCCCGCGCGGCGCGGCCGGCCGGCATGCTGGAGCGGCGGCGCGGGGCTCTGTTTCGTCCCGCGCAGGATTGCCGCGCCGGCTATGGGGCGGGCCTCTCGATCTGCCGCGTCGATCGCCTCGATCCGGAAGGCTTCAGCCAGACCGTTTTGGCGAGCCTGCCGCCGATGGGGCGTCGCGACACGGGCGCGCATACGCTGAATATCGGCGGCGGCTTCGAGGTGATCGACCATTGCGCGCCGATGCGGCGGCGCTAGCGCGGGGCTGTGATGAAACAAAAACCCCGGCGCGGGAAGCGCCGGGGCGTATGACGGCGGACTTGCACCCTCAGCCGATCGCCAGGGCGAGCTGCCCCATCTCGACGGCCGGGATCGGCAGGGGCGAGACGCCGGACTGTCCCAGCAGGTCGGCCACGATGCGGGCCGCAGCCTTGCCGTCGCCAAAGGGGTTCGCGCCCGTCGCCATGGCGGCGTAGCGGCGGCGGTCGCCGAGCAGGTCGGCGACATGTCCGACGATGCGGGCCGGATCGGTGGAGACCAGGCGGGCGACGCCGGCCTCCACGGCCTCCATGCGCTCGCTGGTGTCGCGCATCACCAGCACGGGCTTGCCCAGCGCGGGCGCTTCCTCCTGCACGCCGCCCGAGTCCGTCAGGATCAGGGACGCACGCGTCATCAGGTAGACGAAGCTGCGGTAGTCCTGCGGCTCGATCAGCGACACGTTGGGGACGCTGGCGAGCAGGTCGAACACGGGCTGGCGAACGTTCGGGTTCAGGTGCACCGGATAGACGATCTGGACGTCGTCGCGCGCGGCGAGCTGGCGCAGCGCCTCGCAGATGCCCAGGAAGCCGTCGCCGAAGCTCTCGCGGCGGTGGCCGGTGACGAGGATCATGCGCTTGGCGGGGTCGATCCAGTCGAAGCGGCCGTCGAGCTTGTCGCGGATCGGACCCGGCGTGGAGACCTCGTCGGCCACGTGCAGCAGCGCGTCGATCACGGTGTTGCCCGTGACCATGATGGAGGAGGCCGGATAGCCCTCGGCCAGCAGGGCGCGCCGGGCCTTTTCGGTCGGGGCGTAGTGGCGGTCCGTCACCACCGCGGTGACGCGCCGGTTGGCCTCCTCGGGCCAGGGGCTCAGGAGATTGCCGGTGCGCAGGCCCGCCTCGACATGGCCGACCCTCACCTTGTTGAAGAACGCCGTCAGCGCCGCCGCCGTGCTGGTGGCGGTGTCGCCCTGCACGAGCACGAAATCCGGCCGGTAGGCGCGCATGATCGGATCTAGGCCGGTGAGCACCCGGGCCGAGATGTCGGCCAGCGTCTGGTCGCCGGTCATGATGTCGAGGTCGTCGTCGGGCTTGATGTCGAAGATCGCGAGCGTGTCGTCCAGCATGCGCCGATGCTGGCCGGTGACGCAGACGCGGGACTCGACGCCCGGCATGGCGCGCAGGGCCATCACGATCGGTGCCATCTTGATGGCTTCCGGGCGGGTTCCAAAAACCGAGAGGATACGCATACGGGCCTCGCTGCTGCGGCCACGCGGGCCGTCTTGTCACAGCGTGAGGTGAGCAAGGCGGAGGCCACGCTTCAGCAGATTTGCAACCCCCGGTTGCGTATCGAAGCGCATCAACCTGTTCGTCTGACGGGTTCCGAACGGGACGGGCGCCCCAAACCGAAACAATCGCCGCCGGGGTGGACAGGGCGGCGGCGTTGCGGTTCATCTGCGGGATGAGCCTCCCTCCCCTCACGCTGGTCCTCGGCGGCGCACGCTCGGGCAAGAGCCGCCATGCCGAAGCGCTGGTCACCGCCATGCCGGCCCCCTGGCGCTATGTCGCCACCGGGCAGGCCTTCGACGCCGAGATGGAGGAGCGCATCGCGCTGCACCGGGCGCAACGCGGCGCGGGCTGGATCACCGTGGACGCGCCGCTGGAGTTGCCCGAGGTGCTGGAGCGGATCGGCAAGGCGCCGCCGCCGATCCTCGTCGACTGCCTGACGCTGTGGCTCACCAACCTCATGCTGGGCGAGCGCGACCTCGTGGAGGCGTTCGAACGGCTCGAGGAGGCGCTGGCGGCCAGCCGAGCTCCGATCGTGCTGGTGAGCAACGAGGTGGGGCTTGGCATCGTCCCCGAGAACGCGCTGGCGCGCCGCTTCCGCGACGAGGCCGGCCGGCTGCACCAGCGCCTCGCCGCCCGGGCGGACCGCGTGCTGTTCGTAGTGGCCGGACTCCCGATGACAGTGAAGGACGCGGCCAGCCCAGCCCGCTAGGGCTTCGCCGTGGCGGCGTCCGGCCGTTTCTCCGGCGCCAGCGCGACGGCCGCGTGGCCGGGGATGCGCCAGCCATTGTCGCCCTCGATCACGGGCGTACCGCCGCCGCCATAGTCCGCGTCGTCGCTGGACCACAGCCGGCGCCAGCCGCAGCCCTCGGGCGGGGCCGCAAGCGGCTCGGCGAGCGATGGCGCGGCGATGTCGCGGCCGAAATTCACCAGCAGCAGCCGGTCGTCCCCGTCCGGGCCGAAATAGCGCAGCAGAAACGCCTCCGGACCAATCACCGCGCCGTCGAGCCCGTCGCGGCCCTGCGCGGCGAAAACGGTATCCTGCCGGCGCAGCCGCAACAGGTCGCGGTGCAGCGCCAGCGTCTCCTGATTGCGCTCGCACTCGGCCCAGTCGAGCACGCAGGCCTTGAAGGTCTCGAGCGCGCCCGGGTCCAGCGTCCGCGCGCGCGGATCCTCGCCGATGCTCTGGAACTGGTCGAGAAAGGTGCGACGCCCCTTGCGGACCAGTTCGGCGAGCTCGGGCGTGTGGTGGGCGAAATACACGAACGGGTTGCTGGCCGCGAACTCCTGGCCCTGAAACAGCATCGGGGTGCCGGGCAACAGCAGCAGCAGCGCCGTGGCGGCGCGCAACTGGCCCGCGCCCGTGCGGCGCGACAGGCGATCGCCGGGCGCGAAGTTCGCAACCTGGTCGTGGTTCTCGAGGAAATTCACGAACTGCTCGGCGGCCATGCCGCGCGCCGGTATGCCGCGGCGCTGCTTTTGCCAGCCATAGCGCTGGCCCTGGAACAGGAAGCCGTATTTGGCCGCCGACACGAACTCCTGCGGCGCGCCGGCGTGGTCAGTGAAATAGGCCTCGGCCCGCCCGGTCAGCGCCACGATGGCGGAGTGGTGCCAATCGTCGTTCCAGAGCGCGTCGAACCCATGGCCGCCGTCCGAAATGGGCCGCGCCAGGGTCGAATGCTGGGGCTCGTTCTCGCCCACGATGATCACCGGCCGGCCGGGCGCCGCCTCGCGCGCTGCGCGGGTCAGCGCCGCCAGGATGTGCTCGGGGCTGTCGTCCACGAAAGCCTGCGTGGCGTCCACCCGCAGGCCGTCGAAGTGGAACTCGTCGATCCAGTAGGCCGCGTTGGCGAGCACGAACTCGCGCACGCCGGCGGAGCCCTCGCCGTCGAAGTTCACGGACTCGCCCCACTCGTTGGCGTGCTTGTCGCTGGTGTAGGGGCCGAAATGGGCGAGGTAGCAGCCGTCCGGCCCGAAGTGGTTGTAGACCACGTCCAGGATCACGCCGAGCCCGAGGCGGTGGGCCTCGTCCACGAAGGCGCGGAGGTCGTCCGGCGAGCCGTAGAGCTGGGTGGGCGCGAACAGGTCGACGCCGTCATAGCCCCAGCCGAAGCGGCCCGTGAAGGCGTTCACGGGCATCATCTCCAGCACGGTGACGCCGACATCCTTCAGGAAGGGCAGTTTCCGGGCTGCGGCCGCCCAGGTGCCCTCGGGCGTGAACGTCCCGACATGGAACTCGTAGACCACCTGCCCGCGCAGTTCGACGCCCTGCCAGCCGTCGTCGCGCCACCGGAAGGCGGTCGGGTCCACCACCGCCGAGGGACCATGCGGGCCGTCAGGCTGCGAGCGGGAAGCCGGGTCCGGGTAGGCCTCGCGGCCATCGATGCGATAGCGGTAGCGCGAGCCGACGCGGGCGGCCGCAGAGACCACTGAGAAATATCCATCGCCGTCCGAGGCCATCGGCTCGTCGGCCTGCCCCTCGATGGCGAGCGCCACCGCGGAGGCGCGGGGCGCCCACACGCGAAACGACACGCCGCCGTTCACCGGTTCCGCGCCCACAGGATAGCGGCGCGCACCGCCCTCTCGGGTCCCCCAGGCCATCGTCATCACGTCCACTCCGTCGCCGAGGCTTCTGGCCTTTTCTGGCGCGGATGAAACACCGCCGCGGCGGAGCGGTTCCGGCTCGGCGGGCGGGAACCGTCGCGGCGTTGAGGCATTCGCCCGGTACGCTGAACAGATCGACACATCGCCGCGCGGCGCGACCGCGTCGGCGTGGATTCGCGAGAGGGAGAGCCGCATGGCGGAACGGACGTGGTGGAAGCGCGGGATCGTCTACCAGATCTACCCGCGCTCCTTTCAGGACTCGAACCGCGATGGCGTCGGCGATCTCGAAGGCATCCGCCAGCGGCTCGACCACCTGACATGGCTCGGCGTCGACGCGCTCTGGATTTCGCCGATCTATCCGTCGCCGATGTGCGACGGCGGCTATGACGTCGCCGACTATCGCGACATCGATCCGCTGTTCGGCTCGCTGGAGAGCTTCGACCGGCTGATCGCGGACGCGCATGCCCGCGACCTGAAGGTGATCCTGGATTTCGTGCCGAACCACTCGTCCGACAAGCACGCATGGTTTCAGGAAAGCCGCTCGTCCCGCGACAATCCGAAGCGCGATTGGTACATCTGGCGCGATCCTGCGCCGGGCGGCGGGCCGCCCAACAACTGGATCAGCAATTTCGGCGGCAGCGCCTGGCAGTTCGACGAAGCGACGGGCCAATACTACTACCACGCCTTCCTGAAGGAGCAGCCGGACCTGAACTGGCGGAACCCGCAGCTGCGGGAGGCCATGTTCGACACGCTGCGCTTCTGGCTGGACCGCGGCGTCGACGGTTTCCGGGTCGACGTGATCTGGCACCTGATGAAGGACCCCGAGATGCGGGACAACCCGCCGAACCCGGGCTACGCGCCGGGGCAGCCGGACATCAACCGCCTGCTTCAGATCCACTCGGCTGACCACCCGGACATCTATGGCGTGCTCGCCGGCATGCGGCAGGTGCTGGACGCCTATCCGGACCGGGTGCTGATCGGCGAGATCTACCTGCCGATCGAGCGGCTGGTGACCTATTACGGGCCCGACCTCTCGGGCGCGCACCTGCCGTTCAATTTCCAGCTCATCCACGCCACGTGGCGGGCGCGCGACATCGAGGCGCTGGTGCGCGAATACGAGGAAAAGCTGCCGGAGGGCGGCTGGCCCAACTGGGTGCTCAGCAACCACGACCAGCCGCGCATCGCCACCCGGGTCGGCCAGGCGCAGGCCCGCATCGCCGCCATGATGCTGCTGACGCTGCGCGGCACGCCGACGCTCTACTATGGCGACGAACTCGGGATGCCGGCCGTCCACATCCCGCGCGACCGCGTGCAGGACCCCTGGGAGAAGAACGAGCCCGGCCTCGGCATCGGCCGCGATCCCTCGCGCACCCCCATGCCGTGGGACCGAAGCTTTAATGCGGGCTTCTCGGAAGTGGAGCCCTGGCTGCCGCTGAACCAGGACTGGCACACCCGCAACGTCGCCGTGATGAAGGAGGACCCGACCTCGACGCTGACGTTGACGCGCCGCCTGATCGCGCTGCGGAACGAGCGCAAGTCGCTCACGGTCGGACGCTACGCCCCCGTGCTGGCGGACGACCACGTGTTCGCGTACCGCCGCGAGGCCGGCGACGAGCAGGCGCTGGTGGCGCTCAACTTCTCGGGCGAGAACCAGACCGTCGCGTTGCCGCAAGGCGCGCAGCTCGGCGCGGTGCTGCTCTCGACGCTCGGCGGACGCGAGGGCGAGCGGACGGGGGCGACGCTCCACCTGCGCGGCCACGAGGGCCTCGTGATCGAGGCGCATCGCGAGCCGCACTGAGCCAAAGGAACCGGCGCCCGCCAGGGCGTGTTGTCGAACGCGGCCGGCTCAGCGCCGTGTTCGGGACACGCCATGGCGACGCCGCAGGATTCGAAGGTCCAGACCCCGCCCTCCGCCGATCACGTCACGCTGCCGATGGACGCCAAGGCGACGCCGGTGCTGAAGCACCCGGAGGCAGAGGCGTTCTACATCGAGGCCCTTGCGGAGCTCACCCGGCTTGGGACGCCCTATCTGCTCGCCGGCACCTACGCGCTCAGCGCCTATACGGGGATCTCGCGGCCCACCAAGGACCTCGACATCTTCTGCAAGGCCGGCGACTACCAGCGCATCCTCGCGCATTTCCAATCCATCGGCTATGCGGTGGAGATCGAGGACGAGCGCTGGCTCGGCAAGGTCTACAAGGGCCAGCACTTCTTCGACGTGATCTTCGCGTCGTCCAACAGCACGATGCCGATCGGCGACAGCTGGTTCGAGCATGCCCGCCAGATCGAGGTGATGGGCCTGCCGGTGCGGATCGTCGGGCCGACCGAGCTCGTCTATTCGAAGTGCTTCATCCAGTTGCGCCACCGTTATGACGGGGCCGACGTGGCCCACACCATCCTGAAGGCGCACGACCTGATCGACTGGCGCCGGCTGCTGGCCCACATGGAGGTGCATTGGGAGGTGCTGCTGATCCATCTCCTGAACTTCCGCTGGGTCTATCCGACCGAGCGCGACAAGGTCCCGAAATGGCTGATCGACGAACTGCTCGATCGGCTGGGCAACCAGCGCCAATTGCCGCCGCCCCAGATGAAGGTGTGCCGCGGGCGCATGTTCTCGCGCATCGACTACGAGATCGACGTCAAGGAATGGGGTTTCGCGGATGTCGGAGGAGAAGGCGAGTGGCGCAATGAGTAAGGGCGAGGACCGCAAGACCATCACGGTGGCGGCGATGGGCGACCTCCACGTGAAGGAGACGTCCGTCGGCGCCTATCGCGACCTCTTCGCCGAGGTGTCCAAGGTCGCGGACGCGCTGGTGCTCGCCGGGGACCTGACCGATCTCGGCAAGCCCAAGGAGGCCGAGGTGCTGGCCGCCGACCTCAAGGCCTGCTCGATCCCGGTGATCGCCGTGCTGGGCAACCACGACCACGAATGCGGCGGCGTCGACGAGGTGAAACGCATCCTGCGCGACGCCGGCGTCACCATCCTGGAAGGCCAGACCTGCGAGGTCGGCGGCGTCGGTTTCGTCGGCGTGAAGGGCTATGGCGGCGGCTTTGGCCGGCGCATGCTGGGCTCCTTCGGGGAGAGCGCCACCAAGAGCTTCGTCTCGGAGGCCATGAACGAGGCCATGCTGCTGGAAAACGGCCTGCGCCAGGTGCGCAGCGAGCGCGCCATGGTGGTGCTGCACTATGCGCCCATCGCCGAAACAGTCGAGGGCGAGCCGGAAGAGATCTTCCCGTTCCTCGGCTGCTCGCGGCTCGCCGAAACGATCGACCGCTTCAAGGTCACGACCGTGGTGCACGGGCATGCGCATCGCGGCCGCTACGAGGGCAGGACGCCGGCCGGTATCCCGGTGTTCAACGTCGCGATGCAGATCGAAAAGCCGAGCGGGAAACCCTACGCGCTGTTCGAGATCTGACGGGCCAAGGGTCAGCCAAGGGTCGGCTCAAACGATGGCCCGCTAGAACTCGTCCCAGTTCCCACCGACCGCCTTGGCGGGCTTCGGCGCGGCGGCGCGCGGCGCCGGGGTTGCGACGCGYGGCGCAGGCTTGGCGGCCGGCGCGCTCGGCCGGAAGGCCTTGGCGGGCGGGGTCGGCCTGGCCGGGGCGGCGCTTGAGCGGGCCGGCTTCTTCTCACCCGTGTTGAAGGCGTCCGCCAATCCGCGCAGCCGCTGCATCTCGGTGGAGAGCTGCCCCGAGGAGGCGGCGCTTTCCTCCGCCAGCGCGGCGTTCTGCTGCGTCATCTCGTCGAGCTGCGCCACCGAACGGGTGATCGCCTGGATGCCGCTCGCCTGGTCGCGAGCGGCGGCCGAGATCTCGGCGACGCTGGACGCCACCGTCGCGGAGGCGTCGACGATGCGCCCCAGCGTGTCGCCAGCGGCGCGCACCAGCCGCACGCCGTTTGTGACCTCGGCGTTCGATGTCGCGATCAGATTGGTGATGTCCTTGGCGGCGCCGCTGGAGCGCTGCGCCAAGGTGCGGACTTCCGAGGCCACCACGGCGAAGCCCTTGCCGGCTTCGCCCGCCCGCGCCGCTTCGACGGCGGCGTTCAAGGCGAGGAGGTTGGTCTGGAACGCGATGTCGTCGATCACGCTGGTGATCTCCGAGATCCGCCGGCTGGTCTGGTCGATGCGCTCCATGGCCTCCACGGCGTCGGCCACGATCACGCCGCCCTCGTGCGCGACCGATCGCGCCTGCTCGGCCATCGCGGCGGCGTGGCCGGACGCCTCGGCGCTGGCGCGCACCGACAGCGCCAGTTCGTCCACGGTTGCGGCGGTCTGCTCCAACGAATGCGCCTGGGTCTCGGTGCGCTGGGAGAGATCCACCGCGCCGCTGCTGATTTCACGCGAGGCGTCGGCGACCTCCGTCGACATGCGCTGGATTTCCGAGACGGTCTCGGCGAGGCGATCCACCGTCCGGTTGATGCTTTCGCTCAGCGCGCCCAGCCCGCCGCGGTAGTCGCGCCGCACCAGCGCGGTGAGGTCGCCGCTGGCGACGGCGCCCAGAACGGACGCAAACTCCTGCACGGCTTCCTCGACGCGCGAAGACAGCGCGTTCAGGCCCGAGCTCATATCCTTGGCGAAACCCTCCTTGTCGGCCAGCTGGATGCGCTTGGAGAAGTCGCCCTCCGCGGCCGCGCTGGCGAGTTCGGCCAGTTCCTGGTCGGCGGCGACCACCGAGGTCATGTCCTCCAGGATCAGCATGACGCCCAGGCGCTCGCCGTCCGGCTTGACGATCGGCGAGACCACGAAATCGAAGGTGCGCGCGCCGGCGCTGATGCGCGAGCGTCGGCCGCCGCGCGTCTGGCTGGTGTCGCGGTGGAAACCGTCCAGCCGGGAGCCGATCACGGCGTTGGGATCGAAGCCCGGCGAGAGCATGCGGAAGGCCGGCAGTTGATCGCGCATCAGTTGCAGGACGGCCGGGTTGGCGTAGACGATGCAGCCGTCATTGTCGGCCGCCAGCACGTTGATCGGGCAGGTGTCGAGCGCCGCGCGGACACGGGCGGCGTCGACGCCGTCGGCCCGGAAGGTCTGCATCGCGGCCGCGAGTTCGCCGAGCTCATTGCCGGCGTTGCGGCCGACGATGCGGCCGAGCATGGCCTCGCCGTCGCGCGCGACCAGCGACCGCGCCAGGGCTATCACGCCGTTGATTACCGAGAAGCGCAGCCAGAAGAACACGCCGGCCAGCGCCAGCATGATGATCGCGCCGGCCAAGCTCGTCTGCCACTGCAGCACGGTCTGGTGGCGAGCGGCGTCCTCCTCGGCCTCCTTGTTGGCGTCCTCGATGAGGTCGCCCATCTTGTCCATCGCGACCGCGAGGTCCTCGAAGGTGGTGGCGAAGCTGCCCAGGCGCGACTCGGCTTCCGCCGGGTTGGCGAAGGCCAGGTTCACGAGCTCCCGCGCCTTGCGGACATAGGCCCCGGTGAGGCGAACGAGATCGGGCTTGGCGGCCGTAACGGCCGGACCGAGATCGGTGTCGGGAATGCCCTGGATGCCGGCGTCCAGCTGCGTGATCGTCTTTTCGAGCTCCTTGACGGTGTCGCTGGAGTCAGCGGCCTTGCGCGCGCCGTCATGGAGCGCGACATAAACGATGGCGCGGATGCCGTCGTGATGCATGTCCGACAGGGTCTGGCGGCGCAGCACCCCTGTCATCTCGCGCATGCGTTCCACCGAGTGCTTGGTGGTCGAGACGCTGTAGATGGTCGAGAGACTCGAAGCCGCTCCCACGAAGGCGAGCGCCCCGAAAGCGAGCATGCTCACCGTTTTCAAGCTTAGATTCAGGCGCATGTTCGTCCCCGACAACCGTAGGTTTCGGGAACGATGACACTTGCGAGTTATCAAACTATAAAATGATAACTCATGCGCGGAATTTAGGTGGCGACCCGCTCCAGCACAATCGTTGCGAGCGGCGGGCAAGTCAGCACCACCGAGAAGGGCTGGCCATGGCTCTCCTGCTCGACGGCTTCGATACCGCCAAGATTGCCGAGCCCGCTGCCTCCATACATGTCCGCATCGGTGTTCACGACCTCGCGCCAGAACCCGCCGGCCGGCACGCCGATCCGGTAGCCTGCACGCGGCACGGGCGTGAAGTTGCAGACCACCACGGCGGGCTTCTCGCGATCCTTGCCGTAGCGCGCGAAGGCCAGCACGGAGTTGTCGCGGTCGTCCGCGACCAGCCACGCGAAGCCGGCGGCGTCGGAGTCGAGTTCATGCAGCGCCGGGATCTGCCGGTAGGCGCGGTTAAGGTCGCGGATCAGGGCCTGTACGCCCCGGTGCAGCGGGTCGGAGAGGAGGTGCCAGTCGAGGCTGGCGTCGTGGTTCCACTCCTTTTCCTGCGCGAACTCGCCGCCCATGAAGAGCAGCTTCTTGCCCGGATGGCCCCACATGAAGCCGAAATAGGCGCGCAAATTGGCGAAGCGCTGCCAGCGGTCGCCCGTCATCTTGCCGAGCAGCGAGCCCTTGCCGTGCACCACCTCGTCGTGGCTGAGCGGCAGCACGAAGTTCTCGGTGAAGGCGTAGAGCAGCCCGAAGGTGAGGTCGTGGTGGTGGTAGCGGCGGTGGATCGGCTCCTTGGACATGTAGCGGAGCGTGTCGTGCATCCAGCCCATGTTCCACTTGAAGCCGAAGCCGAGCCCGCCCGTGTAGGTGGGGTGCGACACGCCCGGCCAGGCGGTGGATTCCTCCGCGATCGTCATCGCGCCGGGCGCGACCGAATAGGCGGTCTCGTTCATGCGGCGCAGGAAATCGATGGCCTCGAGGTTCTCGTTGCCGCCATAGCGGTTGGGCACCCACTCGCCGGCCTTGCGCGAGTAGTCGAGGTAGAGCATGGACGCCACCGCATCCACGCGCAGGCCGTCGAGGTGGTAGCGCTCCAGCCAGAAGCGCGCGTTCGCGACCAGGAAGGACTGCACCTCGGCGCGGCCGAAATTGTAGATGTAGGTGCCCCAATCCTGGTGGAAGCCCTGCCGCGGATCGGCGTGCTCGTAGAGATGCGTGCCGTCGAAGCCGCCGAGCCCGTGCGGGTCGTTGGGGAAATGCGCCGGAACCCAGTCCAGCATGATGCCGAGGCCGGCCTCATGGGCGGCGTTCACGAAAAATGCGAAATCCTCCGGCGTGCCGAAGCGGCTTGTCGGCGCATAGAGCGACACCGGCTGGTAGCCCCAGGAGCCATCGAACGGGAACTCGGTGATCGGCAGGAGCTCGATATGGGTGAAACCCATGTCGCGCACATAGGGGACGAGGCGGTCGGCCATCTCGCGGTAGGTCAGGAAGCGATTTCCCTCCTCGGGAATGCGCGCCCATGAGCCGAGATGGCACTCGTAGATCGAGATCGGCTTGAAGCGCGGGTCGCATTCGCCGCGCTTGGTCATCCATGCGGCGTCGCTCCAGCTCTGCTCGGGCTGGCCATGCAGGATGGAGGCGGTCGCGGGCGGCTGTTCGGCCTGGAACGCGACGGGGTCGGCCTTCAGCGGCAGGAGCCCGCCATTGGCTGCGCGGATCTCGAACTTGTAGCGCCCGCCCGGCGCGATCTGCGGCAGGAACAGCTCCCAGATCCCGGCGCCGTGGCGAAGCCGCATGGGATGGCAGCGCCCGTCCCAGCCGTTGAAGTCGCCCACCAGGCTGACGCGGCTGGCGTTGGGCGCCCAGACCGCGACCGCGAAACCGTCGACGTCGCCGAGCTTGCGCGGATGCGCGCCGAGCGAGCGATAGATCGTGTCCCCGCCCGGATCGGCGATGTGCGTCAGGTCGTCGTCGCTGAGCACGTTCAGGAAGGAATAAGGGTCGTAGACCACGTCGGTCGAATCGGCGGTCTCGACGCGCAGGCGATAGCCCGGCCGTCCTCCCGACTGGAAGCGCCCGACGAAGAACCCTGCGGGATGCCGGCGCTGCATGGCGGCGAGCTCGGTCTGCCCGTCGAGGCCCACCACCCAGACGCGCAAGGCGCGCGGCAGCATGGCGCGGACCTCCCACAGGTCGGGGCCGACCTGATGCGGGCCGAGGATGCCGAAGGGGTCGCCATGCGACGCATGCGCGACGGCGGCGATCGCCTCGGGGGCGAGTTCGGCGGCTTGGACAGCCCTATCGGCGGCGGCTTCGGTCGTCGTGTTCCGGCCTGCCATCAGCGCACCACCTCTCCATCCAGGATGCTCAGGACGCCGCGGACCGGGATATCGATCCATTCGGGCCTGTTGTCGGCCTCGTAGCCGACCTCGTAGAGCGCCTTCGACAACAGTTGCAGGCGCAGCAGCGACGTGCGCGTCGCGTCGTCGCCCACCCACGCCCGGCCGCCCTGCGCGACTTCCGCATAGGCCGCCAGGAACACGCGCTCCACCAGCGTGAGCACGTCGTGCGCCGCCGTCTCGACGCGGCCGGCGCCATCCGGGAGCCGGCCCTGGATGTCGCGAAGCGACGTCTCCACCGCATACGCGAAGGACCGCAGCATCCCGGCGACGTCGCGCAGCGGCGATGACTTCATGCGCCGCTCGTGAACGGGCCGCGAAGGCTCGCCCTCGAAGTCGACAATCAGGATGTCGTCGCGCACGATCAGCACCTGGCCGAGATGGTAGTCGCCATGCACGCGGGTCTTGGTGGCCATCGAGGGTTCCCGGCGCAGCTTGTCGATCAGCGCGAAAACCTCGTCGCGACGCTCCCGCAACGCCGTGATGGCGGTCGCGGACGCATCCGTGACCGCAACCGTACGGCCAAGGCCCTCGAAAGCCTTTTCGGCCAGCCGCCGCGCGTCGTCGCAGATGTGCTCTACGTCCGCCATCGTCAGCGGCTCGGCCGCGAAAGCCTCGTCGTCCGTCTCGGTCGCGAAGGCGAGGTGCATCTCGGCCGTGCGGCGGCCGAGGATGCGCGCGTAGGGCAGATAGGCCGCGAAGGTCTCGTCCACCGGGTCAGCGACTTCGGGGGCGATCAGCGCGAGGTTCTCGAACTCGCGCCCCAGCGCGTTCAGGGTCCAGCTCCAGGCGTCGCCCTGGTTGCGGACGAAGCGCTGCAGGATGCCGAGCGAGGTGCTGGTCCCGTCCGCGTCGACCGCCTCGACGGAGCCAAGATATGGCGGCGTCGCCTCGAATCCCGCGACCTCGGTGAGGAAGCGCGCGACCTCGATCTCGGGGTGCACGCCCGGCTGGACGCGGCGGTAGATCTTGAGCAGCAGCTTGTCGTCGAACGCGATGGAGGAGTTGCTCTGCTCCGCGCCGAGGCGGCGGATCTCGAGCTGGTCCAGCCCCTGCTCCTCGGCGAGGGCCGGCGTTCCGATGAAGCGGATTTCCGCGCCCTTGTGGGTCTTGAGGCTGTCGCCGCGTTGCATCGCCTCCACCACGGCAAGCGCAAAGTCGGGCGCCGCGTCGGCGTCCACCACGAGGCCCGTGCGGGCGCCGCGGCGCACCTTGGCGACCGCATAGCCGAGCAGGTGCTCGTCCTCTCGGCCTTCCAGCACGGCCAGCGGCGTGAAGTAATGCTGCGTTTCTCCGCCCTTCAGCTCCACAGACAGGCGCGGCAGCAGGTAGCTGCGGCCGCCCCGCTCCATGAGCGCGTGGTCGGTGACCTCGACGCGGTCGATGCGCCGGCCCTTGCCGGCGAACCAGCGCCGGCTCGGAAGGAAGCCCGCCGCCACCGTGCGCTCGAAGGCGGCGCGCTCGCGGCCGGCCAGCAGGCTGTCGGCCGCGCCGGTGAGCACCAGCGTGAACAGCTCGGGCTGGGGCTTGGGACCAAAGCGCCCCTCAGCCGACGCCGCCTGGGGACGCAACTCGAACCAGTAGTAGCCATAGGCCGGCAGCGTCAGCAGGTATGGCAGGTCGCCCACCGGCGGGAACACCGAGCCCGCGCCCATCTCGACCGGGTTCGCGCCCTTGAACTCGGCGAGGTCCAGCTCCACGGCCTGCGGGGCGCGCGACACGTTGACGACGCACAGCACCTTCTCGTCGCCGAACTCGCGCAGATAGGCGAGCACCTTGCGGTTGCTCGGATAAAGGAAGCGCAGCGTGCCGCGGCCGAACACCTTGTGGGCGCGGCGCACCGCGATCATGCGGCGGGCCCAGTTCAGCAGGCTCGCCTGCGTGCCGAGCTGCGCCTCCACGTTCACGGCCTGGAAGCCATGCAGCGGATCCTGCACGGCGGGCAGGAACAGGCGGGCCGGATCGGCGCGGCTGAAACCGCCGTTGCGGTCGGGCGACCACTGCATCGGGGTGCGCACGCCGTCGCGGTCGCCGAGATAGATGTTGTCGCCCATGCCGATCTCGTCGCCGTAGTAGAGCACCGGCGTGCCCGGCATCGACATCAGCAGCGAGTTCATCAGCTCGATCTTGCGGCGATCATTCTCCAGCAGCGGCGACAGCCGGCGCCGGATGCCCAGATTGATGCGGGCGCGGCGCTCGGACGCGTAGAAGCTCCACAGGTAGTCGCGCTCCTGGTCGGTCACCATCTCGAGCGTGAGCTCGTCATGGTTGCGCAGGAAGATCGCCCACTGGGCGTTCTCGGGGATCTCGGGCGTCTGGCGCATGATGTCGGTGACCGGGTGCCGGTCTTCCTGCGCGATCGCCATGTACATGCGCGGCATCAGCGGGAAGTGGAACGCCATGTGGCATTCGTCGCCGTCGCCGAAATATTGCGCGGTTTCCTCCGGCCACTGGTTGGCCTCGGCCAGCAGCATGCGGTCCGGGTAGCTCTCGTCCAGCGCGGCGCGGATCTTCTTGATGACCGTGTGGGTCTCGGGAAGGTTCTCGCAGTTCGTGCCGTCGCGCTCGATCAGGTATGGGATCGCGTCGAGGCGCAGGCCGTCGACGCCCATGTCGAGCCAGAACCGCATCACGTCGATCACGGCTTCGAGCACGCGCGGGTTGTCGAAGTTCAGGTCCGGCTGGTGGCTGTAGAAACGGTGCCAATAATAGGACTTGGCGACCGGGTCCCAGGTCCAGTTCGACTGCTCGGTGTCGAGGAAGATGATGCGGGTGTCGACGTATTTCCGATCCGTGTCCGACCACACGTAGAACTCGCGGGCGGCCGAACCCGGCTTCGCCCGACGGGCGCGCTGGAACCAGGGATGCTGGTCCGAGGTGTGGTTGATCACCAGCTCGGTGATCACCCGCAGCCCGCGGTCATGCGCGGCGCGCACGAAGCGGCGGAAGTCGCGCATGGTCCCGTAAGCGGGGTTGATGTCGCGGTATTCGGCGATGTCGTAGCCGTCGTCCTTCAGCGGCGACGGGTAGAACGGCATCAGCCAGATGGCGGTGACGCCCAGGTCCTTGATGTAGTCGAGCCGCTTGGTGAGGCCCTCGAAGTCGCCGACGCCGTCGTCATTGGCGTCGAAAAAGGACTTCACGTGGACCTGGTAGATAATGGCGTCCTTGTACCATTGGGGGTCGTTACGTTCGATCATTCCGGCCCCTCTCAGCCTTGTTTTTTCAAACGCCAGACCGCGACCGAGCGGTCGTTCGGGTCCAGCGCGATCTGGTGTGTCTTGCCGTGCAGCCTGAAGCGGTAGCCGAGCAGGAGGTCCTCGACCTCCAGCGCGCCCGTGTCGGGCAGGCCGAAATCCCAGAGCGGGATCTCGTAGGCGCAGTCCTGGCGCGCGTGCGGGTCTAGATTGACCAGGCAGAACACGCATTCGCTCTTGTCCGGGGCCCACTTGGCGTAGGCCAGGATGTTGTCGTTCCAGGCGTTCAGGAAGGAGACGTTGCGGAAATCCTGCAACGCCGGGTTCTCGCGGCGGATGCGGTTGAGCGCCCGGATGTGGTCCTTGATGTGGCCGGGCTTGTCCAGATCCCAGGCCTTGATCTCGTATTTCTCGCTGTCGAGATACTCCTCCTTGCCGAGGATCGGCGTCGCCTCGCACACCTCGAAGCCCGAATACATGCCCCACACGCTGGAGAGCGTGGCGGCGAGCGTGGAACGCACGATGAAGCCCGGGCGACCGCTGGTCTGCAGGTAAACAGGGTTGATGTCGGGCGTGTTGACGAAGAAGTTCGGGCGGTAGTACTCGCCCATCTCGCCCGCGAGTTCGAGCGCGTATTCGGCGATCTCGCCTTTCAGGTTGCGCCACGTGAAATACGTGTAGGACTGCTGGAAGCCGATCTTGGCGAGCTTCTTCATCATCTTGGGCCGCGTGAAGGCCTCGGCGAGGAAGAGCACGTCGGGGTGGCGCTCGTTGATGTCGCGGATCACCCACTCCCAGAACGGGATCGGCTTGGTGTGCGGGTTGTCGACGCGGAAGATCTTCACCCCGCGCTCGACCCAGAACAGGAAGGCGTCGCGCAGCGCGTACCAGAGGTCCGGGAAGGACTGCCCGTAGAAGTGGACGTTGACGATGTCCTCGTACTTCTTGGGCGGGTTCTCGGCGAAGCGGATGGTGCCGTCCGGCCGCCACTCGAACCACTCCGGATGCTCCTTGATCCAGGGATGGTCCGGCGAGCACTGCACGGCGAAATCGAGCGCGATCTCGAGCCCATGCTCGCGGGCGGCGACCACGAGGCGATCGAAATCCTCCAGCGTGCCGAGCTCGGGGTGCACGGCCGTGTGGCCGCCCTCCGAGGCCCCGATCGCGTAGACGCTGCCGGGGTCGTTGGGGCCGGCGGTCAGCGAATTGTTGCGGCCCTTGCGGTTGGTGCGCCCGATGGGGTGGATCGGCGTGAAGTACAGCACGTCGAAACCGAGGTCGCGCACATAGGGCAGCTTGCCGATCACGTCGTCGAAGGTGCCGTGCCGGACGGGGTCGTCCGACTGCGAGCGCGGGAAAAGCTCGTACCAGGCCGAAAAGCGCGCCGCTGGACGATCCGCCACCACGGGCAGCATGCGGGGGTAGCGCGACAGGTTGGCGCGCTCGCCGAGGCGGTTCATCAGGGCGGCGGTCTCGGGCGCGAGCAGCACGTCGAGCCGGGCGGGATCGCCATAGGGGTGCGCCTCGAGCGCCGCCACGAGGCGGCCATGCGCTTCGGCGTCGGCCCCGGAGGCGTCCACCGAGCGCAGCATGGCCTCGCCCTCGGATAGCTCGGAGCCGACATCTTGGCCGGCGTCGCGCTTCTTGGCGACGTCGCGCGACCATGACGCATACGGGTCGCGCCAGGCCTCGATGGTGTAGAGCCAGCGCGCGTTCTGATCGAGCGTGAAGGCGCCGGTCCAGCGGTCGTTGATCACGAAAGTCATGGGCGCACGGCGCCAGCGGATCTCGTCGGCGCGCTTGAACATCAGTTCGGCGCGGACGATGTCGTGGCCGTCGCTGAAGATGTCCGCCTCGACGGTGAACACGTCGCCGACGACGCGCTTGGCCGGGCTTGCCCCGGCGTCGATCTCGGGCGCCACGCCCTCGATCACGACCCGGCCTTCGCCGCGCGGAGGCGTGCCCGCTTCGGCGCGCGGGGAGCGCACGGCGCGGGGGGTTGAGGATCGCGTCTGGCTACGGGGTGGCGTCATGATGGAGCTCTCAGAACTGCAATCGGAAAGCGGGAGAAGAGTTCCGGCAGTGGCAAGGGCTTGCCGGCCGAGCGCACGGTTGCGCCGGAGACGATGTCGCGCCATTCGCCCGGCGGGAGAATGACGCTGGTTCCCGCCCAAGCGGAGGGGCGCGGCGCCAATCCGTCAGCATCCAGCAGGGATCCGACGAGGCGCGGGACGAGGAGAACGACCTGCTCGCCCGCTCCCTGCCGCCGGAAGGCCAGCACGTTCGCGGAGCGTGCGCCCTCGACGGCGAGCGGCTGGTAGTCGCCGGACGCATAGAGGGCCGGGGCTGCGGCGCGGTCGGCGAGCAGCGCGCGAACGAGCGCCTGCTTGACCCGGCCGTCGGTCCAGTCCGCCACGAGATCGGGCGGCGATCCCGGCTTGGCGAGCGCCTTGGCGCGGGCGCGGTAGTCCACCGGGCGGCGGTTGTCCGGGTCGACCAGCGAGAAGTCCCAGAACTCCGTGCCCTGGTAGAAGTCCGGCACGCCCGGCATCACGCATTTCACCGCCGTGCGGGCGAGGCTGATCAGCGCGCCCCTGCGGGCGAGCCGGCGGGCCAGCGGCCGAAGGGCCTCCAGCGCCGGGCTCTTGGCCGACACGATGGCGGCGATCCAGTTTTTCGCCGCGGCCTCGTATTCGGCGTCAGGCTCCAGCCAGCTCGAGCGGCGCTTGGATTCGCGCAGCGCCTTTTCGGCGTAGCCGTCCAGCCGCTCGCGGAAGGTCTTGAGCGCCTTGCGGTCGTCCTTGTCGAGCAGCTCGACCGGCCAGGCGCCCAGGATCGACTGGAGGATCATCCAGCGGTCGTTGGCGTCCGGTGCGTCCCCGTTCCGGGCGACTGTTTCGGAGGTCAACCGCTCGGTTTCGGCCAGCGCGTCGGCCCACCCTTGCGGGTCGTCGGCCAGCGCGATGAGGCGCGAGCGGGCGTCCTCGCCGCGCTTGGTGTCGTGCGTGGCCGTGCCCGTCATGGCGTTCGGCCAGTCGGCCGCGCGGCTCTGCATGGCGGCGTGGAAGTCCTCCGGCGCAAGGGCGAAATGCGCCGGGTCGCCGCCCACCTCGTTCAGCGCCAGCAGGCGGACGTGGCGGTAGAACAGCGTGTCCTCCAGCCCCTTGGCCATCACGGGACCGGTGAGTTGCTGGAAGCGGCGGCGAACCGTGGCGGCCACCGCCGGCAGGCGCCGCGCCACCGCGCCGGCGTCGAGCAGCACCGTGCGGATGAAGTCGCAGGCCGCCTCGCCGGATGGCCCGAGCCGCCGCTTGGCCTCCGCGACCACGCCGTCCAGCAGGGCGACGTCGGCCGGGTCCGGGGCTTCGGCTTCGCCGCCCTCCCGCAGGTAGGTCCGGTATACCGGGAAGGCCGCCACCAGGGCGATCACGGCGCGGCGCAGGCGCGCGGCGACGAGGTCGCGCGTGTCGCGGTCGGCGCGCGCGATGGCGGCGAGATCGAGCACGATGGCGTCGCGCTCGCTCGCGAAGCTGGTTTCCAGCAGCTCGGCCTTGGCGGCGTAGAGCTGCTCGCCCGGCGCGCGCGGGTCGGTGCGGACCTGGTCGTAGAGCGCGTCCAGCTGCGCCTCGGCGGCGGGGTCGAGGAAGATGCCGTCCAGCGGGCCCATGACGTCGTAGCCGGTGGTGCCGGCCAGCGGCCAGCGCCGCAGCTCCTCGCCAGGCTCCAGGATCTTCTCGGCGACGATGTAGACGCCCGGGCCGGCGGCGCGTCGCAGCGTCTGGAGATAGCCCTCCGGATCGGCCAGCCCATCGATATGGTCGATGCGCAGGCCCTGGATGCGGCCCTCGCGCACATGGCGCAGGATGAGGTCGTGCGCCTTGTCGAAGATGCGCGGGATCTCGACCCGGAGGCCCGCCAGCGTGTTGACGTCGAAGAAGCGGCGGTAGTTGAGCTCGCTGGAGGCGAGCCGCCATTCGGCCAGCCGCCAGTTCTGGGCTTCGAGTAGCCGATGCAGGGCCTCGAACGAAGCCGCCTGCCCGGCCGCGCCGTTGTGGGCGTCCAGCGCGGCTTCCACGGCCTTGCGCAAGGCGCGCGATCCTTCCGCCTGGGCGACGAAGCCGCCCGCCAGCGCGGCGGCGCGCTCATAGATGGCTTCGCCGCGCGCGGCTTGCAGCGCCAGGCTGCGCAGCCCATCGGCGACGCCAAGCACGGCCTCGCGGTCGGCCGAGCCCTGCCGCAGCGCGGCGGCGGCGCTATCCAGCAGCGCCGGCCAGGTGAGCGGGCCGACCGGCATCCACTCGTCGTAGTAGGCGAGCCCGAAGCCGCCGCGCGCGGCCTCCCAGACGAGCTTCAGCTCGCCGGCCGCCAGCGCCGCGCCGTAGCCCTGGCCGAGCACGGGCAGCAGGATCTTGCCGTCCGCACCGGGGCGGTCCCAGTCGACGTCGAACGCCTGCGCGTCCGGGGAGACGCGGCCCCATGCCAGCATGGCCTGCCAGAGCGGGTTCTCCTTGCTGACCCCCATGTGGTTGGGGACGATATCCACCACCAGCCCGAGGCCGTGGCCCTTCAGCGCGTCCGCGAAGCGAATAAACGCCTCCTCGCCGCCGAGCTCGGGGTTGATCTCGCCATGGTCGACGATGTCGTAGCCGTGCGTGGAGCCCGGCCGCGCACGCTGGATCGGCGACGCATAGGCGTGGCTGATCCCGAGCGCGACCAAGTCCGGCAGGACCTTGATGGCGTCGTCGAACGTGAAGCCCGCATGGAACTGGAACCGATAGGTCGCGCGCGGCGCCGTCAGCGGGGCGCTGAGGCCCTGCCCCCGCGTTTCGCTGGCCATGGCGCGCGCGAGCTTCGCCATGGGGCCGTCCGGCGCCACCAGCTCGTCCACCGTCAGGGTTGAGCGGCGGCGCCAGTTCGGGTGGCCGTCGACGAGCCCCGGCATGTTGGCCTGGTTCATCTCCAGCGCGACATCCTCGACCTGCAGGGCGGCCAGGACCGAAGGCGTGCGGGCGAGGTAGCGGCAGGCGGCCTCCAACGGCGGACGGGCCGGCGGCTCGGCGTCGGGCAGCAAGCCCTCATTCGCGAGCGCTTCGGCGAAGCGCTTGCGCTCGTGGACGCGCTCGTCGCGGTCGCGGGCGGCGCGCTCGGCGTCGTAGATGCCGAAGGTTTCGCGCAGGTCGACGTCGAGCCCGCGCCACCAGCCCGCGAAGGTCGGCAGGTCGTGGGTGGAGAGCGCCGCCATGGCGGGCTGGGGATAAGCCTGCGGCTGCTTGAAGCCGTTCGCGTCCTGCTCGAAGAAGAACACGCGGTAGCTGAGCACGCCGGACGCCATGATGGCGTCCGAGAAGCCTTCAGGTGCGGTGCCCAGATCCTCGGCGATCACCAGGCACTCGGCCCGGTGGCTCTCGATGCGCAAGGCGGCGAGCAACGCCTCGAACGGGTATTCGAGATAGGCGCCGTCGGCCGCGCTCGCGCCGGGCGGGATCAGGAACAGCCGGGCGAGCTGGAAGGCGTGGTCGATCCTGATTGCGCCGGCGTGGCGCGCATTGGCGGAGACCAGCGCGCGAAAGCCTGCGAGGCCCTGCTCGGCCAGCGCCACCGGGTTGAAGGCCGGCAGGCCCCAGTTCTGCCCCTGCGGGCCAAGGAGATCCGGCGGCGCGCCGACGGCGAAATCCGGGATGTAGCGGTCCGGCGCGGACCAGACTTCCGAGCCATAGCGGTCCGGCCCCACCGCGAGGTCCCGGTAGAGCCCCAGCCCCATGCCGGCGTCGCTGGCGGCTGAGGCGGCGTCGCCGAGCTGCGTATCGGCCAGCCATTGCAGCCAGGCGTGGAACATGACCGCGCGTTCGTGCTCGGCCCGGAAAGCTTTTACGGCGTCCGAGCCGCAATCCTGCAGCTCGGGCTTCCAGCCGCCGGACCACATGACGCCCTCGTCACGGTGGTGCGCCGAGAGGGCCTCGAACGTCGCATGTGCTTCCAGCAGATGGCCGCCGCCCTGGCGGAAGGCGAGGAAGTCCGGGTCTTTCATCCAGGCGTCGACGCCCGCCCAGAGCGCCTCCAGCGCAACGCGGCGCTCGGCCCAGGCACGCTCATAGTCGACCAGCCCGGCCCCACGCGACGGCTGGGCGGCCTCGCGCGCCTTCGCGCCTTTTCGGCCGATGCCGGTTGGGTCGATATAGAGCGTCTCGAGAAACAGCCGCGACGACGGCGAATAGGGCGAGATCTTGGTCCGGTCGGACGCGAACAGCGCATGCACGGGGCTCAGTCCCAGAAAGGATGCGCCGTGCCGGGCCGCGCCGGCCGCGAGTTCGCCGACGGCCCGGTAGTCGCCCACGCCCGCGTCATGGGCGGCGCTGCGCAGGCCGTAGAGCTGCGCGGTCAAACCCCACCAGCGCTCGCCGCGGTCGAGCGCGCCCGGCGTCCAGCACCGGTCCGGCGCGGCCAGCACGGTGGCGCGATGGGTCGCCGCGCCGGCGCGGAGTTCGAGCGTGTGATAGCCGGCCGGCAAGGCCGGCATTGGGTTACCCGTGCGGCCTTGCCGGGTGGTTCCGTCCTCCAGCGTCAGAGACCATTCGGCCGCCTCACCGCCTCTGGTGTCGAGCGGCCATTCGCGCCCTACCGGCGCGACGATGAGCGACGGCGTCGGGCCGGAACGCAGGGCTTTCGCGTGTGCAAGGCTATCGCGCAGTTCGCCGGGCGATCCGGCCGGGAGGCCCAGCGCGGCCAGCAGCGCGCGTTGCGTGTCCGGCGGAACCGTAACGGGCGTGCCGTAAGCGTCGCTGTACTCGGCCGCAATGCCGGCCGCCTCCGCGAGTTGGGCGATGTCGGCGTCGAGGCCCTTGGGGGCGCGAGCTCGTCCCTTCACGGGACCTCCTGGACAGTTGGGTGAGGAGACGCGCCGGGCCCGGCAGGGCCGACGGCGTGCTGGAAGACCAAGAGGGAGCGGGCCAGGAGGTCGCAGGCGCCGCCGGGTTCGAGGATCGTGGAGGCGCGACGCACGAGACCGTCCGGAAGTTCCGTAGAGAACACTTTCACCCATCTGCCACCGCGCAGATGCGGGGTGAGATGGAACGAAACGTCCGCATCGGATGCGTTGAAGAGGAGCAGCAAGCGCTCGGACGGCTCCGCGTTACCGATCTGGACGCCGAGGGTCTTCAGCGTCGGCTCTGCCCAGTCGGCGCGCGTCATCTCGCGGCCGTCCGGCGTCAGCCAGTGCACGTCGCGCAGGCCCGTGTCGTGGCTCATCGCGCCACTCGGAAAGCTTCGGGGCCGCAGCGCCTCATGCCGCCGCCGGAACGCCGCGAGGTTCTGCACGAAGGCGGGCAGGTCGGGGTCCGCCGCGAAGCCGGCGCGCCAGTTGAACCAGCTCGTCTCGTTGTCCTGGCAATAGGGATTGTTGTTGCCGCCCTGCGTCCGGGACAACTCGTCGCCCATCAGCAGCATGGGAACGCCGATGGAGAGCATCACGGTGGCGAGCAGGTTGCGCTTCTGCCGGGCGCGCACCGCCAGGATGGCGGGATCGTCGGTTGGGCCCTCGACGCCATTGTTGGCTGAGAGGTTGTGCGGGTGGCCGTCCTGGCCGTTCTCGCCGTTGGCCTCGTTGTGCCGCTCGTCGTAGCTGACGAGATCCTGCAGCGTGAAGCCGTCATGCGAGCAGACGAAGTTGACCGACGCCCAGGGCTGACGACCCGCCGGCTCGAAGATCTCGCGCGATCCCATGATGACGCGGGCGAGATCGGGCAGCTTGCCCTCGTCGCCGCGCCAGAAGGAGCGCACCACGTCCCGATACTGGTCGTTCCATTCCGACCAGCCGGGCGGAAAACCGCCCAGGCGATAGCCGGCCTCGCCGAGATCCCAGGGCTCGGCGATCAGCTTGCACTGGCTCAGCACTGGATCCTGGCTGACGGCGCGCAGAAAGCCCGCGCGCTCCCAGAAGGCGTGGCTGTCGCGCGCCAGCGTGGATGCGAGATCGAAGCGGAAGCCGTCGACGTGGTAGGCCTCGACCCAGTGGCGCAGGCTGTCCATCACCATCTGCAGCACCCGCGGATGGCCGAGGTCGAGCGTGTTGCCGGTGCCGGTTGCGTCCCAGTAAAAGCGCCGGTTCTCGGGGGCGAGCTTGTAGTAGCTGGCGTTGTCTACGCCACGCCAGCACAGGGTCGGGCCGAGCTGGTTGCCCTCGGCGGTGTGGTTGTAGACCACGTCGAGCAACACCTCGATCCCGGCCGAGTGCAGGGTCGCGAGGGCGGCCTTGAGGCCGTAGACGCCGTCCTCGCTGAGGTAGCGCGGGTCGGGCGCGAAATAGGCCAGGGTCGAATAGCCCCAGTAGTTGCGCAGCCCCTTCTCGACCAGGAAGCGGTCGTCCGAGAAGGCGTGGATCGGCAGGAGCTCGACCGCCGTGACGCCGAGCTTGAGCAGGTGGTCCACCACCGCCGGGTGAGCGAGCGCGTCGTAGGTGCCGCGCAGGGTGAGCGGCGCCTCCGGGTGAAGCTGGGTGAGGCCCTTCACGTGCGCCTCGTAGATCAGGCTGTCGCGCATCGGCGTGCGCGGAGGCCGGTCGTCGCCCCAGGTGTAGGCCGGGTCCTCGACCACGCATTTCGGCATCATCGGGGCGCTGTCGCGCCGGTCGAAGGACAGGTCGGCGCGTTGCGCGCCGGTGCGATAGCCCGCAAGCGCGTCGTGCCAGCGGATCCGGCCGAAGAGCTGGCGCGCGTAGGGGTCGATCAGCAGCTTGTTGGGATTGAACCGGTGGCCGACGGCCGGCTCGTAGGGGCCGTGGACGCGGTAGCCGTAGAGCTGGCCGGGCCGCGCACCCTGCAAGTAGGCGTGGAACACCTGGTCGGTGCGCGCCGGCATGCGGATGCGGCGCGTTTCGCGCCGGCCGGTGGCGTCGAACAGGCAGAGATCGACCGCCGTCGCATGCGCGGAGAACAGGGCGAAGTTGACCCCGCGCCCGTCCCATGCGGCTCCGAGGGGCGTCGGCCGCCCCTCCTCGATCCGTATCATCCGCCTGCCCCGCGTCGCGCCTCTGCGATGCAGGAACGAACGACGGCGAGATCAGTTGCGCCGATAACCCGCCATGGGCTGACCAAAATGCGCCGCTTCGCGCCCGATCGGCGGTTCGGCCGGCGCGGCGTGGCCGTTTTCCGCGCCTTTCGGCACGGCGCAGTTCTGCTCCTGGGTGAGCACCGCCATGAAGTTCGCGCACCAATGGTCGACCGTGTTGGAGCGCAACCGCGCCATCATGGCCTTCCAGCGCTCCTTGCGCTCCTCCAGCGACATTTCCAGCGCCCGCACGATCGCGTTGGCGGTGGCCTCCGTGTCGTAGGGGTTCACCAGCAGGGCGGAATCGAGCTCCTCGGCCGCGCCTGCGAAGCGCGACAGCACCAGCACGCCCGGGTCGGTGCCGCGTTGCGAGGCGACGTATTCCTTGGCGACGAGGTTCATGCCGTCGCGCAGCGGCGTCACCATGCCGACGCGGGCCGAGCGGTAAAGGCCCGCCAGCGAGGTGCGGCTCACGGCCTTGTTGATGTAGCGCACGGGCGTCCAGTCGACGTCGCCGAACTTGCCGTTGGTCCAGCCGGCCTGCTCGGCCACCTCGTGCTGCATCTTGAGGTATTCGGGCACTTCCGAGCGCGATTTCGGGGTGATCTGCAGGAAGGTCACCTTGTTGCGCATGTTCGGGAAGCGCTCCAGCATGCACGAGAAGGCCTCGATGCGCTGGCGAATGCCCTTGGAATAGTCCAGCCGGTCGACGCCGATGATGAGGTGCTTGTCCTCCATGCTGGCGCGCATGCGGCGGACCAGCGAGTTCGACTTCGCCTCCCGGGCCTCCTGGCGGAACAGGTCCGTCTCGATGCCGATCGGGAAGGCGTCCACCTTGAAGACGCGGCCGTCCGCCTCCCAGCGGCCGTCGCCGAGGTCGCGGGCCATTTTCTCCTGCTCGAGGCAGCGGGTGAAATTCTCCACGTCGCGGCGGGTCTGGAACCCGACGACGTCGTAGCGCGTCAACCCGCTCAGCACGGTCTGGTAGGCAGGCAGCGCGCTGGAAACGTCGTAGGGCGCCCAGGGAATGTGGAGAAAGAACCCCATCCGGTTCTCGAAGCCCATCTGGCGCAGATAGGCGGCGAGCGGAATGAAATGGTAGTCGTGGATCCAGATCACGTCGTCCGGCTTCAGCAGCGTCGCGAGACGACGGGCGAAGAACTCGTTGACGCGGAAATACCCGGCCGTGTCGTTGGCCGAGATCTCGGTGAGGTCGAGCCGGTAGTGGCAAACTGGCCAGAGCGCCCGGTTGGCGAAGCCGGCGTAATATTCGTCGATGTCGCGCTGCGACAGGTCCGTGACCGCGTAGCTGACGCGGCCGAAGTCGTGCACCTGGAGCGGCGTCTCCTCCTCGGAGACGTTGCCGGACCAGCCGAACCAGAAGCCGCCGCGCTGCTGCAGGGCGGCGTTCAGCGCCACCGCTAGGCCGCCCGCGGCCGGAGAGCCGGAATCGCTCGGCACCGGAACCCGGTTCGAAACAACCACGAGACGACCGCCTGTCCCGGCCCGAGGCTTTGGAAAGAGCGGCTCGGTGGACGTTAGCGGTTCAAAGCGCACCATAGGACGGCCGTGATCTGCGGAGGTCATGCTTGCTTAACGCGGCACCCGAAGGTTCGTTGCAAAAAGGCGACGCTGGCGTGGCGAAAGGAAGGGCGGCGCGCCTTTTCGGGCTTTGAGGGAACCACCGGCAGGGCGCGTCGGTTCGCCGCGGATGAGCAATCCACCAAAGCCTGACGCCATCCTGGACACGCTGATCGTCGGGGCCGGCCCGGCCGGCCTCAGCGCCGCGCTGGTGCTGGGGCGCTGCACCCGGCGCGTGCTGGTGTGCGACTCGGGCGAGCCCCGCAACCAGGAATCCGCGCGCGTCAGCGGCTATCTCAGCCGCGACGGGTGCCGCCCCGCCGACCTGCGGAGCGTCGGGCGCCGCCAGCTGGAGCCCTATGCCAGCGTGGAGGTGCGCGACTGCGCGGTGGAGGACATCGAGGGCGAAATCGGCGCGTTCCGGGCGACGCTGGCGGACGGCTCCACCGTGACGGCCAAGCGCATCCTCATGGCGACCGGCCTGCGCGACACGTTTCCGCCGCTGGAGGGCGCCGAACGCCTCTGGGGCAAGGGCGTGTGGACCTGCCCGTATTGCGATGGCTGGGAGCTGCGGGACAAGCCCGTCGCGGTCTACGGCGCCGGCTCCGGCATCGTAGGCTTCGCCCTGGAGCTGCGGCTGTGGACGGCCGACCTCGTGTTGCTGACGCACGGCGATCCGAAGCTCGACGCCAAGGAACTCGCCGTGCTTGAGCGCGCCGGCATCCGCGTCATCGCGGATCCGGTGGAGCGCCTGGAGGGCGACGAGGCGCTGGAGCGCGTCCGCTTCCGCACGGGCGAGACCCTGGCGCGCGAAGCGCTGTTCTTTCTCGCGGATGCGCACCAGCGCTCTCCGCTCGTCGAGAAGCTCGGCTGCGAGCTCACCGAGCGCGGCACCGCCGAGACGTCGAGCTACGAGCGCTCCAACGTTCCGGGCGTCTATGTGGCGGGCGACGCGTCGCGCCGCGTGCAGTTCGCCATCGTGGCGGCGGCCGAGGGCGCGATGGCGGCTTTCGCCATCAACACCGAGCTGCTGCACGAGGAGCGCGCCGCGCTGGAAGCCGGTCTCTGACCTCGGCCGGGCGCGCCGGAACCCCGCGCCCCCACAACCGTTGCCGTCGAAATCGGAGCAAGAATCCTCGATGGCCGCCGCAGAAATGAACAAACCCGAAGCCCCGACGACCTCGCAGGTGCGCCACGCCATCGACAGCGGGCGGACCGGCGACAAGGTGGCGGCGAGCGATCCCGCCGCGGCCCCGCTCGGCGTGGACGACGAGGCCGCCGGCAAGCCGCCTTCCGCCCCCGAGCGCGCCCTGGCGCATCGCGAGGAGACCAAGACGCGCTGGAGCATCTGGAACAAGCATGACCAGGAGCATCGGCGCGAAGGCTACGTGACGCCGGTGTTCCTCGCCATCCTGGCCCTGATGGCGCTCGCGGTGGTGCTCGGCGCCTACAGCTTCGCCTGAACCCGATCGATTTGCCGTCCGGCCGCGCAGGCGTCATCCTGCGGGCGCTTTCACCATTGCGGTTCACCCCGGGAGTTTCATCATGGCCGTTACGGTGCTCGCGATTTCGGGCAGCCTTCGCAAGGCGTCGTATAACGCGATGGCGCTGCGCGCCGCGCAGGAGCTCGCGCCGGACGGCATGACGATCGAGGCCGCCGCCAGCATCGGCGACCTGCCGCACTACAATGACGACCTGCGGCAGGAAGGCTACCCGCCGGCCGTGCAGGCTCTGCGCGACGCCGTAAAGCGCGCCGACGGGCTGCTGATCGTCACGCCCGAATACAATTACTCGATCCCGGGCGTGCTCAAGAACGCCATCGACTGGGTGTCGCGGCCGCCCGAGCAGCCCTTCGACAACAAGCCGATCGCCTTCATGAGCGCCAGCCCGGGCATCTTCGGCGGCGCGCGGGCGCAGTACCAGATGCGGCAGATGTTCGTGTACCTGAACGGCCGCGTGCTGAACCGGCCCGAGGTGATGATCGGCGCCTGCGCAAGCAAGTTCGACGAGGCCGGCAAGCTCACGGACGCGCCGACGCGCGACTTCGTGCGCAAGCTGCTGGAAGCGCTGCAGGCCGAGATCGGCCAGCGCGGCTGAGAGCGCGCCATCATGCCGGGGGCGTTTCGATCGGGCTGGCTCGCGGCGGGGCTGGCCGTTGTGCTCGGTTGCGCCGCGCAGGCGCAGACGGCTGACCCGAAGGCGCCTGAGAACGACGACAAGCCGGCCGCGCAGGCGCAAAAGGCCGCCGCATCCACGCCGGCGGCAGACGCCATCTGCCTGCTGATCGAGGCCGCGGCCGGGTCGCACGGGTTGCCGGTGCCGTTCTTCACACGGCTGATCGGCCAGGAGAGCAGCTTCCGCACCGACGTGGAGGGCCCCGTCACCCGCTCGGGCGACAGGGCGCAGGGCATCGCGCAATTCATGCCGCGCACGGCGGCCGAGCGCGGGCTGCTGGACCCGTTCGATCCCGTGCAGGCGCTGCCGCGCTCGGCCGAGTTCCTGCGCGAGCTGCGCGACCGCTTCGGCAATTGGGGGCTGGCGGCCGCAGCCTACAACGCCGGGCCCAACCGCGTGCAGAACTGGCTCGACGGCTCCGGGGGGCTGCCGTGGGAAACCCGCAACTATGTGGAGTCCATCACCGGCCACCCGGCCGAGGATTGGGCCGCCGCCCGCAAGGGCGAGGCGAAGACGCCCGAGACCTCCGCGGGCGCGGGAGAAACCTGCGAGGCCGTGCGGGCGCTGCTGCGCAACCGGGCCAACACCTATGTGGCGGCCTTGCAGCGGCGCGTGGTGGAAGGCGCGGCCCGGCCCTGGGGCGTCCAGCTCGGCGGCGGCTTCTCGCGCGGGCAGGCGCTCGGCATGTATGCGCGCGCCGAGCGGCGCTTCGCCGCCATCCTGGCCGGGCGCGACACGCTGATTCTCAGCCAGCGCCTGCGCAGCCGCGGCACGCGGGCGTTCTACCAAGTGCGCGTCGGCGAGAACTCGCGCGAGGCGGCCGAGAGCCTTTGCGCCAAGCTGCGCGGCGCCGGCGGCGCCTGCCTGGTGCTGCGCAACAACCTGCCGCGCCGCACCCGGGCGGGGTGATGATTCGTCAGCCCGCGGCCGGCGAAGTCGCCTGGGCGGCTTGGTGGCGCAGATCCAGCACGCGCTGGGCGGCCGCCCCGATGGCCTCTCCGTTGGCCCCCTGCCCGCCCGCGACTTGCACGGTCGGGAAGGCGAAGTGGATGCCGTTTTCCTCGAAGGCGCGCTTCAGCAGCGCGTAGGCCTGCCGACGGATCACGAATTGCTCGCCGGGCTTGGTCATCATCTTGAGCCTGAGCTCGATC
Source organism: Alsobacter sp. P4_H11 (assembly GCF_056400925.1). Taxonomy (NCBI): domain Bacteria; kingdom Pseudomonadati; phylum Pseudomonadota; class Alphaproteobacteria; order Hyphomicrobiales; family Alsobacteraceae; genus Alsobacter; species Alsobacter sp. P4_H11. The sequence goes on from NZ_JBFUKI010000003.1 coordinate 394,176, forward strand.
GAGAAGTCGCCGAGGTGCTCCACGCCCTGCATCTTCAGCGGCTCGATGATCTGCGGCCCGTACTCCGGATCGGCCTGCAGCTTCTTGCCGATCTCCTTGACGAGCTTCTTCACCTTGTCGAGGTCGGTGTCGTAGGTGACGCCCACCGAGATCTTGTCGATAACCCAGTCGCGGCTGAGGTTCTGCACCGCGCCGAGCACGCCGAACGGCACCGTGGTGATCGGCCCGCGATGGTGGCGCAGCTTCACGGAGCGCAGCGAGAAGGACTCCACCGTGCCCTTGTAGGCCCCGGCCGTGATGTATTCGCCCACCCGGAAGGCGTCGTCGAGCAGGTAGAAGATGCCCGAGATCACGTCCTTCACGAGCGTCTGCGCGCCGAAGCCGACCGCGATGCCGAGCACGCCCGCGCCGGCCAGCAGCGGGCCGATCTGGATGCCCATGGCGTCCAGCACCATCAGGAAGGCCACGCCCAGCAGAATGGCGAAAATGAAGTTGCGCAGGATCGGCAGCAGCGTGTTCAGCCGCGAGCGGCGGCGGCCTTCGGGCGAGTCGTCATGCGCGGTCGCGACCGTCTCGTCGAGCCGGCCGTCGATCACGGCGCGCACCAGCTTCCACACGAGATCGGCCACCAGCATGATGATCACGACGCGGATGAACGCCCGGATTACGCGCGTGAACGGGGATTCGCCCATCGCGATGTCGGTGATGTCGATGCGCCAGATGTTGGCGAGCAGGCTGGCGCCGATCACCACGAGCCCCACGCGGGTCGCGCGCTCGATCACGACCGCCCACGCGATCGCGCTGGTGCGGCCTTCGGCGTTGGAATCCTGCGGCCCCATGATGTTGCGGATGCTGGCCCGGACGGTGCGCATCGTGAGGGGCAGCATCGAGAGCGTGATCAGCGTCCAGAACAGCTGGCGCAGATGCAGGGCGCCCAGCACCCACGCGATCACGATGAGGCTGGAGGTGAGCACCACGGCCAGGCGCGAGGGCGGCTCGGTCGTCATACGGGTGCGCACCACGAGGCGCATCAGCAGCGTCGCGGCGAGCACCGTGATCCAGAGGCTCATCACCACCTGCCGGGAGATCAGCGGCACGTCCATGATGTTGAGCAGGCTGATCGTGGCCCAGATGGTCGCCAGCAGGGCGACCACGATCATCAGCGTGCGATACCAGAACCACGCCACCGGCTGGGTGAGCGGGACGACGCGGAAATAATCGTGCCGCGCGCCCGGCGCGATGATCACCCGGCCGAAGGCCTGCGCGAGGCGCAGGATCACCACCCAGGCCAGCAGGATGATCACGGTTTCGCGGATCACGGGCGGCCAGGGCACCAGCACGAAGCCCGCGATGCTGCCGAGCAGAAAGGCCGCGAGCACGAACAGCCCGAGACTGACACGCATGCCATGCAGCCGCAGCCGCTCCTGCACGGTGTCGCCGGGCGATTCCAGGAGCCGGTTCAGCATGCCGCGGCTGCCCCACCATGCGAGGCGCTGGGCCGCGACGCCGCCGAACAGCAGCAACGCGGAGGCGAGCGCCAGCTGCAGCCAGTCGATGTTGCCGCGGGCCGCCACGAAGCCCTCCGCCGCCGCCGCGATGTCGGCCGGAACGCTGGGCGCCGCCTCGATCAGCGCGCGCGCCCGCTGGCGCAGCTTCTGCAACTCGTCCGCCGCCATGAAGGACATCTCGCTGGACGCGTTGGCGCTCATGATCGACTGCATCGGCGCCGGCTGCGTCGCGGCCGCGGGCGTCACGGCGGGCGCGCCCGCCGGCTGAGCCGCCGTGGATTGCGGCAGGTGCGGCGCGAGCTGGTTGGTGACAAAGTTCCGGCCCGCCTCGTCGTTGGGCACCTCGATGATCACGCGGATCGGCGGGGCAGGGTCCGCGGCCTTGGCTCCGTGGCCTCCAAAGGTCAGGAGCGCCAACGTGAAGGCGACAACAAAGGCGGCGAGACGCATTGGACGTTCCGGCAGGCGCGAAGGGAGGCGACCGCTCTCATATAAGCACAAAACTGCCTTTTGGCGCCGTGACGTTGCAGCTATGCGCCGCACGCCACGCTGCGCGCGCCGGGCGCTTGCGCCAGGGTGGCGCTGCTGGACAAGACGTTGGGTTCCGTTAGACGGGACAGGCCTTGACTATTACGGCGCGCCACAATAGTGAGAATGAACGTTCATTCTCATGAAGGCCTCATGTCCACAGCGCTCAAAGACGCCGCCGAACGCCACAACCGCATCCTGGACGCGGCGGAGCGCTGCTTCGTGCGCTCCGGCTTCCACCGCACCACCATGCAGGACGTGGCCGCCGAGGCGCAGATGAGCGCCGGCAACCTCTATCGCTACTTCCCGTCCAAGGACGCGATCGTGGCGGGGCTCTCCGAGCGCGACCGCAACGAGCTCGCGGCCGACTTCACGGCCCCGGCGGGCCCGGTGGATTTCTTCGGCTTTCTGGAAGCGCTGGGACGCAAGCATTTCGTCGAGGCGCCGCGGGAGAAAGCCGTGATGCTGCTCGAGATTTGGGCCGAGTCCACGCGCAACCCCGCCGTTCGCGACTGCTGCGGCGCCATCGATGGCCTGCTGCAGACGATGATGCTCGACCTGATCGCGGCCGGGAAAAACAGCGGCGCCGTGGTGGCGTCGGTCGATCCCGCCTTTGCGCTGCGGGTCCTGTTCACGATGGCGGACGGCCTGTTCAAGCGCCGCGCCCTCGAGCCGGGCTTCGACGGCGAACAGGAGCTCGCCAACGCCATGGCGGTGTTCCGCGCTGTGTTCACCGGCCAGATCCAACCAACCACATCCGCGCCTTCCGGGGTTTCCGCATGACCGCCGCCCGCCTCCTTCTCGCGTCGCTCGCAACGCTCGTCGCCGCCCCGCTGGCGTCGCCCGCCTGGAGCGCGGACGCCGCGCCCGCCCCCGCGATATTGTCAGTTCCGGCCGTCACGGTGGCGCAGGCCGCCCGGCGCGAGATGATCGACCGGGTCGTGGTGTCGGGCACCCTCACGGCGCGCGACGAGGTGCTGGTCTCGGCCGAAATCGACGGCCTGCGCGTCACCGAGCTGCTCGCCGACGAGGGCGACGTCGTGAAGAGCGGCCAGGTGCTCGCCCGGCTCTCGCGCGACACTCTCAACACGCAGCTCGCCCAGAACGACGCCGCCATGGCGCGCGCCGAAGCCGGCATCGCGCAGGCCCGCAGCCAGATCGCGCAGGCCGAGGCCAGCCAGGTCGAGGCGCAGGCGGCGCTGGGCCGCGCGCAGGCCCTGCTGAAAAGCGGCAACGTCACCCAGGAGGTGCTGGACCAGCGCGTCTCCGTGGCGCGCGTCGCCGATGGCCGGCTCGCCGCCGCGCGCGACGGCCTCGCGGTGGCGCAGGCCGACCGGGCCCAGAGCGCCGCCCAGCGCAGCGAATTGCAGGTCCGGCTCGCCCGCACGGAGATCAAGGCCCCGGCCGCCGGCGTGGTGAGCCGCCGCAGTGTGAAGCTCGGCGGCCTCAGCGCCATGGCGGGCGACCCGATGTTTCGCATCATCGCCAATGGCGACGTGGAGCTCGAGGCCGAGGTGCTGGAAGTGCATCTCGCCAGCCTCAAGCCCGGCGCGCCCGCCATCGTTCGCGTCCGCGACGGCGAGGATCTGCGCGGCGAGGTGCGGCTGCTGCCCGCCGAGGTCGACCGCGCCACCCGCGTCGGCAAGGTCCGCATCCGCCTGCCGCAGGACCCGTCGCTGCGCGTCGGCGCCTTCGCGCGCGGTGAGATCATCGTGGCGCAGCGCGAGGCCGTCGCCACGCCCTCCTCGGCGCTGGTGTTCGGGCAGGACGGCGTTTCGGTGCACGTGGTCAAGGACGACAAGGTCGAGGTCCGGCCGGTGAAGATCGGCATCGTGGCCGGCGGCTATGCGGAAATCGCGTCCGGGCTGCAGGCCGGCGAAACCGTGATCGCCCGCGCGGCCGGGTTCCTGCGCCAGGGCGACGCCGTGCGCGTCGTGGCGGCCACGCAGCCCGTCAAGGGAGCCCAGCAATGACCCTCAACATCTCCGCCTGGGCCATTCGCAAGCCGATCCCGAGCATCGCGCTGTTCGCCGTGATGCTGATCCTGGGCATGGTCAGCTTCGGCAAGCTGCCGATCACGCGCTTTCCCAACATCGACATCCCGATCGTGTCCGTCGCGGTCACGCAGTCGGGCGCGGCGCCGGCCGAGCTGGAGACGCAGGTCACCAAGAAGGTCGAGAACGCCGTCTCGGGCATCAGCGGCGTGAAGCACGTGATCTCGTCGGTGACGGACGGCTCCTCGGTCACCACCATCGAGTTCCGGCTTGAGGTGAACAGCGATCGCGCGCTGAACGACGTCAAGGACGCCATCGCGCGCGTGCGGGCCGACCTGCCGCGCACCATCGACGAGCCGATCACCCAGCGCGTCGACATCGCGGGCCTGCCGATCGTCACCTATGCGGCCTCCGCGCCCACGCTCTCGGCCGAGGAGATCTCCTGGTACGTGGACGACGTGGTGGCGCGCGACCTCCAGTCCGTGAAGGGCGTCTCCAAGGTGGAGCGCATCGGCGGCGTGGACCGCGAGATCCGGGTGGCGCTGAACCCCGACCGCTTGCTCTCCCTCGGAATCACGGCCGCGGACGTCAACAAGCAGCTGCGCGCCACGCATGTGGACCTCGCCGGCGGGCGCGGCGAAGTGGGCGCGCGCGAGCAGTCCATCCGCACCCTGGCGGGCTCTTCTTCGGTCGAGGAGCTGGCCGCCACCACGATCGCGCTGCCGGGCGGCCGCAAGGTGCGGCTCGACGAGCTCGGGACCGTGACCGACAGCGCGGCCGAGAGCCGCACCTTCGCGCGCTTCAACGGCGAGCCCGTGGTGGGCTTCTCGGTGTCGCGTTCCAAGGGCGCGAGCGACGCCGAGCTCTCGGTGGCGGTCGCCAAGCGCATCGAGGCGCTGCAGAAGAAGCGCCCGGACGTGAACCTGCGGCTGATCGACAGCTACGTCACCTACACGCTCGGCAACTACCACTCTGCCATGGATACGCTGGTGGAAGGCGCCGTGCTGGCCGTGCTGGTGGTGCTGATCTTCCTGCGCGACTGGCGCGCCACGCTGGTGGCCGCCATCGCGCTGCCGCTGTCGGTGATCCCCACCTTCTTCGCCATGGACGCGATGGGGTTCTCGCTGAACCTCGTCAGCCTGCTCGCGATCACGCTGGTGACCGGCATCCTGGTGGACGACGCGATCGTCGAGATCGAGAACATCGTCCGCCACATGAACATGGGCAAATCCGCCTACCGGGCCGCCATCGAGGCCGCGGACGAGATCGGCCTCGCCGTGATCGCGATCACGTTCACGATCATGGCGGTGTTCGCGCCCGTGAGCTTCATGGGCGGCATCGCCGGGCAGTACTTCAAGCAGTTCGGCCTCACGGTCGCGGTGGCGGTATTCATCTCGCTGCTGGTCGCGCGGCTGCTCACCCCCATGCTGGCGGCCTATTTCATGCGCGCCAAGCCGCATGTGGAAGAGCGCGAAGGCGCGGTGATGCGCGCCTATACGCGCCTCGTCGGCTGGTCGGCGCGGCACCGCTTCGCCACGGTGGCGATCGGCATCGCGCTGTTCGCGGGCTCGCTCTACAGCACGCAGCTCCTGCCCTCCGGCTTCCTGCCGGGCGAGGATTCGGCCCGCTCGCTTTTCGTGGTGGAGCTGCCGCCAGGTTCGCGGCTGGCCGACACCCAGGCGGTGACGGACGACGTCACCCGCATGCTGCGCGAGCGCCCGGACGTGAAGAGCGTGTTCGTGGACGGCGGCCGCACCCTGCAGGGCGGCGGCGCCTCCAACGGAGGCGAGGTCCGCAAGGCCACGCTGGTTGTGAACTACGTCCACAAGGACGACCGGCCCATCACCCAGAAAGCCATCGAGCGCGAGATCCTGCAGAAGCTCGCGACAGTGCCTGACATCCGCTACTGGCTGCTCAACGAGAACGGCCAGCGCGGCCTGTCGCTGCTGGTCACCGGCGACGACACCAAGGTGGTGAGCGACATCGCGGCGCGCCTGCAGAGCGAGATGCGCACCATCCCGACCCTGCAGGGTCCGATCTCCACGGCGGCGCTGGACCGGCCGGAGATCCGCATCAAGCCGCGCACGGATCTTGCCGCCGACCTCGGCGTCTCCACGGACGCCATCGCGGAGACCATCCGGGTGGCGACCCTGGGCGACATCGCCGCCAACCTGGCCAAGTTCAACGCCGGCGACCGGCAGATCCCCATCCGGGTGCAGCTCGACGAGCGCTACCGGGCCGACCAGGGCATGCTGGAAGCGCTGAAAATCCCCACCACCAAGGGCGCGCCCGTGCCGCTCGCCACCGTGGCGGAGATCGGCTTCGGCCAGGGCCCGACCGCGATCGACCGCTACGACCGCGTCCGCAAGGTGGCGCTCGAGGCCGACATGTACGGCACCGACGCGCTGGGCGAGGTGATCGCCGAGGTCATGAAGCTCCCCACGGCCCGCAACCTGCCGCCGGGGGTGGAGATCAAGACCTCCGGCGACGCCGAGATCATGGAAGAGGTGTTCCAGGGCTTCGCGCTGGCGATGGGCGCCGGGCTGATGATGGTTTTCGGCGTGCTGGTGATCCTGTTCGGCGGCTTCCTGCAGCCGATCACGATCCTGTTCTCGCTGCCGCTCTCCTTCGGCGGCGTCGTGATGGCGCTGCTGCTCACGCACCGGCCGATCAGCATGCCGGTGGTGATCGGCCTCTTGATGCTGATGGGCATCGTCACCAAGAACGCCATCATGCTGGTGGACTTCGCCATCGAGGAGCGCCGCAAGGGCGTGGACCGCGTGCACGCCATCGTGGACGCCGGCCGCAAGCGCGCCCGCCCGATCGTGATGACCACCATCGCGATGGCGGCCGGCATGATCCCGAGCGCGCTCGGCATCGGCGACGGCGGCGAGTTCCGCTCCCCCATGGCCATCGCGGTGATCGGCGGGCTGGTGGTCTCGACCCTGCTATCGCTGGTGTTCGTGCCCGCCGTCTACCTCGTGATGGACGACATCGGCCGCGGCTTCACCTGGCTCTTCGGCCGCTTCGTCGGCGAACGCGACGAGCCGGAGGGGTATGAGGCGGTGAAGCCGGAGCCCGGCCCCGCGACGGCGCAGAGCATGGGCCGGCTGCCGATGGCGGCGGAGTAGAAGAAGTAGTCCAAGGCGCCCTCGTCCCCAGCGCCCTCGTCCCCGGCGCCCTTACCCCTGCCCCTCTCGTTGGCGGGAGAGGGATCGCGCACGGCGATGGCGGCTAGCTGTTCAGGATGCTCCATCTCACCACTACCTCGCGGCCCCCCTCTCCCCCTGGGAGAGGGGCAGGGGTGAGGGCGCCGGGCGTAGAACCCTAACCGCTTCTCTCCACCAACCTCGCCCTGATCACGGCCAGCACAGCGTCGATGTCGTGCAGCACGGCTGTGTTCTCAAAGCGCACCACCTCAAGCCCCTGCGCCTGCAAAAAGCGCGTCCGCTCATCGTCATAGGCCTCGAACCAGCCATGCTGGCGGCCATCGAGCTCGACGACGAGCCGCGCCGAAGAGCAGAGAAAGTCGACGACATAGAGGCCCATCGGGACCTGCCGCCGAAACTTGGCGCCGTCAAGCTGCCGGTTGCGCAACGCCTGCCAGAGGATGAGCTCAGGCTGGGTCGGCGACTTCCGCAGATGCCGCGCGAAGGCGATTTTCTCGGTGGACATGCGACAACGTCGCCGCCTGAATCGGGTTGTGTCTACGCACGTCCGGTGGAAGCGGGTTGCGGCCCGGCCCCGGCGCCCTCACCCCTGCCCCTCTCCCGCAGGCGGGAGAGGGATCGCGCACGTTGATTGCGGCTCCTGGTCCGGGAAGCTCCCCCTACCCACCCCCTCGCGGCCCCCCTCTCCCCTTGGGAGAGGGGCAGGGGTGAGGGCGCCGGGCATAAAGCCCTACGCATCCCCCGCCGGCGCCTGAGCGTTCGCATCACCCAGAAACCCGCGCTTCCTCAGCAGCGCCTGCACGTCCGGGTCGCGGCCGCGGAATGCGCGGTAGGCTTCGGCCGGGTCCTGCTTGCCGCCGGCGGAGTACACGAAGGTCTTCAGCCGCTCGGCCACTCCGGGCGAGAAGATGTCGCCGGCTTCCTCGAAGGCCGCGAAGCCGTCGGCGTCCAGCACCTCCGACCAGAGGTAGGAGTAGTAGCCGGCCGAGTAGCCGTCGCCCGAGAACACGTGGGCGAAGTGCGGCGTGCGGTGGCGCATCACCATGGCGGCCGGCATGCCGAGGCGCTCCAGCACGCCGGCCTCGAACGCGATGGGGTCGACCGCGTCGGCGTTTTCGAGCGAGTGGAAGGCCAGGTCGACCAGGGCCGAGGACGTGTATTCGACGGTCGCGAAGCCCTGGTTGAAGTTGCGCGCCGCCAGCACGCGCGCGAGCAGCGCCTCCGGCATGGGCTCGCCGGTTTCGGCATGCACGGCGAAGCGGCGCAGCACGTCGGGCTGCATCAGCCAGTGCTCGTAGAGCTGCGACGGGAACTCCACGAAATCGCGCGACACGCTGGTGCCGGCGATGGAGGGGTACACCACGTCCGACAGCATGCCATGCAGGCCGTGGCCGAATTCGTGGAACAGCGTGCGGGCGTCGTCGAAGCTGAGCAGGCTCGGCTGCCCCTCCCCGCCCTTGGAGAAGTTCATCACGTTGACGATGATGGGCCGCACCTCGCCGCCGAGCTTGCGCTGGCCCCGATAGCTGCTCATCCAGGCGCCCGAGCGCTTGGAGGGCCGGGCGAAATAGTCGCCCAGGAAAACCGCCACGTGCTCGCCGTCCGCGTCCGTCACCTCCCAGGCGCGCACGTCCGGGTGGTAGACGGGCAGGTCCGGCCGCTCCGTGAAGCGCACGCCGAAGAGGCGCGTGGCCGTGTCGAAGGCGGCCTCGATCATGCGGTCGAGCTGGAAATACGGCTTCAGCTGCGCCTCGTCGAGGTCGTGCCGGGCCTTGCGCACCTTGGCGGCGTAGAAGCGCCAGTCATGCGGGCCGATCTCGATGTTCGCGCCCTCGGCGCGGGCCGCGGCCGCGAGGTCGTCGCGCTCCTCGGCGGCGCGGAGCTTGGCGGGCGCCCAGACGCGGTCCAGCAGGTCCTGCACGTTCCGGGGCGTCTTCGCCATGGTGTTGTCGAGCTTGAAGGCCGCGAAGGTGGGGTATCCCAGCAACCTGGCGCGCTCGGCGCGCAGCCGCAGCGTCTCGGCCACGATGGCGCGGTTGTCGGTCTCGCCGCCCATCTGGCCGCGATGCGTCCAGGCATCGAATGCCTTTTCGCGCAGCGCCCGGTTGGTGGAAAACTGCAGAAACGGCTCGATGCTGGAGCGCGACAGCGTGATCACGGCCTGGCCGGGATGGCCGCCCTCGTCGCCGGCGCGGCGCGCGGCGTCCAGCAGCCAGTCCGGCAGGCCGGCCTTGTCGGCGTCGGTTTCGAGCACGAGCTTGTAGCCGGCCTCGTCGGCCAGCACGTTCTGGCTGAACTGGGTGCCCAGCGCGGCCAGCCGCTCCACGATGGCGGCGAGGCGCTCGCGGGCCGGGCCCTGCAGCCTGGCGCCGGCGCGCACGAAGCGCTTGTGGGTGAGTTCCAGCACGCGGCGCTGCTCGTCGTCGAGGTCGAGATCGTCGAGGCGGCCGAACAGCGCATCGACGCGGCCGAACAGGGCGGCGTTCATGGCGATGTCGCTGAAATGCTTGGCGAGCTTCGGCGACATTTCGCGCTCGATGCCCTGCAGCTCGGGGTTCGTGTGCGCGCCGGCCAGGTTCCAGAACACGCCGCCGACCCGGTCCAGCAGGTCGCCCGAGCGCTCCAGCGCGTCGATCGTGTTCTCGAATGTCGGCTCGGCCGGATCCTTCGCGATGGCGTCGATCTCGGCCCGGTTGCGCTCCAGCGCGGCCTCGAAGGCCGGCCGGTAATGCTCGGGCTTGATGCGATCGAAAGGCGGCAGGCCGAAGGGCGCGGTCCAGGTTTCGAGGAGGGGATTGGCCGTGGCTGTAGTGATGCCGCTCGTCGCGCCGCTCATGGGGATCTCCTCGCCGTTGTGCTGGGGAGAGATATGCGCCGCGGGACCGGGGTGGCAAGGGCGGCCCGGCGCTTGCGACGTCGCCGGCCGCCGGGGTGCGCGTCACGCTCGCGGGAGATGAGCAGCGGTGATGGCGCCGGGCTTGTCCCGTCCAAAGGACGCCTCGTCGTCATTGCGAGCCGGAGGCGAAGCAATCCAGTCTAAATGCCGGGCGCAACGCCCGGCGCCGAGGCCAACCCCAACCAACTGGATTGCTTCGCTGCGCTCGCAATGACGGCGAGGGGCTCAATCGTGGTGCGCGTCCCTCTCCCGCCTGCGGGAGAGGGGCAGGGGTGAGGGCGCCGGGGATTTCCTGCATCTCTCCGTCATTGCGAGCGCCAGCGAAGCAATCCAGCTGATGCCGGGCGCGACGACCAGCGCAGGGCGGAATCCCAACCGCCTGGATTGCTTCGCTGCGCTCGCAATGACGGCGAGGCGCACCTAATTATGAAAATAATCCTTGACAATTTGTCCTGTTTCCCGCACCTTCCGCCTACTCTCGACCTAGGGAGGGGGCGCTTCCGGAGCGGTCCAGAGCGGGGTCGGGGCGCGGCGCCTGCGCGGGTGGGGATACCGGACCCACCCTCCCGGGAGGCCTTTCCGGAGCGGCCGGAGGGTGGGCGCGGGGGTCACAGCCCGCACAAACTCGTCACCCGGCAGTCAGCCCGCCCGCCCCACACTACGGTGGGGCCGTGGACGCGGCCACCTTAACAACCTTGCGGTCGCTGCCCACAAGGAGCGGCCCCGAGGAAGGAGCGCGGGTCGGGAAGGTTTAAAATCGCCGGTCGCGAGGCGTCGGCCCGTCCGAACCCTACGCGTAAAACCAATGATGGGCCGGCGCCTCGCGGCGCCCCTCCACACTGATTGCCTCACCTCCGCGTCGGCGGAGAACGCGGACTCATGCCGTTTAACGCGCGCTCCTTCTCCCCCCGGGAGAAGGTGGCCCGAAGGGCCGGATGAGGGACTAGAGGGAAACCAGATGGCCTCAGTCCGAGCCAGGATCTCGTTCGGCCAGACCCTCATCCGTCAGCTTCGCTGACACCTTCTCCCGGGGGGAGAAGGGGCCGCCGAGCGGGGGAGAGAGGGGCGGAGAGGCTCAACCTTTCCGCCGTCATCCCCGGCGGCGCGCAGCGCCGGGAAGGGGATCCAGGGGACTGGGTCCAGAGCCGGGCGGTGGCCCCTGGATCCCCTTCCCGACCCGCTGCGCGGGTCGCCGGGGATGACGGAGAGAGGTGAGCCTCAGCGCAGGTTGGCGCAGAAGCGCTGGATCTTGTTGCAGGCGTCCTCGAGCAGGGCGTTCGAGGTGGCGTAGCTGATGCGGAAGTTGGGGCCGAGGCCGAAGGCCGAGCCGTGCACGGCGGCGACGCCTTCCTGCTCCAGGAGGCCGGAGACAAAGTCCTCGTCCGTCTGGATCAGCTTGCCGGACGGCGTGGTCTTGCCGATCGCCTCGGCGCAGGAGGGGTAGACGTAAAAGGCGCCCTCGGGCGTCGGGCACTTGAGGTACTTGGCCTGGTTCAGCATCGACACCACGAGATCGCGGCGCTCCTCGAAGGCCTTGCGGGCCGTCGCGATGTAGTCCTGCGGGCCGTTCAGCGCTTCCACGGCCGCCCACTGGGCGATCGAGCAGGCGCCGGAGGTCTGCTGGCCCTGCACCATGTCCATGGCCTTCATGAGCTGCTCGGGCCCGGCCGCGTAGCCGATGCGCCAGCCCGTCATCGCGTAGGCTTTGGAGACGCCGTTCATCGTCAGCGTGCGGTGGATGAGGTTGGGCTCGATCTGGGCCGGGGTGGTGAACTGGAAGTCGCCGAACACGAGGTGCTCGTACATGTCGTCGGTGAGCACCCAGACATGCTCGTGGCGCACCAGCACGTCGGTGATCGCCTTCAGCTCGTCGCGCGTATAGGCGGCGCCGGACGGGTTGGAGGGCGAGTTCAGGATCACCCACTTGGTGCGCGGCGTGATGGCGCGCTCCAGGTCCTCGGCCTTGAGCTTGAAGTCGTTCTCGAGCGGGCAGTCCACGAACACCGGCTTGCCGCCGACCAGCAGCACCATGTCGGGGTAGCTCACCCAATAGGGCGCCGGAATGATGACCTCGTCGCCGGCGTTCAGCGTGCACACGAAAGCGTTGTAGAGCACCTGCTTGCCGCCGGTGCACACGATGGTCTGGCCGACCTTGTAGTCGAGGTCGTTCTCGCGCTTGAACTTCTTGACGATGGCCTCGCGCAGCGGCTGGATGCCGGACACGGGCGTGTACTTGGTCTCGCCGCGCCGGATGGCGTCGATGGCGGCCAGCTTGATGTTCTCGGGCGTGTCGAAGTCGGGCTCGCCCACCGAGAGGCTGATGATCTCGCGGCCCTGCGCTTTCAGGTCCCGGGCCTTCTGCGTCACCGCGATGGTGGCGGAGGGCTTTACGCGGGAAAGAGCGTCGGCGAGAAAGGCCATGATGGGGCTCCGAAAACGGTGTCGGTCAGCGCTGGCGCGGCCCGCGGAAGTGGGGGGCGCTCAGGCGGGCGGACCCTAGTGCGGGCACGCAATCACGGCAAGCCAAAAGCCGTGATCCAAAAGGTCAATGGGAGGAATGATATGGGCTTTTCACGTCGCGCCGCTGTGGCGGCCGCCATCCTGTGCGCCTGCGCGGCGCCGCTGGGCGGCGCATCCGCGCAAGGCTTTCCGAGCCGCACGATCACGCTGGTAGTCCCCTACCCGGCCGGCGGCCCCGTGGACGTGGTGGCGAGGCTGATCGCCCAGGAGGCCGGGGCGGAGCTGAAGCAGTCGATCATCGTGGAAAACCGCGCCGGGGCGAGCGGCATCGTCGGCTCGCAGGCCGTGGCGCGGGCAGAGCCGGACGGCTACACGCTGGTGCTGGGCACCAACCAGACGCACGCCACCAACCAGAGCCTGCTAAAGACCACGCCCTACGACGCTGCGAAGGACTTCGCCCCCGTGGCGGGCGTCGCCGACATCCAGCACGTTCTGGTGGCCCACAAGGACCTCCCCGCCCAGACCGCGGCCGAGCTGGTGAAGCTCGCCAAGGACAAGCCCGGCGCGCTCACCTATGGGTCCACCGGGAACGGATCGGCCTCGCATCTGGCCGCCGAGCTGTTCAAGACTCGGGCGGGGATCGACCTCCTGCATGTGCCGTTCAAGGGCGCGGCGCCGATGACCACCGAGCTCCTGGCCGGGCGCATCGACGTCGCCTTCGCGACGCTGCCGAGCGTGATCTCGCAGATCGAGGGCGGCGAGCTGAAGGCGCTCGCGGTTGCGAGCGCGACGCGCGCCGCCAAGCTGCCCACTGTGGCCACGCTGGGCGAGCAGGGCGTCTCGGGCGTGGAGGCGGACGCCTGGTTCGCGCTGTTCGCGCCGGCCAAGACGCCGGACGCCGTGGTGGAGACGCTCTACAAGGCCGTGGCGGCGGGCCTCGCCAAGCCGGCCGCCCAGGACGCCATGGCGCGGCAGGGCCTGACGGTGGCGATGAAGACGCCGCAGCAGCTCGGCGCCATGATCCCGGGCGAGATCACGAAGTGGGCCGAGGTGATCCGCATCTCGGGCGCGAAGGTGGATTGATGAGCGCCACCGTCATCCCCGGCCGCAGCGGCGAAGCCGCGAAGGGGAAGGGGATCCAGGCGACTGGGCGCAGAATCGATCAAGTGGCCCCTGGATCCCCTTCCCGCGCCTTCGGCGCGCCGGGGATGACGGTGGAGAGCACAAAAAAAGGGCCGGACGTCGCGAGACGCCCGGCCATTTTGGAGTCGTTCCGGATCGAAACCCGAAAACCGTCCAGAGGGGAACGGTCCAACGTGGGCTCAACACCGGGAGGGGGAAGGTGGAGACCACGACCGGAACCACCCCCTATATGCGGGCCGGGAGCCCCTCCATCAACGCATATGCTCTCATATCAGGCATGCGGTGAGCGCGTGTTGAGCAGAAGCTGCACATCCGCCGGGCGCCGCGCCTCAATCCGCCCGCACCGGCGGGTACAGGGCCTCGGCGTCGGCACGGAACGCCCGGCGGGCGTCGTCGCGGGCGTAGAACATGTGTCCGCCGGGGTAGACCTGCAGCTTCAGCCGATCACGCCCGCCCAGCGGCGGCAGTTGCGCCAGGAGGAGCTTGTTCTCGAAATAAGGCGTCACCAGATCGGTCGCGCCGTGCACCACGAGCGCCTTCAGGTTCGGGTCCAGCGCCAGCGCGTCGCGCAGGTCGCCCAGCGCCTCCGGGGCGCTGCGCCGGCCGCCCCACTGCCATTGGGCGTTCACTTCGCGGTTCAGCAGCCGGTAGGGCCGATCGATACGCCAGCCGAGGCGGCGGTAGAGGTCCGTCATCGCGGCCGAGAGCGGCGCCTCGACGGCGTCGAGCACCGGGTCGTCGCCATGGCCGGCCGCCGCCGCAAAGGGCTGCGGGTCGATGCCCGTCACGGTGGCGTCGTACGCGCTGGAGAGGCGCCCGCGTTGCCGCTCCCGCGCGAAGGTCGAAACGTCCACGCGCCCGGCCAGCCGGCGAACGAGGTCCTTAGGCAACCCCGTCAAGGCCGAGACCCGCTCGGTCATGCGTCCCACCGCGGCGTCGTCGTTGGGGCCCTTGAGCAGGTCCGCCATGAACTCGCCGGCGGCGTAGCGCTCGGCCTCTTCCATGGCCTTGGGGTCGAGCGGCCCGTCCTGCCGGGCGGCCGCCATGGAGGGCAATTCGGTGACCCAGCGCAGCGGCGAATGGCGCGGCTGGAAGCGCCAGGCGAAATCCAGCACGGGCGACAGCATCACGACCCCGCGCACGCCGACGCCCTGGCTGCCCTGCAACTCGCGGGCGAGGCGCGGGGCGCGGTAGCCGCCATAGCTTTCGCCGAGCAGCACCTTGGGGGAGGCCTGCCGGCCGTTTTTCTCCACCCATTTGCGCACCACGACGCCGAGCGACGAGATGTCGGCGTCAACGGACCAGAAGCGTCGCCGAAGGTCGTCGCCCCGGGCGGTGGACCAGCTGTAGCCGGTGCCGACCGGGTCGATGAAGACGAGGTCGGTGAAGTCGAGCCAGGTCTCGGGGTTCGGCTCCGTAACGGGGCTGTCAGACGGGGCGGGCTTTTCCATCGGCAGCCGCCAGGGGCCGACCGCGCCGATGTTGAGATAGGCGGAGGCCGCGCCGGGGCCGCCATTGAACGCGAAGGTCAGCGGCCGCTTGGCCGGGTCGCCGCCGACGCGCTGGAAGGCCACGAAGCCGATCTCGGCCAGCAGCGGCCCGCCCTCGCCGTCGAAGAGCGGAATGGAGCCCAGCGTGGCGGTGAATTTCAGGCTGCGGCCCGGCAGGTCCAGCGTGTGCTCGGTCACCGAATCGGCCGGGAACTTGCGGGCGTCGTCCCGCGCCTTGTCGGCCTTTTCGGCCGGTTGCTCGCCCTGCTCGGCCCGTTGCGGGCGCCCCTGCTGGGCCGGCGCGGGCTCGGTGAGCGCGAGGCTGCCGAGCGCGACCGCGATGCAGAGCGCCGGGCCGGCGTGGCGCAGAGGCGAAAGAAAACGCATGAAGGCTCCCGGGCGGCTCAAAGGGACTGGATCGTAGCCGCTTGGCTGCGGCAAAATGGGGGCGACCGTGACATGGAAACCATGTTCGGCCTCAACTCGCTCACAAACGTGCGTCAAACGGAACCGTTGCCGTCAGCGGCGAATTGGTCGGACACGTGGTTTCCGGAGATTTCACCCCCATGATGAGTCGGCGTTTCGTCGCCCTTGGCCTGCCGTTCGTGCTCGGCGGTTGCGTTTCCACCCGCCCGATGCCGATGGTGTCGAACATGACGCGCCGGCCCGGTCTCGATCCGGCCTATTACGCGATGTATGGCGAGCTGCCGGACGAGCGTTTCCCGGTTCCGGCCGTGAACATCGACGAGATCGACCCAACCTACCTGCGCCGCCCCGTGGCGTTTGACGGAGCGGAGCGGCCGGGCACCATCGTGGTCGATCCGGACCAGAAGTTCCTCTACCTCGTCCAGGAAGGCGGCCGGGCCATGCGCTACGGCGTCGGCGTCGGCCGCGAGGGCTTCGGCTGGAGCGGCAATGCGACGATCAAGCGCAAGGCCGAATGGCCGACCTGGACGCCGCCCTCCAGCATGATCCTGCGCCAGCCGGAGCTGGAGGAATACGCCAACGGCATGCCGGGCGGCCCCGAGAACCCGCTGGGCGCCCGCGCGCTCTACCTCTACCAGGGCGACCGCGACACGCTGTACCGCATCCACGGCACCACCGAGCCGCAGACCATCGGCACCCGGGTCTCGTCCGGCTGCATCCGGCTGATCAACCAGGACGTGATCGACCTTCATCGCCGCGTGCCCACCGGCACCCGCGTGGTGGTGCGCGGCAGCAGCGGCGCGTTCGACGAGTTCAGCTGAGCAAGCCAGAGCGGCGCCGCGCTGCCTGTGGAGCGTGGCGCCGGCGCCGCTCACCTCGACGCCGATGCGTGCTAGGTGAGACGTCCGCCCAGAGTCGGGCGCGTGGCGTATGAGGCGTTGATGAAAGCCGGGATCGACATGGGCCAGACGTCCGAGGGGACGGCCGCCCTTCTCGACCTCGAGGAATTGCTCGCGACCCGCCTGCTCGTGCAGGGCAATTCGGGGTCCGGCAAGTCGCATCTGCTGCGCCGGCTGCTGGAGCAGAGCGCCAGCTGGGTGCAGCAGGCGATCATCGACCCGGAGGGCGACTTCGTCACCATGGCGGACCGGTTCGGCCATCTCGTGGTCGACGCCGCCCAGAGCGAGAACGACCTGCAGCGCATCGCCGCGCGGGTGCGTCAACACCGGGCCTCGGTGGTGCTGAACCTCGAAGGTCTGGACGTGGAAGGCCAGATGCGCTGCGCGGCGGCGTTCCTGGGCGGCCTCTTCGACGCCGACCGCGACTACTGGTACCCGATGCTCGTGGTGGTGGACGAGGCGCAGCTCTTCGCGCCAGCCGCCGCCGGCGAGGTCTCGGACGAGGCGCGCAAGCTCTCGCTCGGGGCCATGACCAACCTGATGTGCCGTGGCCGCAAGCGCGGGCTGGCGGGCGTGATCGCCACCCAGCGGCTGGCCAAGCTGGCCAAGAACGTGGCGGCGGAAGCCTCCAATTTCCTGATGGGCCGCACCTTCCTGGACATCGACATGGCGCGCGCCGCCGACCTGCTCGGCATGGAGCGGCGACAGGCCGAGATGTTCCGCGATCTCGAGCGCGGGCGGTTCATCGCGCTCGGCCCCGCCCTGTCGCGCCGGCCGCTGCCGATGCTGATCGGCGACGTCGAGACGCAGGCGCGCAGCGCCAGCCCCAAGCTGCTGCCGCTGCCGGACGCCCCGGCCGAGGGCATGCACGAGTTGATCTTCGAGGCGCCGGACCCGGAGCCCGTGCGCGTCCACCGGCCGCGCGTCGCCCCGCCGCCGACCACGGCCGACATCATGGCGCAGCTCGCCCGCCACCGCCCGGCCGAGCCGGCCGCCGAGGCCGCGCCCGCCATGGCGCCCGAGGAACGCGCCGCGCTGATGGACGACATTCTGCGCGAGATCATGGCGGATCCGGACGCCGCCTTCGCGTCGATCGCGGTGCTTTACCAGGACTTCCTGGTTCGCTGCCGCATCCGGCGGGTGACAGGCGAGCCCATGGGGCTGCCGACATTCCGTCGCCGCCTCGCGGTGGCGCGCGCCGGCGCGCAACCCGGACAGGCGGACGAAAGCTGGGACAAGGCGGTGGCGTTCGCGGCCGAGCTCGAGGAGGACATCCAGGCGGTGTTCCTGCTGATCGCCCGGGCGGCGCTGGAGAAGGAGCCCTGCCCTTCCGACGACGACATCGCCCGCGCGTTCGGCAGCCGCTCGCCGGCCCGGGCCCGGCGCATCATCGCCTATATGGAAAGCCGCGGCATCGTGGTGTGCCGGACGGACCTGCGCGGCAATCGGATCGTGGCGCTGCCCGACCTCGGCTGCGAAACGGCGGCCGCCGACGCGGCGCCCAAGCCTGCAGTCGCCCCGCGCGAAATCGCGGCTGCGCCGGACCTGTTCGCGAGCGGCTGAGAGCGTCGGGCGCTCAGGACAGGAAAGCGAGCTTTCCGAGCCACCCGAGCCCGGCCAACAGCCCCACCAGCAAAAGCCAACCCGAATACATCGTCGCATACTCCGTTAACCACGCCATCGAACGCTGGAGAGAGGTCCATGTTCCCGGCGCGGTCTGGTTTTGGGCGAGCCTCCCAAAATGAATCCGGCACGAAGGCCGTTAAGTCGGCGCGGATTTAAAGAGCGTTCACGAATAACCGGTAACGCTAGAGCCTGACCGCAGAATCAGGGCCGCGCGCCCGGGATGACGCGCAGCAGATTTCCGTTTGCCTGAGGAGCCGCCTCGTGAGCCTCGCCTACGACACTCTCGCCGATTACGGCGCCAACGCGTCCTCCGAGGCCATGCAGCGGATCGTGACCTTCAAGGTCGACAGCCGCAGCTTCGGGGTCGATGTCGCGTCGGTTCGCGAAATCAAGGGCTGGCAGCCGACGACGCCGCTGCCCAACGCCGCCTCGCACGTGCTGGGCGTCATCAACCTGCGCGGCGCCATCATCGCCGTGTATGACCTTCGCCGCCGCCTTGGCCTCGGCGCCAGCGTGATCTCGCGCTCCAGCGTGGTGATCGTTGTGGACCTCGGCGAGCGCCTCGCCGGCCTGCTGGTGGACGCCGTGTCGGACATCGTCGACATCCAGATTTCGTCCCTGCGCCCGGCCCCGGAGATCGCCGGCGAAGGCGACGATATCCTGCAGGCGCTGGTGGTGAAGGGCGACGAAGTCGTGGCCCTGCTGGACCTCGCCTCCGTGGTCCGCGAAAGCGCAAACGTTTTGAACTGAGTTTCGCCGCTCAGGCGCATGTGGAAAGGGGACCCGGCGGGTCCCCTTTTTCGTTGGGCTCAGCCTCGCCGTCATTGCGAGCCGGAGGCGAAGCAATCCAGCCTAAAGCCCTGGCGCTAGACTGAATTGTTTCGCTTCGCTCGCAATGACGGGAGGGTACGACCGCCGTTGTAGCACTCCACCGTCATCCCGGCGACCTGCGCAGCAGGTCGGGATGGGGATCCAGGGCAAAGGCGCTCACCTCTGGATCCCCTTCCCGGCGCTGCGCGCCGCCGGGGATGACGGAGTTCACTCCTCAGCCCCAGACCTCGCGGCTGATGTCGACGATCATCTGCAGCTTGGCCCACTGTTCGTCCTCGGCGAGCGTGTTGCCCTCCTCCGTTGAGGCGAAGCCGCATTGGGGGGAAAGGCAGAGCTGGTCCAGCGGGGCGTGGCGGAAGGCTTCCTCGATGCGGCGCTTGATGTCGTCCTTCTGCTCCAGCACGCCAGTCTTGGAAGTGACGAGGCCGAGCACCACGGTCTTGCCCTTGGGCAGGAAGCGCAGCGGCTCGAAGCCGCCGGCGCGGTCGGTGTCCCACTCCATGAAGTAGGCGTCGACGTTGACCTCGTTGAACAAAAGCTCGGCGATGGGCTCGTAGCCGCCGCTGGCCACGAAAGTGGAGCGGAAGTTGCCCCGGCACAGATGCATGGAGATCACCATGTCGCTGGGCCGGCCCGCGATGGCGGTGTTGATCATGCCCGCATAGATGTGCGGCTGCTGCACCGGGTCGTCACCACGGTCGGCCAGCATCTTGCGCTGCTCGGGATCGCACAGATACGCGAAGCTGACGTCGTCGAGCTGCAGGTAGCGGCAGCCCTCATTGGCGAAAGCCTGCACGGCGCCGTGATAGGCCTGGCCAAGATCGGCGTAGAAATCGTTCATGTCCGGATAGAGGCCCATGTTGATGAGCTTCCGGCCGGAGCGGTAGTGCAGCATGCTGGGCGACGGGATGGTGAGCTTGGGCGTCGAGCCCTTGCCGCTCTTTTCGGCGGTCTCCTTCAGGAAGCGGAAATGCCGCAGGAAGGGGTGGCCCGAGAAGCCGATCTGGCCGGTGACGCGCGGGGCCTCGTTCTTGGTCTGCACGCCGGCGAACTGAATGCCCTGCTCCACCGCCACCTTGGTGACGCCGTCGAGGTTCCAGAGGAAGTCGTAGTGCCACCAGGAGCGGCGGAACTCGCCGTCCGTCACGGCCTTGAGGCCGATCGCCTCCTGCTTGGCCACCACGGCGGCGATCTCGCGATCCTCCACGGCGGTGAGCTCCTCGGCCGAGATTTCGCCGGCGGCGTGCTTGGCGCGCGCATCCTTGAGGGCGGCGGGCCGCAGAAGGCTGCCGACCATGTCGGCGCGGAACGGTGGGGCGGTGCGGCTCGTCATCGGACGTCTCCCTCGGGTGCTTTTCGTGGTTGTCAGGGCCGGCGGCCCGGGCGTCAAGCGGCGCCGCGCCCGCCGGCGCGGCCTGCGACGCCAAGATGCGTTTCGAGCGCGTCGCGATCGGCCGCGAGCGCCGCGCTGGCGCCGGCATAGACCACGAGGCCACGGTCGAGGATCACGGCGTCGTCGGTGACGCCAAGGATCTTCTGGGCGTTCTGCTCGACGATGATGGCGGACACGCCTTCGTCGCGGATGATGCGCTTCAGGGCGCCGAGCAATTCGTCGACGATGATGGGCGCGAGGCCCTCGGTCGGTTCGTCGAGCAGGATCAGGCGCGGGTTCAGCACCAGCGCGCGGCCGACCGCCAGCATCTGCTGCTCGCCGCCCGAGAGCTGGTTGCCCATGTTGCGGCGGCGCTCCTTGAGCCGCGGGAACATGTCGTACACGCGCGCCACCGTCCAGGGCCCGGGGCGGGCAACGGCGGTCATGTTCTCTTCAACGGTGAGCGACTTGAAGATGTTGCGCTCCTGCGGCACCCAGCCGATGCCCGCATGGGCGCGCTGCTCGGGCCGCAGCCGGGTGATGTCGCGGCCGCCGAGGCGGATCGTCCCGCCCTTCAGGGTGGTGACACCCACGATCGTGTTTACCAGCGTGGTTTTGCCCGCGCCGTTGCGGCCGAGCAGCGCCAGCGAGCGGCCATCCGCCAGCGAGAGGCTGATGTCGTTGAGCACCGTCGCGAGGCCGTAGCCGGCCGCGACATGATCCAGCCCGAGCAGCTCAGCCATGCCCGCCCTCGCCCAGATAGACCTCGCGGACGCGCGGGTCGGCGGCCACGTCCTTGGCGGCGCCTTCCATGAAGAGGCCGCCATTCACCAGCACGGCGATGCGCTGCGCGAAGGAGAACACGAGATCCATGTCGTGCTCGATCAGCAGGATGGTGACGTCGTCCGGCAGGCCGCCGACGATGTCGAGGATCTCGTGGCGCTCTTCCTCGGGCACGCCGGCGGCGGGCTCGTCCAGCAGCAGCACGCGTGGGCGGCATGCGATCGCGACCGCGATTTCGAGCAGCCGCTGCTTGCCGTAGGGCAGCACCCTGGTTTCCGCGCCCATCACGTCGGTGAGGCCGAAGCGCTCCAGGATGGCGGCGGCCTCGTCGATGACCTCACGCTTGCCGCCGGCGAGGCGCCACCACTCGCGGCCATGGCCCTGCCGCTCGGACACCGCGAGGCCGACGGTCTGCAGCGGCGTCATCTCGGGGAAGAGCTGGTTGATCTGGAAGGTGCGGGCGAGGCCATTCTGGACGCGCCGATGCGGGGCCATGCCGGTGATGTCCGCGCCCTCCAGCAGCACCGCGCCGCTGGTGGGCCGCAGCACGCCCGTGAGCAGGTTGATCAGCGTGGTCTTGCCGGCCCCGTTGGGGCCGATCAGGGCGTAGCGCACGCCTTTTTCGAACGCGATCGAGACGTCATCGGTGGCGATGAGGCCGCCGAAGCGCTTCACCAGGTTGCGGGTTTCGAGCGCGACCGTCACGCGCGCCTCCAGCGCAGCAGCGGCGCGGCGAGGCGGGCGAGCTGGGCGCCGATGCGCTCGCGCCCGGCCAGCACGAGGACCACGAGCACGAGGCCGATCCAGAACTGCCAATATTGCGGCGTGATGGCGGACAGGTAGTCCTGCATCAGCTTGAAGATCAGCGCGCCGAAGATGCCGCCATAGAGGTAGCCGACGCCGCCCAGCACCAGCACGAGCATGACGTCGGCCGAGCGGATGAAGTCGAACACGTCGAGCGAGACATATTGCGTGGTTTGGGCGCTGAGCGCGCCGGCGACGCCCGCGAATGCGGCCGAGAGCGTGTAGATGGCGACGAGGCGCACGGCGACCGAGATGCCGATGGCGCGGGCGCGGAGCGGGTTCTGCTTCACGGCGCGCAGCGACAAGCCGAAGGGCGAGTGGATGATGCGCCGCGCCAGCAGAAACAGAACGAACAGCACGCCGAGGCTGTAGAGATAGGCGGTGCGCCCATAGAGGTCGAAGTCGAACAGGCCGAGCACCGGGCCGATGGTGACGCCCTGCAAGCCGTCCGCGCCGCCCGTAAGCCAGGCTTCGCGGTTGGCCAGTTCGAGCAGCATCAATGCGATGCCGAGCGTCACCATGAGCCGCGTCAGGTCCGAGCCGCGCAGCAGCAGGAAGGACGTCGCAAAACCGAGCACGGCGGCGACGGCGGCGGCGGCCGCGAGGCCGAGAAAGGGATCGCCATAGCCGAACTTGCCGAGCAGGCCGGCCGCATAGGCGCCGACGCCGAAAAAGGCGGCGTGGCCCAGCGACACGATGCCGGCGAAGCCCAGGATGAGGTCCAGCGACAGCGCGAACAGCGCCAGGATGGCGATTTCGTTCAGCAGCAGCAGGTTGCGCGGAAACACCCAGATGGCGGCCAGCGCCGCGATCCAGACCGCGAACTCCCACCAGCGCCAGCGCGCCGCGGCGGCCAGCATGCGGCGGGCGTCCGTGGAGGGAGGGGCCGAGGCCATGGCGGCGGGGGCGGCGACGTCCGTCATCGGGTCGCGCCCTTTACGAAGAGGCCCTGCGGCCGCCAGATCAGCACCAGCACCATGATGGCGTAGATGATGAAGGCGCCGGCCTTGGGCACGTAGTATTTGCCGGCCACGTCCGCGATGCCGAGCAACAGCGAGGCGAAGAATGCGCCCGTGATGCTGGAGGCGCCGCCCACCGTCACGACGATCAGGAAGTAGATCATGAACTTCACCGGGAAGGTGGGGTCCATGCCGAGCACCTCGGCACCCAGCGCGCCGCCCAGCCCGGCGAGGCCGGAGCCGATCGCGAAGGTGACCGCGAAGACGAGGTTGACGTTGACGCCGAGCCCGCGCGCCACACGCGGATCATCCACGGCGGCGCGCAGGCGGCTGCCGAAGCGGGTGCGCACCAGCGCGAGCTGGAGCAGCAGGGTCAGCAGGCCGCAGATCACGATGATGAAGAGCCGGTAGACGCCGATGCTGCCGCCCAGCATGTCGATGCGGCCGCGCAGGATCGCC
Organism: Alsobacter sp. P4_H11; assembly: GCF_056400925.1. Taxonomy (NCBI): domain Bacteria; kingdom Pseudomonadati; phylum Pseudomonadota; class Alphaproteobacteria; order Hyphomicrobiales; family Alsobacteraceae; genus Alsobacter; species Alsobacter sp. P4_H11. The sequence continues at coordinate 417,524 of NZ_JBFUKI010000003.1, forward strand.
GGGATGTTGATCATCTGCTGGCCGGAACCCATCGTGTAATCCACGGCCGAGACGGTCATGAACACGATGCCGATGGTGAACAGCACCTGGTCGAGGTGGCTGCGATCATACAGATGACGGTAGAGGGTGCGCTCCAGCGCCACGCCGATCAGGGCCGAGAACAGGAACGCGATCGGCAGGCACAGAAAGAAGCTGAAGCCCGCCCGGTTCATCAGCGTGGCGGTGATGTAGCCGCCCGCGAGCGCGAAGGCGCCGTGGGCGAGGTTCACGAAGTTCATCAGCCCGAGGGTCACCGACAGGCCGCACGCGAGAATGAACAGGAGCATCCCGTACGCGATGCCGTCAAAGAGGATGGTGACCATGCGGGATGCGGGCTCTTACGATGGCGGTCGTGAACCCTTCTCCCCGGCACGGGGAGAAGGTGGCGCGCAGCGCCGGATGAGGGGAGAACGAAAGGGCGATCCCCTCATCCGACCTCGCTGCGCTCGGCCACCTTCTCCCCGTTTCCGGGGAGAAGGGAGAGCGCTTACTGCTTCTTGGCGGCCTTCACGGGGTCCTTGACCTTTTCGATGGTGGCGAATTCCTGGTTGAAGAGCTCGCCATTCACCTTCTCGACCTTGCGGACATAAATGTTCTGAATGATGTCGCGGGTCTCGGGATCGATCTGCACGGGGCCGCGGACGCTGGTCCAGCTCATGCCCTTCATGGCGTCCAGCAGGGCCTGGCCGTCGGCGTTGCCCTTGGTCTTCTCCAACGCCTTGTAGACGAGCTGCATGCCGTCATAGGCGCCCACCGCCATGAAGTTCGGGCGGAAGTTGTTGGCCTTCTTGAAGGCTTCCACAAAGGCCTTGTTCTCGGGCGAGTCGTGCGAGGCGGAGTAGTGGTGCGTGTTGACGACGCCCAGCGCCGAGTCGCCGAGCTCGTTCAGCACGTCGTCATCCGTCACGTCGCCGGTGGCGATCAGCTTGATGACCGCCTGGGTGAGGCCGCGCTCGGCGAATTGCTTCATGAAGGCCGAGCCGAAGCCCGACGGCACGAACACGAACACGGCGTCCGGCGAGGCGTCCTTCACGCGCTGGAGAAAGGGCGCGAAATCCGGGTTGCGCAGCGGCACGCGCAGCTCGGCCACGACCTCGCCGCCGCCTTTGGTGAATTCGTCCTTGAAGGCCTTCTCGGCGTCGATGCCAGGGCCGTAGTCGGACACCAGCGTGACGACCTTTTTGATGCCGTTCTTGGCGGACCACTGCGCCATCGGCACCGTGGCCTGTGGCAGCGTGAAGCTGGTGCGGACGATAAAGGGCGACTGTTCGGTGATGATCGCGGTGGCGGCGGCCGTGACGATCTGCGGAATCTTGGCCTGCGTGGCGATGGGGGCGACCGCAAGGGCAAGCGGCGTGAGGCCGAAGCCCAGCAGCACGTTGACCTTGTCGTTGACCACGAGCTCCTGCGCGAGGCGCTTCGTGACGTCCGGCGCGCCGGTGTCGTCCTTGACGATCAGCTCGACCTTCTTGCCCGCCACAGTGGCGCCGTTCTGCTGGATCCAGAGCTTGGCGGCGGCCTCGGCCTGCTTGCCCGTGGAGGCGCTCGGCCCCGTCATGGGCAGGATCACGCCGATCTTCACGGTTTCCTGCGCCAGGGCCGGGAAGGCGGAGGCGGCGAGCGCGGCTGCGGCGGCCAGCACCGTCCGTCGGGCGAACACGGGCTTCATGGACATGCGTTACTCCTCCCCGGCTGAGAATTGTTCGTTATGCGAACAACTATTCGTATTGCGAACATAGTAGAGGTGTGAACGGAAACCCGTCAAGATTGGCGCAGCGCGGGCGCGTGTCGATCGCCCAGCGAAACGACGCAGCGCCGCAGACCCGTATGAGCCGTCACGGCGGCCCGGAACGCAAATGGGAAATTCCATCCTTTTATTGAACGAGGTTCAGCAATCGCCGGTTTTCCAGGCTCGCATGGTCGAACAAGGCGCTGGCGGCGACGCGCGGCCGCTCTTATTGTGAGTAGACCACTTTAGAACCAGTTCGGCGCGCCAAGGGCGGCCGCACGCACGGGCGCAGCCGCCCGGGAGGCCGAGATGGAAAGGCTGCTGATCGAGGGCGGGCATCGGCTCGAGGGAACGGTGCAGATCTGCGGGGCCAAGAACGCCGCCCTGCCGCAGCTCGCCGCCGCGATGCTGAGCCCCGAGCCGCTGACGCTCACGAACCTGCCGGACGTCGCCGACATCCGCGCCATGCTGCAGCTGCTGGAGCACTACGGCGCCGTGATTCCGCAGCGCTCCGGCGCCAGCGTCACGGTGAACCCCGCCGGCGTGGTCAACCGCGAGGCGCCCTACGACACGGTGCGGCGCATGCGCGCCACCATCCTGGTGCTGGGGCCGCTGCTGGCGCGCTTTGGCCACGCGCGAGTGTCGCAGCCGGGCGGCTGCGCCATCGGGGCCCGGCCGGTGGACCTCCACATCAAGGCGCTCACGGCGCTGGGCGCGGAGATCACGCTGGATCGGGGCGCCATCGACGCCCGCGCGCCGGACGGGCTGAAGGGCGCGCGCATCGTGTTCGGCTCGCCCTCGGTGGGCGCCACCGAGACCGCCATGATGGCGGCCGTGCTGGCGCGGGGCGAAACCGAAATCATGAACGCCGCTCGCGAACCGGAGGTGGCCGACCTCGCGGCCTGCCTGGTCGCCATGGGGGCGCGCATCGAGGGCGCGGGCACGCACCGCATTCTGATCCAGGGCGACACGGTGTTCCGCAAGGCGCGGCACGAGATCATCCCGGACCGCGTGGAGGCCGGCACCTACGCGATCGCGGCCGCGATCACGGGCGGTCACCTGGAGCTCACGGGCGCGCGGCTGGAGCATCTTTCGGCGGTCGCGGAGGCGCTGGAGGCGGCCGGCGTGCAGATCTGGCCCACGGACCGTGGGCTGATGGTGTCGCGCTCCGGCCGGCTGAAAGGCATCGACATCGCGTCCGAGCCCTATCCGGGCTTTCCGACCGACCTGCAGGCGCAATTCATGGCCCTGATGAGCATCGCGGACGGGGCTTCGGTGATCCGCGAGACCGTGTTCGAGAACCGCTTCATGCATGTGCCCGAGCTGTCGCGGCTCGGCGCCAACATCACGCTGCAGGGCGCGACCGCGCTGGTGCGCGGCGTGCCGGGCCTGAAAGGCGCGCCCGTGATGGCGACGGATTTGCGCGCCTCCGTATGCCTGGTGCTGGCGGCGCTCGCGGCCGAGGGCGAGACGGTGGTGAACCGCATCTACCATCTCGACCGTGGCTACGAGGCGCTGGACAAGAAGCTCGTGCGCTGCGGCGCGCATATCCGTCGGCTGCAGGACTGACGCCATGGCGGACGACCTCCTCTATCTGGGCGTCGACGGCGGCGGCACCGGCTGCCGCGCCCGCATCGAGACGCCGGACGGCGCCATCCTGGGCGCCGGCCTCGCGGGGCCGGCCACGACGCGGCTCGGCGTCGAAGCCTCCGTGGCGGCCATCATGACGGCCGCGACCGCGGCGCTCGACGAGGCGGGCCTCTCGGCAGCGGACTGGCCGCGCGTGCGGGCCGGGATCGGCCTGGCGGGCATCGGCCGCAAGGGCGCGCGCGAGGCGTTGGCGGCGACGCCCCTGCCCTTTGCGTCCGTCCGTTTCGCGAGCGACGGCCTGATCGCCTGCATCGGCGCGCATGGCGGCCAGGATGGCGGCATCGTGATCGTCGGCACCGGCAGCTTCGGGCTGGCGCGCGTCGGCGGACGGGAGGAGCGCGTCGGCGGCTACGGGTTCCCGATCTCGGACGAGGGCAGCGGCGCCGATCTCGGCCTGCAGGCGATCCGGCTGGCGCTGCGGGCGTTCGACGGCCGCGTGGACCGCACCGCCCTGCTGGGCGACGTGCTGGCGCGTTTCGCCGACGACCCCGCCGCCGCGGTTGCGTGGATGGACAAGGCCTCGGCCACCGACTACGCGACCTTCGCGCCGCTGGTGATGCGCCACGCCGACAATGGCGACCCGGCCGGCCGGCGCATCGTGCAGGGCGCGGCCGAGCAGGTGGACGGCCTCTGCCGCGCGCTGTTCGAACGCGGCGCGCCCCGCATCGCGCTGATCGGCGGCCTTTCCAGCGCCATCGAGCCCTGGCTGGCCCCCGACGTGCGCCGCAAGCTCAAGCCCGTGGACGCCGACGCGGTGGCGGGCGCGATCTGGATGGCGAAGCAGGGGTGAGAGGCTTCAGCCAAAGCTCCGTTTAGCCGTCATCCCCGGCGGCGCGAAGCGCCGGGAAGGGGATCCAGGCGACTGGGTACAATCCCCTTCCCGACCTGCTTCGCAGGTCGCCGGGGATGACGGCGGAGAGAGGTGAGCGGCGCGCAGTCACCCTCCCCCGTGACCGCCCTGCCATCAATGCGAACCGAAGGCGAAGCGATCCAAGGGCCACGCGCTCGGTCGAGCGATGTTGAGCTCGGCCCAGCTTCTGGATTGCTTCGCTGCGCTTGCAATGACGGGAGGCTGTCCCGACGGGCTTGCCCCGGCCCGGCATCGGCCTAAACTGGTCCCACATTGGTATTACGCAGGACCGCAAGCCCCATGGCCACCGAGGACGTCAGCGCGCGCTATGTGGACCTGGACGACTGGCCCACGCATGACGCCGTGGAGGCCATGTTCGAGGGTCAGCTGTCCGCCGTGGCGGCCGTGCGCCCGGCGCTGGGCGCCATCGCCAAAGCCGCGGACGAAGCCGCCGAGGCGCTGCGGCGCGGGGGCAGGCTGGTTTATGCGGGCGCGGGAACGTCCGGCCGCGTCGCCGTGCAGGACGGGGCGGAGTTGCCGCCGACCTTCGACTGGCCGCTGGACCAGCTCGTGTTCGCGATGGCGGGCGGGCCGGGCGCGCTGGTGAAGAGCGCCGAGGGCGCGGAAGATGACGCCGCCGACGCGATCGCGAAGGTGGACGCGGCCGGCATCGGCCCGAACGACGTGGTGATCGGCCTCGCGGCCAGCGGCACGACGCCCTACACGGTGGCGTTCGTGCGCCGGGCGACCGAGCGCGGGGCCGTGACGCTCGGCATGGCCAACAACGCCGATGCGCCGCTTCTGGCCGTCGCGCGTCACCCGATCCTGATCGAGACCGGGGCGGAGGTGGTGGCGGGCTCCACCCGCATGAAGGCCGGCACGGCCCAGAAGGCGGCGCTGAACCTGTTCTCCACCGCGGTGATGATCCGGCTCGGGCGCGTGTATCGCGGCCTCATGGTGCATATGCGGGCCAGCAACACCAAGCTGCATCGCCGCGCCGAGGCCATGGTGGCGGCGCTCGCGGGCTGCGACGAGGCCGTGGCCGGCGACGCGCTGCGGCAGGTCGACTGGGACGTGAAGCGCGCCACGCTGGTGGCGCAGGGCCTCGATCCCGACCTCGCGGGCGCGCTGATCGACCGTTCGGGCGGCAGCCTGCGGCGGGCGCTCGCGACCCTGGACGCGGCCGGCGGCGCGGCCGCGGGCGACGCTGTGGCGCCATGACGCTGGAGCAGGGTCGCATCGCGCTCGACGGGGCGAGCCCGACGCCGCTCTACCTGCAACTCGCCGAAAGCCTGCGCGGCATGATCCGCGGCGGCGCGGTGCGCGTCGGCGAGGCGCTGCCATCCGAGCGCGAGCTCAGCGCCATGACGTCGATCTCCCGCGTCACCGTCCGCAAGGCGATCGACGCGCTGTTGCGCGAGGGGCTGCTGTCGCGCCGGCCGGGCTCGGGCACCTATGTGGCCGAGCGCATCGAGCAGCCGGCCTCGGTGCTGGCCGGCTTCTCGGCCGATATGCAGAGCCGCGGCGCGCGGCCGGGCAGCGTCTGGCTGGAACAGCGCGTGGACGCGCCGAGCGCCGAGGAAGCCGCCGCGCTGAACTGCGCGCCGGGCGCCGCCGTGGTGCGGCTGTCGCGCGTGCGAACCGCAGACGGCGAGCCGCTCGCGATCGAGCGCGCGATCGTGCCGGCCGCGCTGTTGCCGCCTGTGGGCGAGATCGGCGACAGCCTGTACGAGGCGTTGCATCGCCGGGGCAATCGCCCGGTGCGGGGCGTGCAGCGGCTGCAATCCTCGCTCGCGACCCCGCAGGAGGCGCAGCTGCTCGACATCCCGGTCGGCGCCGCCATCCTGCGCATCGAGCGCCGCAGCTTTCTCGCCGACGGCGCCCCCGTGGAGCTGACGCGATCGGCCTATCGGGGCGACCGGTATGACTTCGTCACGGAAGTGCGGGAGGCGGCTTATGGGAGCTAGCCTCACGTTCAGGCCCCCTCGCCGTCATTGCGAGCCGAAGGCGAAGCAATCCAGCCTAACGCCGGGCCTTTAGACTGGATTGCTTCGCTGGCGCTCGCAATGACGGCGAGGCGTTGGAATTGGGCGGCTCATCTGTCCGGGCGCGGCGCGCCCTTCTCGTAGAACACGCACGCGTGGACGCCGCCGCCGACGTCGCGGTCGTAGGCGCGGGCGAGGCGCCAGCCGTGGCGTTCGTAGAAGGCGCGGGCGGGGTGGTTGTGGCGGAAGCTTTCCAGCGTGCGGGCGCCGCGGGCCTCAGCGTCGGCCAGCAGGGCGGAGCCGGCTCCGGAGCCCTGCGCGGCGGGGTCGACGAACAGCATGTCGAGGTGGCCAGCCGTCACCATCGTGAAGCCGAGCACGGCGCCGTCGCGCTCGGCGAGCCGCATGCGGTCCAGCGACGCGGTGAAGCGCTCTGCGAAGGTCGCGTGCGTGCGCGAGCCGAGGTAGTCGGCGCTCGCGATCGCCGCGAAGGCGGATCGGTAGGACGCCAGCGCCACCCGGGCGAGGGCCGGGATGTCGACCGGGGCAGCGTTGCGGATGCGAAGATCGCTCATTCCTGCCCCCGCAGGCGCGGGTCGAGCGTGTCGCGCAGGGCGTCGCCGAGCAGGTTGAGGCCGAAGGCCAGCACCAGGATGGCCGCGCCCGAGAACACGGCGCTCCAGGGCGAGAGCATCAGGAAGTTGCGGCCCTCCGACAGCATCAGCCCGAGCGAGGGTGTCGGCGGCTGCACGCCGAGGCCGAGGAAGCTCAGGGACGCTTCCACGAGGATCGCCGAGGAGAGCAGCAGGCTCGTCTGCACCAGCACCACGCTGGCGAGGTTGGGCAGCACGTGCATCAGCATGATGCGGCCGTCGGACGCCCCCACCGCGCGGGCGCCCATCACGTAGTCGCTCTCGCACACCACCAGCGCCGGGCCGCGCAGCAGGCGGGCGAAGATGGGCGTGTACACCACCGCGATCGCGATGGCGGCCGTGGATGATTGGGCCCCGAGCACCGCCACGATGCCGATGGCGAGCAGCAGCACCGGGAACGCGAACAGCACGTCCATGGCGCGCATCAGGATGCGGTCGATCCAGCCGCGGTAGAAGGCGGCGACGATGCCGAGCGATCCGCCGGCAAGCAGCGCCGCCCCGACGGCCGCCACCGAGACGGCGAGCGAGGCGCGCCAGCCATAGATGATGCGCGACAGCACGTCCCGGCCGAACTGGTCCGCTCCCAGCCAATGCGCCGCGCTGGGCCCCTTGAGGCGGGCCAGGATGTCCTGCTTCAGCGGATCATAGGGCGCGACCTGTCCGGCGAAGACCGCCATCAGGGCCTGCACGGCCACGAAGGCGAGCGCAAAGGCGAGCAGCGGGCGGCGGCGCAGCGTGTCCACCGGCTCAGTTCCGCACGCGCGGGTCGATCACCGCGTAGAGCAGGTCGACCAGGAAGTTCATCACCACGAAGCCGCAGGTCACCACCAGGATCGCGGCCTGCAGCAGCGGGTAGTTGCGCTCCGCGATGGCGCCCAGGATCAACCGGCCGAGGCCCGGGATGGCGAAGACCTGCTCGACCACGATGGCCCCGCCGAGCAGGTAGCCGGCGTTGACGCCGACGCTGGTGACGAAGGGAATCAGGGCGTTGCGCAGCGCATGCTTGTAGAGCACGGAGCCCTCGCTCGCCCCCTTGGCGCGGGCGGTGCGGATGTAGTCCTGCCCCAGCGCGTCCAGCATGGCGGAGCGCACGAGGCGCGACAGGTTGGCGAGGATCGGCAGGCCGAGCGCGATGGCGGGCAGCAGCAGGCGGCCGATATTGCCGAGCGGGTCCTCCGAGAACGGCACGTAGCCGAGCGCCTGGAGGTTGGGGGCCAGCGTCGCCAGCGCAAGGATCATCACGATGCCGAGCCAGAAGGACGGGATCGTGAGGCCCGCCACGGTGATCACCCGCATGGCGCCATCGGCGAAACGGCCACGCAGCCGCGCCATCAGCACGCCGGTGGGGATCGCGAGCCCGGCGCCGAGCACGAGGGCCAGAACGGTGAGCTGCACGGTGGGCCAGACCTGCGCGCCGATTTCGGCGATCACGGGCCGGCCGGTCCACAGCGAGGTCCCGAAATCGCCACGCAACGCGGCGCCGATCCAGGCGAGATATTGGGTGACCAGCGGCTGGTCGAGCCCGATGCGGGCCCGCAGCGCGGCGACGCGCTCGGGCGTCACCTCCGTGTTGGCGCCCAGCATGATCGCCACGGCGTCGCCCGGGATCAGCCGGATCATCGCAAACACGATGGCGGACACACAGAACAGCACGAGCGCGAGGTCGAGCAGCCGGTTGGCGAGAAGACGCAGCGGCATGTCAGGCGGCCATGCTCGCCGGTTTCGCATGTGCGCCGCCATCCTGCGGTCGCCGGCATCCCCTCCCCGTCATTGCGAGGAGCGCAGCGACGCGGCAATCCAGGCGCCGGGGGTGAGGCGCGGAGTCCACCGGCCCGGCGTCAGCTGGATTGCTTCGCTGGCGCTCGCAATGACGGCGGGGAGGCTGCGATTTCTCCGTCATCCCCGGCGGCCTGCGCAGCAGGCCGGGAAGGGGATCCAGGGGCAACGCGCGCATGGCCCTGGATCCCCTTCCCGGCGCTGCGCGCCGCCGGGGATGACGGCGGAGGTTCATTTTCCGACCGCGGTCTCGGCGAGGGAGCTTAGCGAGCGGTTGGCCATGATCTCGTAGCCGGAGACGTTGGCGCGCGACGCCGTGAAGAGCTGGCCGTAGGCGAGATGCGCGATGGGGCCGTCGCAGGCCAGGATGGACTGGACCTTGGCGTAGTCGGCCTTGCGGCTGGCTATGTCCGTGTTGGCGCGGGCCTTGTCGAGCAGGGCGTCGAGCTCCGGGTTCGTGTATTTGAACACGTTGGTGGAGCCACCGGTGCGGAAGGTGCGGAAGAAGTAGTCGTCAGGGTCCGGGCTGCCGGCGTTGGTGGAGGCGAACAGGTCGAAGGCGCCGTTGCGCCAGTCCTGGATGAACTGGCCGAGCTCGGGCGTCTTCAGCTCCACCTTGATGCCCACATTGCCGAGCTGCTGCTGCACGACCTGGGCGATGTCCTTGATGTCCTGCCGGGGCAGCACCGTCATGGTGACGCTGATCGGCTGGGCGACGCCGCTGTCCTTCAGGAGCTGCTTGGCCTTGGCGGGGTTGTGCTTGTAGCAGCTGAACTGCTTCACGTCGGTGGCCCAGTCCTTGAGCGCCGGCGAGAGCGGGCCGCCGGGCACGCCCGCGCCGAACAGGGCGGCCTGGATGATCTCGTCGCGGTTCAGCGCCGTGTTCACGGCCTCGCGCACCTTGGCATTGTCGAAGGGCGGCTTGGCGACGTTGAAGCCGATCAGCGTGTAGGCGAGCTCCAGCGTCTCGCTCAGCTTCACGCCGGGCTTGCCCTTGAGCTGCAGCGCCGTGGCGGCGTCGATGTTGGGCAGCATGGCGTATTGGCCGCTGCTGACGCCGACCTGCCGGGTGGCGGACTCGGGCACGATGTTGAACTTCACGCCGTCGAGCTTGGGCAGGCCCTTGCGCCAATAGGCGTCGTTCCTGGCGAGCGCGATGAAGCCGTTGGGCTGCCACTCCTTGAACTTGAACGGGCCGGTGCCGACCGGCTGCTTCTGAAGGCCGTCCTTGTCGGCCTCGAAAGAGCGCGGCACGATCGCGAGCGTCGCCAGCGAGGTGAGCAACGGCGCGGCCGGCTCCTTCAGCTTCAGCTCCACGGTCGTGGCGTCGGGCGCGGACACGCTGTCCACGGCGGCGAGGCGGCTCGCCAGCGGCGAGGCGATCTCCTTGGCCATGACGCGCTTCAGCGACGCTGCCACGTCGGCGGCCTCCATGGGGGCGCCGTTGTGGAAGGAAACGCCCGGGCGGAGCTTGAAATTGTAGGTCTTGCCGTCGGGCGCGACCGTCCAGGACTCGGCGAGGCCGGGGCCGACGCGCAGGTCCTTGTCGATGGCGGTGAGCCCTTCATAAATGGTGCCGTTCACCACCATGAAGGACGCGAAGGCCGTGATGATGTGAGGATCGAGTCCGGCCGGGGACGCATCGATGGCGGCCTCCAGCGTCTGGGCCCGCACGGGCGCAAAACCGGCCGCGCACAAGCTTGCCGCAGCGGTCAGGAGCGCCGCTTTCAAGGCGTTGCGCAGCATCGTTTCCTCCATGGTTTGACGTGGCCGGAGGGTAGGCCGCTATAATACCAATTGCAAGCCGAAGCCCCCAGGCAGGGGTGGCCCGGACGCCGCGCGCAGCCAAGGAAAGCACCATGTCCGACCCCGCTCTTTTCACCGCCATCGGGGCGATCAGCGGCACCTCGATGGACGGGATCGACGTTTCGCTCGTGCGGACGGACGGGGATGCGCAGGTCGAGATCGGGCCCGGCCAGTGCTACCCCTACGCGCCGGCGCTGCGGGACGAATTGCTGGCCCTGATCGCGGACGCGCCGCGGGCCGAGCACGGCGCGCTGGACGCGTTGGAGGCGGCCGTGAGCGACGCCCATGCGGGCGCGATCGCGCAGTTCATGACGGAGTTCTCCATCGACAGGGCGAGCGTGCGCGTTGTCGGCCTCCATGGGCAGACGGTGTATCACCGGCCCGAGAAGCGCTTCACCCGGCAGCTCGGCGTCGGCGCGCGGGTCGCGGAGGCGCTGGGGATCGACGTCGTGAACCGCTTTCGGCACGCCGACGTGGCGGCGGGCGGCGAGGGCGCGCCGTTCGCGCCGCTGTATCACCGGGCGCTGGCCTCGCGGCTGGAGCAGCCCGTGATGGTGCTGAACCTCGGCGGCGTCGGCAATGTCACGTTCATCGACGGCGAGACCGTGATCGCGTTCGACACCGGGCCGGCCTCGGCGCTGCTGGACGACTTCGTGCTGAAGCGCCTCGGCAAGCCTTATGACGAGGGCGGCCGGCTGGCCGGCTCCGGGCAGGCGGACGCCGCCATGGTGGCGTCTCTGATGAAGCACCCGTATTTCGACCGCCCTGCCCCCAAGTCGCTGGACCGCAACGATTTCCACGCCTGGGCCAAGGCCGTGGAAGGCCTCGGCGACTCGGAAGGCGCGGCCACGCTGGCGGCCTTCACGGTCGCGTCGGCGGCCGACGCCGTGCGGCACGTGCCGCGCCCGCCGGTGCGCTGGCTGGTGACGGGCGGCGGGAGGCTCAACGCCACCTTCATGCGGCTGCTGCACGAACAGCTCGGCGTGCCGGTGGAGCCCGTGGAGGCGGTAGGCTGGAACGGCGACTTCATCGAGGCGCAGTGCTTCGGCTATTTGGCGGTGCGTTCGCTGAAGAAGCTGCCGCTCAGCCTGCCCACCACCACGGGGGTTCCGGCGCCGATGACCGGGGGCGAGCTCTGGCGCGCCGTATGACGCCGGCGCTGGAGATCGAGGGCCTGACGCTCGCGGTGGGCGGGCGCAAGCTGGTGGAAGACGTGTCGATTACGGTCGCGCCCGGCGAGATGGTGGGCCTCGTCGGCGAGTCCGGCTGCGGCAAGAGCATCACGGCGCTGTCGGTGATGCGGCTGCTGCCGAGCCCGCCCGTGCGCGTGCTGTCCGGCGCCGTCCGGGTGGGCGGCGTGGACGTGCTCGCGATGGCGCCCGAGGCGCTGCGCGCCATGCGGGGCGACCGGGTCGGGATGATCTTCCAGGAGCCGATGACGTCGCTGAACCCGGTGTTCACGGTGGGCGACCAGATCGCCGAGGCGCTGGAGATCCACCGCGCGCTCACGCGCCGCGCCGCGCTGGCGCGGGCGGCCGAGCTGCTGGCGCTGGTCGGCCTGCCCGCGCCGGCCGAGCAGCTCGGGCGTTACCCGCACCAGATGTCGGGCGGCCAGCGCCAGCGCGTGATGATCGCGATGGCGCTCGCCTGCGAGCCGAAGCTGCTGATCGCCGACGAGCCCACCACGGCGCTGGACGTGACCGTGCAGGCGCAGATCCTGGCGCTGATCGACCGGCTGCGGCGCGAAATGGACATGGGCTGCCTCCTGATCACGCATGATCTCGGCGTGGTGGCGGAAGTCTGCGACCGGGCCGCCGTGATGTATGCGGGGCGGATCGTCGAGGAGGCCGCCGTGGGCGACCTGTTCGCCCATCCCCGGCATCGCTACACGCGGGCGCTGATCGACACGGCGCCGGCCTCCAACCCGCCCGGAACGCGGCTGCCCTCGATCGCCGGCATGGTGCCGCCGCCCGGCGCGCGCGAGCATGGTTGCGCCTTCGCGCCGCGCTGCCCGGCCGCGCTGCCGGTGTGCCGCACGACCACGCCGGCGCTGGAAGGCGACGCCCGCCACCGCGCGGCGTGCTGGAACCCGGCCCCCGCCGAGGCCGCCGCATGACGCCGCTGCTGGACGTGCGCGGGCTCACGAAGCGCTACGCCGGGCCGCATGGCCGCGTACTCCATGCGCTGGAGGATGTGAGCTTCACGGTGGCGCCCGGCGAGGCGCTGGGCGTGGTGGGCGAAAGCGGCTGCGGGAAGTCGACGCTGGGCAAGAGCCTGCTGCGGCTGGTGGAGCCCACGGCCGGGCAGGTGCTGTTCGAAGGCGAGGACGTGCTGCCGCTGTCGCGCCGCGCCATGGCGGCGAAGCGACGCGACATGCAGATGGTGTTCCAGGACCCGTTCGGCTCGCTGAACCCACGCCACACGGTCGGGGCCATCGTGGGCGAGCCGCTCGCCATCCATGGCATGCCCGGCGGCAAGGCGCGCGTGGCAGAGCTGCTGGACCAGGTGGGGCTGCCGGCGGACGCGGCGGGCCGCTATCCGCACGAATTCTCGGGCGGGCAGCGCCAGCGCATCGCGATCGCGCGGGCCCTGGCGCTGGGGCCGAAGTTGCTGGTGGCGGACGAGCCGGTGTCGGCGCTCGACGTCTCGATCCAGTCGCAGATCATCAACCTGATCGGCGACCTGCGCCGCGCCTATGGGCTGGCGATGATCTTCATCAGCCACGACCTCTCGGTGATCCGGCACGTGAGCGACCGGATCGCGGTGATGTATCTGGGGCGGATCGTCGAGATCGGGCCAGCCGCGCAGGTGTTTGAGGCGCCTGCTCATCCCTATACGCGCGCCCTGTTGTCGGCCGTGCCGCGGCGGCCGGGCGCGGCGCGGCCGGCTGGCCAGCCGCGCGAGCGCATCATCCTGCATGGCGACCTGCCGGATCCTTCGAGCCCGCCGCTGGGTTGCGCTTTCCATGGTCGCTGCCCGGCCGCGATGCCGCGCTGTTCCGTAGACCGGCCCGCGCTCGTGAGCCGGCGCGTGGCCGAGACGGGCGGGACGGCGGTGGCGGCCTGCCATCTGCACGAGTCCGTGGACGCGCCCGCGCTGGAGCCGGCATGACGCTCGAAGCCCTCGCCGAGGCGGCCTTTGCGCCCGTGGCGCAAGCTCTCGCCGCCGGGCGCATCCCCGGGGCCGTTCTGGCCGTGGGGGATGCGGCGGGCGGGCGGGCGATCCGGTTCGGCGGCTTCGCGCAAGTCGAGCCCGAGGCGGCGCCCATGCGAGCCGACACGGCGTTCGATCTCGCGTCGCTCACCAAGGTGGTGTTCACGACCACGCGCGTTCTCGATCTCGTTGCGGCCGGGCGGATCGGCCTCGACGATCCTCTGGCGGCAGCCATCCCGGATCTGCGCCAATATGACGTCGCGGGCGCGCCCGAGCGCCGGCTGACGGTGCGGCAATGCCTGGCGCACCAGACGCATCTGCCGGCCGTAGAGCCCTTGTATACGTATGGGCAGGATCCGCATACACTGCGGGCCTTCGTGCTCCAGCGCGCGTGGAAGGCGGGTCCGCCTGTGTATTCGGACATCAATTTCATCCTGCTCGGCATCCTGGTCGAGCGGCTCACGGGCGTGCCGCTGGCCGAACAGCCCCTGCCGCCCGGCCTCACGTTCCGGCCGGAGCCGGACGCGTGCGCCGCCACCGAGAGGTGCACATGGCGCGGCCGCGTGATGCGGGGCGAGGTGCACGACGAGAACGCCTTCGCGCTGGGCGGCGCGTCCGGCCATGCCGGGCTGTTCGGAACGGCGGCGGCCTTGCTGGATTTCGCCGCGGGATTGCTCGCCGCGCCGCAATCTCCCGTGTGGGCGCGGGAGACGCCGACCCGCAGCCTCGGCTGGGAGATGATCTATCCGGGTTGGTCCGGCGGCGACGCGTGCTCGCCGGACACCATCGGGCACACGGGCTTCACCGGCACGGGGCTTTGGCTCGACCCCGAGGCGGGCTTGGCCTGGACGCTGCTGACCAACCGCGTCCATCCCACGCGCCACGCGGACAGCGGCATCGTGGCGCTGCGGCGGGCGGTCGGGGATGCGCTTCAGACAACAATCAAGCGGGCATGAATCGACCGATGCGCAGTCGCAGGATGTAAATTGGTTTAGCCTCCGTATAAGTAGAATATGTCAGCAACGAATCTATATCTCCGACGAAATTCTAGAGCCAAGCTCCGTATTTGAACCGTTTGTAAGTAAATCCCGGGGAGTCTGCCTGTCGCGAGACATCGGACAGGCCGTTTTGACTCACCGCGCCCGGCGGAATGATTCAGGCCGACTCCGGAAAGACTCTCGCACCCGTGTCGATCGCCTCCTGGCGGCGACGTCAGCCAGGTGGTGCCCGAATGGCCAACAGATTGCGCGTGTTCTCGAAATTGTCGTTCAAGGTCCCCGCCATCGTGCTCACGGGCGCGGTGGTGAGCGCCGTCGCGGTCGGCGGCATGGCCTACGAGATCGCGCGGCGCTCGGCCGTCCAGCAATTGGAGGTGAGCCTTCAGGCCACCGTGCAGAACCGGGCCGGGACGCTGGAGCGCTACATGCGCCAGGCGCAGACGAACCTGCGGCTGGTGTCCGAGACGCCGACGATGTTCGAAGCGCTCAGCAACCTGGGCAACGACTACAAGTCCAAGGGCGCCGACGCCGAGACCCTGCTGCAGAAGCTCTATATCGACGACAACCCGTTCAAGGACGGCGAGCGCGCCAAGTACAAGGGCGAGAAGGACGAGACCAGCTACGGGTTCTACCACGAGAAGGTCCACACCATCATCGACCAGTACCGGCGGCAGTTCGAGTTCGCCGACGTGCTGATCATCGATCCGGCCGGGTCGGTCGTGTATTCGACGGTCAAGAACCGCGACTTCGGCACCAACGTCTCCACCGGAAGCCTGAAGGACGGCCCGCTAGGCCGCGCGTTCAAGGACGCCATGGGGAAGGCTAGCGCCGGCGAGGTCGTGTTCGTCGACAACGAGAATTACGCGCCGGCGGGCGGCGCCCCGACCTCCATTCTCGCCAAGGCCCTGGTGACGGACGCCGGCGTTGCGATGGGCGTCGTGGCCGCGACGCTGTCGCCGTCGTCGATTTCGCCGATCATCAACAGCAAGATGGGCGAAACCGGCCAGGTCTTCGCGGTCGGGCCGGACGGCCTGGCGCGCACGCAGCTGGCGCTGAGCGCCCAGCCGACCGCCGGCAAGCTGCGCTTCGACCCGCAGGTCGTGAAGTCGGCCTTGGCGGGCGCGCCGGCGGCCAGCCACGAACTGGGCTCGTCCGGCGAAAGCTCCGCCGTGATCGCGGTTCCGGCCAAGATCCTGGGCCGCACCTGGGCGGTGGTGGCCGAGCAGACCATGCGCGAGGTGGAAGCCCCGCTGGTGGCAATGGGCAAGCTGATCGCCACCGTGGGCGCCGGCATCCTCCTTGCGGTCGGCCTCCTCGGCTGGCTGGCGTCGCGCACCATCTACAAGCCCATCGGCGCCCTGAAGGACGCGGTCGGCCGGCTGGTGAACGGCGAGAGCGTCGAACTCAGCGCGACTTCGCGCGGCGACGAAATCGGCGATCTGGCGCGTTCGCTGAAGCAGATCCACGAGACCGGGCTGGCGGCGGCCCGCATCCGCTCGGCGCTCGACAGCTCGCCCGCCATGATGATGATCACGGACGAGCAGGAGCGCATCGTCTATGTCAGCCAGACGCTGGACCGGTTCCTGCGCACCATCGAGCCGAGCTTCAAGGCCGGCCGCGCGGACTGGTCCGTGGACGGCCTCGTCGGCGCGCCGCTTTCCGAAGCGCGCGACAATCCGGCGATCGAGCGCAGCGTGCTGGGCGAGGAGAACGGCGCGCAGCTGGTCCGCTATCGCATCGGCGGCCATACCCTCAACATCGCGCTGACCGCCATCCAGGGCGCGGACGGCGCCGTGATCGGCCAGACCATCGAGTGGCGCGACGTCACGGCGGAGCTCGCCGTGCAGTCCGAGGTCGCCGCGATGGCGGCGGCGGCGGCCGCCGGCGACTTCACCCAGCGCGTTCCGCTGGACGGCAAGGTTGGCTTCATGCGCGACCTCTCGGCCGCCATGAACCAGATGAGCGCCGGCGTGGACAGCGCCACGAACGACCTCTCGCAGGCCTTGCAGGCGCTCGCGCAGGGCGACCTGACGCATACGATCGGGGCCGACTACGAGGGCCGCTTCGGCGAGCTCAAGGACGCGCTCAACGACACGATGGCGCGGCTTGCCGACACGGTGGTGACCATCCAGACCACCGCGATCGACGTCGGCAGCGCGGCGCGCGAGATCAACTCGGGCGCGGACGACCTGTCGCGGCGCACCGAGGAGCAGGCGTCCTCGCTGGAAGAGACGGCCGCCACCACGGAGGAGCTCGCGGCGTCCGTGAAGGCTTCGGCGCAGTCCTCGCGTCATGCCCTCTCGATGGCCGAGGAGGCCATGTCGGTCGCCATCACGGGCGGCAAGATCGTCACCGAGGCTGTGGACGCCATGGCGCGCATCGAGAGCGCCTCGCAGAAGATCTCCGACATCACCTCGGTGATCGACGACATCGCGTTCCAGACCAACCTCCTGGCCCTGAACGCCGCCGTGGAGGCCGCCCGGGCCGGAGAGGCCGGCAAGGGCTTCGCGGTGGTGGCCTCCGAAGTGCGCACGCTGGCGCAGCGCTCCAGCGAGGCCGCCAAGGACATCACGGGGCTGATCAGCTCCTCCGGGCAGGAAGTTTCGCAGGGCGTCAAGCTGGTGCGCTCGGCCGGCGAGGCGCTCGGCAAGATCGTGACGGCGTCGCAGAAGGTCGCCACCACGGTGGGCGACATCTCGAGCGCCGCCAACGAGCAGGCCAACGGCATCGACGAGATGAGCCAGGCCGTGGCGCACATGGACGAGATGACGCAGCAGAACGCCGCGCTGGCGGAGGAAAGCGCCGCCTCGGCCTCGTCGCTTGCGTCCCAGATCGAGCGGCTCAACGAGATCGTGGCCACGTTCAACACCGGCCGGCAGGTCGCCAGCCGGGCGCCTGCTCCGGCGGAGTTCCGGTCCGCCGCGCCGCCTGCCCGCGCGCCCGCCGCCCGGGCCGCTGCCCCCGCGCAGTCGCGTATGCCGGCTCCGGCCGCCGCGAGCGAGCCCGAGCGGCTGCGCCGCCTCGCCCAGGAGGCTTTCGCGGGCAAATCCGGAGGAGGCTCGCCTGCCGCCGGCGGCAAGAACTCGCCCGCAAAGCCTGTTCCGGCCAAGCGCGCCAGCGCAACGGCCGAACAGCCGGCCCCGCGTCGTCGCGCGGCCGCGGCGGGCGGATCGGCCGCCCAGGGCGGCGGCTGGGAAGAGTTCTGACTGCGCAAGTCAAGCCTCAGCTTGATACAAAGGGTTCGCGCTCCCGTGATCGGCGAGCGCGAACCGATGCCGTTTTCGCACGTTGGGATGCCGAACCCGGGCCATCTTCCCGGGCCCCCCAGCGGAGTTCATTCATGACGAATTCGATCAGGACGGGCGTTTTGGCCCTCGGCGCCCTCGCGCTCTCCACCGGCCTCGCAATGGCGCAGGCCTATCCGCAGCTCGGCTCCGGCGCAGGCGGCGGCGTTCCCAACAACACGGCCTATCCGGGCGGCCGCGCAGGCGGCATGTCGGCGGGTGGCGTCGCGGGCGGCGCGGGCACCCCGCAGCGTTTCGACTCCAACCGGCCGCGCGCCTATGAGGGCTTCGAGACCGGCACGATCATGCGCACCTCGCCGACGACCTCGGCTCCGATGGCGGCCTCGATGGAGTGGAAGTGGGCGCAGTGCGCCAAGCTCTACCCGACCTTCGACGCCGCTTCCGGCACCTTCGTGGGCGAGGACGGCCTGCGGCATCTCTGCCAGTAAGGCCTGAGCGAACCCAAGATGAACCCGCGTCCAGGCGTTTTCGCCCGGGCGCGGGTTTTTCGTTTCAGCGCGTCAGCAGAACGGCCAGAAAGGCCGCAAGCCCGGCGGCGCTCAGCGCGGCCAGCCTCGTGATGGCGGTTCGATGTCCCGCCTGCGAATGCGCCCATGCCCGCAAAGGCTGTTCGCGAAATCCGTGTGCGATGCGCACCGGCCCCTCCCCTGTTTTTTGCTCGGCCCCGACCCGTCGCGCATGCGACCGATCGCCCCCGGACCTCGACTCAACCTTGGGTTGTTCGTCGTGGCGAAGATCAAGCCAGCAGCCGCTTCGGCGCGCAAGGGCCTCGAAGCGTCGAAGGGTCGTTGTGCACGCTATCAACCGTGCAGCAGGGGCGTGGGATCAATCCTCGGCGCGGTTGAGGATGCGCGCCCGCACGTTGCCGGGCAGCCCCCGCAGCTCGTGCACCACGTCGCGCGCGTCGAAGTTGTCGCCGTCCGCGTCGAGGACGACGTAACCGAGTTCGCCGTCGGTCTGGTAGTATTGCGCCGCGATGTTGATGCCGCGCTTGGCGAACACGGAGGCGAGCCGGCCCAGCATGCCCGGCATGTTGCGCTGGACCTGGATGAAGCGGACGCCGGACGGACGCGGCGGCAGCTGGACCTGCGGGAAGTTCACCGCGCCCAGCGTGGAGCCGACATCGCTGTAGTCGATCAGCTTGCGCGCCACCTCGCCGCCGATACGCTCCTGCGCCTCCTCGGTGGAGCCGCCCACATGCGGCGTCAGGATGACGTTTTCGAGCCCCTGCAACGGGCTCACGAAGCGCTCGGCGTTGGAGGACGGCTCCACCGGGAACACGTCAACGGCGGCGCCGCGCAGGTGGCCGGAGCGGAGCGCGGCCGCCAGGGCGTCGAGGTCCACCACGGTGCCGCGGCTGTTGTTGATCAGGTAGGCGCCCTTGCGCATGCGGGCGATCTCGTCGGCCCCGATCATGCCAGCCGTGCCGGGCGTCTCGGGGACATGCAGGCTCACCACGTCGCTGGCGGCCAGCAGGGCGTGGAGGCTTTCCACCGGCTCGGTGTTGCCGTGGCGGAGCTTGTCGGTGAGATCGAAATAGATCACCCGCATGCCCATGGCTTCGGCCAGGGTGGAGAGCTGGCTACCGATATTGCCGTAGCCGACGATGCCGAGCGTCTTGCCGCGCACTTCCAGGCTGTCGGCGGCGGATTTGTCCCAGCCGCCCGCATGGGCCTGCACGGAGCGCGGAAAGATGCGGCGCAGCAGCATCACGATCTCGCCGATCACGAGCTCGGCGACGCTGCGGGTGTTGGAGAAGGGCGCGTTGAACACCGGGATGCCGCGCCGGCGCGCGGCGTCGAGCTCGACCTGGTTTGTGCCAACGCTGAAGCATCCGACCGCCACCAGCCTGTCGGCCTCCTCGAAGACGCGGTCTGTGAGCTGCGTGCGCGAGCGGATGCCCAGGATGTGCGCGCCCTTCAGCGCATCGCTCAGCGCGTCGCCGTCCAGCGCCTTGGCGAGGCGGGTCAGGTTGGAATAGCCAGCCGCCGCGAAGAGCTCGACCGCGCTGTCGTTGACGCCCTCCAGCAGGAGAACGCGGATCTTGTCCTTCGGAAGGGAAAGACGCTCGCTCATCGGCTAAGTCCCACAGCGTGGCGCGACCGACCTTTTGGCCGCCCCCATCGCGTGCGGTCTAGGCGAGGCTGCGCGTCGGCGCAACCCGGCCGGCGGGCCGGGAGGAATCCGGGGTTGAGTCTGCGATTACCGGGCCGCAAGCGCGAGCACGAATCTCGTCACGCTCTACTGTTCTATACTTAGGTACTAACGCGGGTACTTCAGAATATTTGCGCAAAACTGCACCGTGATTCATCTTTGATTCAACCAGTTCTCGAATCCTGCCCCGGCTTTCCAGCTTCCGTTCAAGATCAGAGCGAAAAGCCGACCCGGAGCGGTTGGAACTGGACGGCTCGTGCGACGGCGTCGCGAGGGGCTCAACAATGTTCAAGAATCTACGCATCGGCCAGAAACTCGGGATCCAGGCGATCATCGGCGTCGCGCTCGCCCTGGCGATCACCGCGAACCAGCAGTGGTCGGCGAAACAGGTCGACGACCTGTCCACCACGGCCGAAAAGTCGGCGCTGCTGCTCAACGTCGTCAATGACGCCGAGTCGGCCTTTGCGCAGGTTCAGATCCTGAACCGCGACATCCGCCTCGCCACCAACCCCACGCAGCTCGGCGCCACCACCGCGCCGCTGGCGTCCCTCAAGGACCGCGCCGCCAAATCGTTCGACAAGGCGCTTTCGCTCGCGAGCATGCCCGAAAACGCCGCCGCGCTGAAGGAAACGCGCAGCGCGTTCGAGGTGTACACGGCCGCGGTGTCGGACATGGCCAAGGCCCAGGCCGAGCGGCTGGACGAGCTCAGCAAACAGATGGAAGCCGCCGGCGCATGGGACCGGCAGGTCAGCACCGTTCTGTCGGCCGTGCTCACGGCGGATCCCGTCACCCGCCAGGACATGGAAGTCGGCATCGGCCGGATCAGCGACGCCGTGAAAACCGCCCGCGTGGCGATGTGGCGCTTCGAGGCCACCAATGACGAGACGCTGCGCGCCAGCCTCGAAAAATCGTTCGAGCGCGTGAGCGGCGACCTCGAGCGCCTGCAGAGCTTCCTGACCGATCCGAACCTTCTCGCCAGCCTCGAAAAACTCCCGCCCGTGATCGCCTCGCTGCGCTCCACCATGGAGCGCTGCATGGCGCTGCGCGACGAGCAGGCCAAGATCGTGGCGACGCGCGCCGCGCCCCTGCGGGCGCAGATCGCCGGGTTGTTCACGGCCATCCACCAGCGCGCGGAGGCGCGCGACAAGCTGGTGTCCGAGCAACTCGACAACGCGCTTTCGCGCAGCAATCTGGTCGCGCTGGCGCTGTCGGGCGTGCTGCTGCTGGTGCTGATCGCCAACGCGGTCGCGACCCTGCTGGGCGTTGCCCGTCCCATCGGCCGCATCGCGGAGGTTCTCGAAAAGCTTGTGAAGGGCGACACCGCCGTGAAGGTGCCGTTCACGGAGCGCAAGGATGAGGTCGGCGCCGCCGCCCGGGCCGCCCTCGCCTATCGCGAGAGCCTGGAGCGCACGGCCCTGATGGAGGAGGAGGAGCGCGCCGCCCAGCAGCGCCAGGCCGAAGCGGCCCGCGTGATGGCCGAGGTTGTCGAGAATGTCAGCCAGGTCGTCGCCTATGCGGCGGACGGGGACTTCACGCGCCGCGTCGCGGCCACCAGCGCGGGCGGCGACCTGCAGAAGCTCGTGGACGGCGTGAACGCCATTAACGTGGCGGTGGACCAGGCGACCGCAGAACTCGCATCCGTGCTCGGCAGCGTGGCGGCGGGCGACCTGACGCGCACGATCGACACGACCTATCGCGGCCGGTTCGGCGAGCTGCGCGAGGCCGTGAACGAGACTGTGACCAAGCTCGCCGAAACCGTCTCCACCATCCAGACCACCACGGTGGACGTCTCGGCCGCCGCGACCGAGATCAACACCGGCGCGGACGACCTGTCGCGCCGCACCGAGGAGCAGGCCTCCTCGCTGGAGGAGACCGCGGCCACCACCGAGCAGCTTGCCGCATCCGTGAAGGCGAGCGCCTCGGCCTCTGCCCAGGCGGCCGGCATCGCCGAGCAGGCGCAAAATGTAGCGACCGACGGTGGCGCGATCGTGGCCCGCGCGGTCGACGCAATGGCGCGCATCGAGAGCGCGTCGCAGAAGATCACCGACATCACCTCGGTGATCGACGACATCGCGTTCCAGACCAACCTCCTGGCCCTCAACGCCGCCGTGGAAGCGGCGCGTGCGGGCGAGGCCGGCAAGGGCTTCGCGGTTGTGGCCTCCGAGGTGCGCACGCTGGCGCAGCGCTCCAGCGAGGCCGCCAAGGACATCACGGGACTGATCAACTCCTCCACGGCCGAAGTCGCGCAGGGCGTCGCCCTGGTGCGGTCCGCCGGCGAGGCGCTGGACAAGATCGTGGACGCGTCCCGCAAGGTCGCCGCCACCGTGACGGAGATCTCGGAAGCCGCGCGCGAGCAGGCCAACGGGATCGACGAGATGAGCCAGACCGTCGCCCACATGGACGAGATGACCCAGCAAAACGCCGCGCTCGCCGAGCAGAGCGCCGCCTCGGCGGGATCGCTGACCGGCCAGATCGACCGGCTGAACAGCCTCGTGGCCGGTTTCCAGACTCGCAACGGCGGCGGCCACGCGGGCCGGCGGACCGAGCCGGCGCGCCTGCGTGACCTCGCCGCCCAGGCGTTCACGGCCAAGCCCGCCGCGAAAGCGCCGGCGCAGCGGACGGTCACGCGCGAGACGAAGTCCGCGCCGGCGCCCAAGCGGGTCGCCGCGGGCGGCGGACGCTCGGGCGGGTGGGACGAGTTCTAGAACCCTCGCGCCGACAAAAACCAAATGCACGCATGCCCGGGAGCTCCCCGGGCATGTTGCTTTCAGGCCCGCTCGTTCCGCGAGTTGCGACGGATAACTTGCATTTCTAGGTTGTAAGAGTAGAAATGACTGACTGGTCAGTCATAACAGGATGCCCGGCGTGCCGCGACGCTCTCCTTCCTCCGACGCAACGGGCGATGCCGCGCCGGCCAAGCGCGACGCGATCCTGGCGGCTGCGCTCGACGAGTTCGTCGAGAAGGGCTTCGCGCTCGCCCGCATGGACGCCGTGGCGACGCGGGCCGGCGTCGCGAAGGGCACGCTCTACCTCTACTTCGCGTCCAAGCAGGCGCTGCTGGAAGCGCTGATCCATGTGAACATCGGCGCTCAGGTCGCGGCCATCGGCCAGGCCGCGCTGCAATCCGACAAGCCGACTGGCGACCTGCTTCGCATGATCTTCGGGCGCATCCGCGCCGAGATCCTCGGCACGCGCCGGCGCGAGGTCGCCCGGCTGGTGATCGCCGAGGCGGGGCGCGTTCCCGAGATCGCGGCGCTCTACCACCGCGAGGTGATCACGCCCGGGCTCGCGATGTTGCGCGCGCTCGCCGAGCGCGGCGTCGCGCGCGGCGAGTTCGGGTCCGACGC
This sequence comes from Alsobacter sp. P4_H11, assembly GCF_056400925.1. Lineage (NCBI taxonomy): Bacteria > Pseudomonadati > Pseudomonadota > Alphaproteobacteria > Hyphomicrobiales > Alsobacteraceae > Alsobacter > Alsobacter sp. P4_H11. The sequence continues at coordinate 440,969 of NZ_JBFUKI010000003.1, forward strand.
TCTGGTGCGCTTTCCGCATCTCGCGATCGCGCCCGTGCTGGTGGCGCTCCTTTGGACGAGCTTTTTCGACGGCATCGAGCCGCTCGACGTCGAGGGCATGCTGGACGCCCATGTGGGCGTGCTGATGCGCGGGCTGCGGGGCGAAGCATGAAAGCCCTGCCCGCAATCGCAGCTTTCGCGCTGGTCGCCGCCGCGGCGGGCGGCCTCTACTGGGCGCTCACCCGCGAGCCCGAGGATCCGGCCGGCTGGCAGGGCTATGTGGAAGGCCAGCTCGTTACGATGGCCGCCGAGGAAGGCGGGCGCATCGAGAGCCTGAAAGTCGAGGCCGGCGACGAGGTCGCGCAAGGCCAGCCGCTTTTCGCGCTGGAGGCCTCGTCGCAGGACGCGCAGCTCGCCGAGGCGCAGGCGCGCACGCTGCAGGCCCGGGCGCAGCTGGAAAACCTGCAAGCCGCCCTGCAGCGGCCCGAGCAGGTCGCGGTGCTGAAGGCGCAGGAGGAGCGCGCCCGCGCGACGCTGGACCTGTCCCGTAGCGAGCTCGAGCGCCAGCAGGCCCTCTACGGCCGCGGCATCTCCGCCAAGGCGCGGCTGGACCAGGCGGAGTCCACTTTCGAGCGCGACAAGGCCGCGCTGGAGGAGGCGCAACGGCTCATCCAGGCCGCCCAGATCTCCGGCCGAACCGGCGACATTGCGGGCGCGGAGGCGGCCGTGCGGGCCGCCGAGGCGGCCGTGCGGCAGGCCGAGGCCCGCGTCGCCAAGCGGCGCGTCGCGTCGCCGGCGGCCGGGCGGGTGCAGGACGTATATTTTCGGGCCGGCGAGGTCGTGAACCCCGGCCAGCCCGTGTTGTCGCTGCTGCCGCCCGCCAACCTCAAGGTGCGGTTCTACGTGCCCGAGCCGGCGCTTTCGACGCTCTCACTGGGCCAGACCGTGCAGGTGAGCTGCGACAGTTGCCCGGAGGGGCTGACCGCCACGCTCTCGTTCCTGTCGCGGGAGGCCGAATACACGCCGCCGGTGATCTTCAGCGAGCAGGAACGCGGCAAGCTGGTGTTTCGCGCCGAGGCGCGCCTCGCCGGCGAAGGACTGAAGCTGCCGCTCGGGCTGCCGGTGTCGGTGGAGCCCGCCGAGGCGAGGCCCTGACATGGCGGACGCGCCCGAGATCGTCATCGACGTTCACGGCCTGAGCAAGCGCTTCGGCTCACGCACGGTGGTGCGCGACCTCTCCATGCAGGTCCAGCGCGGGCTGATCTACGGCTTTCTGGGGCCGAACGGCAGCGGCAAGACCACCACGATCCGGATGCTCTGCGGGCTGCTGACGCCCGACAGCGGGCGGGGGACGTGCCTGGGCTTCGACATCCTCACGCAGGCGGCCGAGATCAAGCGCCATGTCGGCTACATGACGCAGCGTTTCTCGCTCTATGCCGACCTGTCCATCCGCGAGAACCTCGAATTCGTCGCCCGCGTGTATGGCCTGCCGGACCCGCGCCGGGCGGCGCGCGACGCCATCGAGCGCCTCGGCCTCGGCGCGCGGGCGGACCAGCTCGCCGGCGAACTCTCGGGCGGGTGGAAGCAGCGCCTCGCGCTGGGCGCCTGCATCCTGCCCAACCCGGAGCTGCTGCTGCTGGACGAGCCCACGGCCGGCGTCGACCCCAAGGCGCGGCGCGACTTCTGGGACGAGATCCACGCGCTCGCGCATGAGGGGCTGACCGTGCTGGTCTCCACGCACTACATGGACGAGGCCGAGCGCTGCCACGAGATCGCCTATCTGGCCTATGGCGAGCTGCTCGCGCACGGCACTGTCCACGACGTGATCGCGGGGGCGCACCTCTCCACCTGGACGGTGACGGCCCCGGACGTCGCCGGGCTGGGGGCGCGCCTGAAAGCCGCCGACGGCGTCGACATGGTGGCGACCTTCGGGTCGGCGCTGCACGTGGCGGGCCGCGACGCCGCCCGGCTGGAGGCCGCCATCGCGCCCTTCCGGCAGGAGCCGGGCGCCGCGTGGCGCCGGGACGAGCCCACCCTTGAGGACGTGTTCATCGACCTGATGGGCCGCGCCCGGGATAATTTCGCATGAGCGGCGCCGCGCCCCGGCCTCCCGCGACGGCCACGCAGGGCCGCGGATGGCGCGCCGCGCTGGGCCGCTGGCGCGCCGTGTTCGTGAAGGAGCTGATCCAGCTGCGGCGGGACCGGATCACCTTCGCGACCATGATCATGATCCCGATCTTCCAGCTTCTCCTGTTCGGCTACGCCATCAACACCGACCCCAAGCACCTGCCGACCGCCGTGCTGTCGCAGGACGATTCGGCGTTCTCGCGCTCGATGGTGTCGGCCATGCGGGCCAGCGACTATTTTCGCATGGTCGCGCTGGCGCACAGCGAGGCCGAGATCGACAGCCTGCTCCTGTCGGGCCGCGTGCAGTTCGCCGTGCAGATCCCGGCCCATTTCGGCCGCGACCTCGTGCGCGGCGAACGCCCTGCCCTGCTGGTTATCGCGGACGCGACAGACCCGGTCGCGACCGGCGGCGCGGTGGCGGCGTTGCAGGGCCTCTCGGCCGGCGTGTTCTCGCGCGAACTCGTGGGGCCGGCGGCCAGCCTCGCCCAGAACCAGGCCCCGTTCGAGATGCGAGTCCACCGGCGCTACAACCCCACCGGGGAGACGCAGCTCAACATCGTGCCGGGCCTGATGGGGGTGATCCTGACGCTCACGATGCTGATCTTCACGGCGCTGTCGGTGACCCGCGAGGTGGAGCGCGGCACCATGGAGAGCCTGCTCGCCATGCCGATCCGCCCCACCGAGATCATGCTCGGCAAGATCGCCCCCTACGCGCTTGTGGGCGGGGTGCAGATGGTGGTGATCCTCGTGATGGGGCGCGTGCTGTTCGGCGTGCCGATCGTGGGCGATCTCGGCCTGCTGGTGGGGCTGACGATGCTGTTCATCGTCGCCAACCTGTCGGTCGGCTACACGTTCTCGACGATCGCGACCACGCAGCTGCAGGCCATGCAGATGTCGTTCTTCTTCTTCATGCCGAACATCCTGCTGTCGGGCTTCATGTTTCCGTTTCGCGGCATGCCGGCCTGGGCGCAATGGATTGGCGAGGTGATCCCGCTCACGCATTACCTGCGCATCGTGCGCGGGATCATGCTGAAGGGCGCCGAGGCGGGCGACCTCCAGTCCGACATCGCCGCCATCGCGGCCTTCACGCTGGCCGCGATGGCGGTGGCGGTGGTGCGCTTCCGCCAGACGCTGGACTAGCGCGTCAGTACTGGCCGGCCCGCCTGGCGTCGACGCTCCACGGGCCCGCGCCGGCGACCATCAGGTACAGGAACACGAAGCAGTACAGGATCGCGGCGTCGCCGCCGTTGTTCACCGGGAAGAACCCGCGCGGCGCATGCGCCATGAAATAGGCCACCGCCATCTCGCCCGCGAGCAGGAACGCCACCGGCCGGGTGAACAGCCCGAGCACGATGAACACGCCGCCGACGAGTTCGAGCAGGCCGCTCGTCCAGCTCAGCGAAAACAGGTCCGGCCCTGGCTTTCCGGACGCCGGGAAGCCGAGCAGCTTCTGCGTGCCGTGCTCCAGGAACAGGAGCCCGGTCATAATCCGCAGCACGCTCAGCATGCGGGGCGCCCAGGCGTTCAGGGCGGACAGGGAATTGCGGGTCGAAAAAGCCATCATGTCTCGCAGTTGCGCGCGGCCGGGCCGGCCGCCGATGCTCCGCAAACGTCAGGGCGGCGCGCAGGTTGCGGCGCCGCACGCAAAGGCGTGTTGGCGAACGCGCAAAGGGCGGGGGCTGCAACTCCCGGCAAAAGGAACACACCCGGAGCATGGCCGCCATGCCGGAGCATGGCCGCCATGGCGCAGCCGCGCTTGCGTTCGGGGCGCGGCTGTCGTGTTCTGCGGCCAGGAGGGCGAAACGCCCCCGCGTGACAACGATCGAGCTGGAGGAATAGCCATGGCCGCACCCGCAACCCCTTATCGCGGGATCTTCCCGGTCGCGCCGACGCCCTTCACGGCCTCTCAGGATCTCGATCTGGACGGCATGAAGCGCGTGCTGGACTGCATGATCGACCAGGGCGTCGACGGCCTCTGCATCCTCGCCAACTATTCCGAGCAGTTCCTCCTGTCGGACGAGGAGCGCGAGACGCTGCTCGACCTCAGCCTGTCGCACGTCGCCGGGCGCGTGCCCGTGATCGTGACCTGCAGCCATTTCAGCACGCGCATCGCGGCGGCCCGCGGCAAGCGCGCCGCGCAGGCGGGCGCGAGCATGCTGATGCTGATGCCGCCCTATCACGGCACGGGCCTGCGGGCGGACGAGAAGGGCGTCATCGAGCACTTCTCAGCCGTGTCGGAAGCCGCCGGCGTGCCCATCATGGTGCAGGACGCGCCGCTGAGCGGCGTGACGCTGTCGGTGCCGTTCCTGGCGCGGCTGGCGCGCGAGGTTCCGGGCGTCACCTATTTCAAGGTCGAGACGCCGTTCGCGGCCGCCAAGCTGCGCGGGTTGATCGCGGCCGGGGGCGACGCCATCGAGGGGCCGTTCGACGGCGAGGAATCCATCACCCTGATGGCCGACCTCGACGCCGGCGCGACCGGCACGATGTCGAGCGCGCTGCTGCCCGACCTGATCAAGCCCGTGGTGCACGACTTCCTGGCCGGCCGCCGCGACGACGCCAAGGCTGCCTATGGGCGCATCCTGCCGCTGATCAACTACGAGAACCGCCAGTGCGGCCTGCGGGCGACCAAGACGGTGATGATGGAGGGCGGCGTGATCAAGAGCGACGCCGTGCGCCACCCGCTGGAGCCGCTGCACCCCGAGACCCGCAAGGGCCTGCTGGAACTCGCCCACGACCTTCAGCCGCTGGCGCTGCGCTGGGGGCGTTGAGGCCGGACTGACGGACGATCGACCCCGACGGCCTAACGGCCGCCTGGCGTCTGGACAGATTTCGGCCGGCGTGCGACCCAACGGTTCTCGGCCGGCGGGGGCGCGGCTCAAGGCAAAAACAACGGGAGCGCCATGACGGACCGCAGCAATGATCGCACAGCCCTTCTGGCCGCCTTGCGGATGGCGGCGGCTTCCCGCCCGGCCATCGCGGAGCTGTTCGAGCAGGACCCTGCCCGCTTCGGGGCCTTCTCGCGCAGCGCGGCGGGGCTGACGCTCGACTATTCCAAGACGGCGCTCACGGCCGCGACCCGCGACCAGCTGCTCGCGCTCGCCCAGGCGGCAGACGTGGAGGGCCGCCGCGACGCGATGTTCACGGGCGCGCCGATCAACCTCACGGAAGGCCGCAGCGTGCTCCACACGGCGCTGCGCGCCCCGGCCGACCGGCCCATCCTGGCGGACGGCAAGGACGTGATGCCGGACGTGGCGCGCGAGCTCGGCCGCGTCTGCGCCTTCGCGGAAGCGGTGCGTGGCGGCGGGGTTAAGACGGCGGGCGGGGGGCGTTTCACCGACGTGGTGAATATCGGCATCGGCGGCTCGGACCTCGGCCCCGTGATGGCCACGCTGGCGCTCGCGCCCTACCACGACGGCCCGCGCACGCATTTCGTCTCCAACGTCGATCCCGCGCATCTCGCCGACACGCTGAAGACGCTGGACCCGGCCTCGACGCTGTTCATCATCGCGTCCAAGACCTTCACGACCGCCGAGACCATGGCCAACGCCCAGGCGGCGCGCGCCTGGCTGGCGAGCGCGATCGGCGAAAAGGCCGTGGCCGACCATTTCTGCGCGGTCTCGACGGCGCTGAAGCACGTGGAAGCCTTCGGCATCGCGCCGGACCGCATGTTCGGCTTCTGGGACTGGGTCGGCGGGCGCTATTCGCTCTGGTCCAGCATCGGGCTTTCGATCGTGATGGCGGTCGGCGAGCGGAATTTCCGCGCCTTTCTGGGCGGCGCACGCGCGATGGACGAGCATTTCCGCACGGCGCCGCTGGCCGAGAACCTGCCCGTGCTGATGGGCCTGGTCGGCGTTTGGCACCGCAACGGCTGCGGCTTTCCGGCCCGGGCGGTGCTGCCCTACGAGCAGCGGCTCGTGCGGCTGCCGGCCTATCTCCAGCAGCTCGAGATGGAGAGCAACGGCAAGAGCGTGAAGCGCGACGGCTCCCCCGTCGACGGGCCGACCGGCCCGCTGGTGTGGGGCGAGCCCGGCACCAACGGCCAGCACGCCTTCTATCAGTTGCTGCACCAGGGCACGGACGTGATCCCGGCGGAATTCCTGGTCGGCGCAGAAGGGCACGAGCCCGAGCACGCCGACATGCACGCCATGCTGGTGGCCAACTGCCTCGCCCAGTCGGAAGCGCTGATGCGCGGCCGCACGCTGGAGCAGGCGCGCAGCCAGCTGCTCGCGATGGGGCGCAGCGCCGAAGATGCTGACCGCATCGCGCCGCACCGGGTATTCCCGGGCGACCGGCCGTCGGTGACGATCCTGTATCGACGGCTCGATCCGGCGACGCTGGGCGCCATCGTGGCGCTCTACGAGCACCGCGTCTTCGTGGAAGCCGCCATCTACGACATCAACGCCTACGACCAGTGGGGCGTGGAGCTCGGCAAGGAGCTCGCCACCGCCTTCCTGCCGCTGGTGACGGGCGAGAGAACCGACGCGCCGGCCAGCACGGTGGGTGTGGCGAACGCTCTGAAAGCGTTGCGCGGCCAGAGCTAGACGTACGAAGCCCGAGCGCTTCCCTCTCCCCACCAGGGGAGAGGGGCAGGGGTGAGGGCCGCCGGGCTCAAGGCGCCTAACAACAAGACACTCAGGGAGAAACCGCCATGCTGATGCGCCGCTTCACGACCTCGCGCGGGGCCGAGCTCGATGTCAGCCTGATGGGGTTCGGGGCCGCGCCGCTGGGCGACCTCTACGCGAAGCTGGACGAGCGCGAAGCGCTCGCCACCGTGGAGGCCGCGCACGAGGCGGGCGTTACGTTGTTCGACGCCTCGCCGCATTACGGCAACGGCCTTGCGGAAGCGCGTTGCGCCGCCGTGCTGCGGCGTTTTCCGCGCGACAGCTTCGTGTTCTCCACCAAGGTCGGGCGCGTGATGGAGCCTTTCGCGCCCGTCGAGAAGCCGCGCGACGACGTCGTCGCGCCGGGCTTCGCGGGCGGCTTCCCGCACCGGGCGCGCATCGACTACTCGTATGACGGCACGATGCGGGCCGTGGAGCAGTCGCTGCTGCGCACCGGCTTCGACCGCATTGACATCCTCCTCATCCACGACGTGGACGTGTGGACGCACGGCGCCGACTTCGAGCGCCGCTATGGCGAGGCCATGGAGGGCGCCTACCGGGCGCTGGACGAGCTGCGCCGCACCGGCTTCACCAAGGCGATCGGGGTCGGCATCAACGAGGCCGACGTGGCGTCGCGCTTCCTGCGCGAGGGCGACTTCGACGTGACGCTGCTCGCCGGGCGCTACTCGCTGCTGGAGCAGCCCGCGCTGGCCGAGTTCCTGCCGCTGGCGCTGGAGAAGAAGGTCGGCGTGATGCTGGGCGGAGTTTTCAACTCCGGCATCCTGGCCACCGGCCCGGTGGAGGGCGCAAAATTCAACTACGCCCCTGCCCCCGAGGACGTGATGGAGCGCGTTCGCCGGATCAAGGCCGTGTGCGTCCGCCACGGCGTCGGCCTGCGCTCAGCCGCGCTCGCCTTCGCGGCCGCCCACCCGGCCGTGATCTCGGTGGTGATCGGCGCCGTGCGCCCCGAGGAAGTGCGCTTCAACGCCGCCGACATGGCGGCGGCGGTTCCGTCGGGGCTGTGGGCGGACCTGAAGCGCGAGGGCCTGCTGGCCGAGGGCGCGCCGACGCCGGCGTAATGACAGGAAGCCCGCAGATGAGCCGCGTCGTCCCTTCTCCCCCTGGGAGAAGGTGTCGGCGAAGCCGACGGATGAGGGACTAGCGCCGGGCGTGTTGCCGGCGGCCAGCCTCATCGATGGCCGCCAGTCCCTCATCCGGCCCTTCGGGCCACCTTCTCCCGAGGGGAGAAGGGGACGCACGTTAGGCAACAATCGTTCGCCCCGCCGCCCCGCCGCGTCACATCTGGCATGCGCGGCTGGCCGCGGCTTGCAATTCCCTTTCGGGCGGCCTTGGTGTAGTCGTCGCCGAAACGACAGCCCGACGAGATCACCCGAGGATCGCCCCGTGCCGCATTATCGCTCCCGCACCACCACCCACGGCCGCAACATGGCGGGCGCGCGCGGCCTCTGGCGCGCCACCGGTATGAAGGACGGCGATTTCGGCAAGCCGATCATCGCGGTGTCGAACTCGTTCACGCAATTCGTGCCCGGCCACGTGCACCTCAAGGATCTCGGCCAGCTCGTGGCGCGCGAGATCGAGAAGGCGGGCGGCGTCGCCAAGGAGTTCAACACCATCGCGGTCGACGACGGCATCGCGATGGGGCATGACGGCATGCTCTACAGCCTGCCCTCGCGCGAGATCATCGCCGACAGCGTCGAGTACATGGTCAACGCGCATTGCGCCGACGCCATCGTGTGCATCTCCAACTGCGACAAGATCACGCCCGGCATGCTGATGGCCGCCATGCGGCTCAACATCCCGGTGGTGTTCGTGTCCGGCGGCCCCATGGAGGCCGGCAAATACATCGCCGAGCCGGTCGGAAACGCCGCCGGCGTCACCAAGAAGGTCGACCTGATCGACGCCATGGTGGCGGCCGCGGACGACCGCGTCTCGGACGCCGAAGTGCAGGTGATCGAGCGCTCGGCCTGCCCGACCTGCGGGTCGTGTTCGGGCATGTTCACGGCGAACTCGATGAACTGCCTCACGGAGGCGCTCGGCCTGGCGCTGCCGGGCAACGGCTCGACGCTGGCCACGCACGCCGACCGCGAGCGGCTGTTCGTGGAGGCCGGCCACCTCATCGTCGATATCACCAAGCGCTACTACGAGCAGGGCGACGAAAGCGTGCTGCCGCGCAACGTCGCGAACTTCAAGTCGTTCGAGAACGCGATGACGCTCGACATCGCGATGGGCGGCTCCACCAACACGGTGCTGCACCTCCTGGCCGCCGCCTATGAGGGCAAGATCGACTTCACGATGGCGGACATCGACCGCCTGTCGCGCCGCGTTCCGGTGCTGTGCAAGGTCGCCCCCTCGGTCGCCAACGTCCACATGGAGGACGTGCACCGCGCCGGCGGCATTATGGCGATCCTCGGCCAGCTCGAGCGCGCCGGCCTGATCGACACCAGCATGCCGACCGTGCACAGCGCCAGCATGGCGGACGCCATCCAGCGCTGGGACGTGTCCCGCACCGAGAGCGAGGCCGTGCGCACCTTCTACCGCGCCGCGCCCGGCGGAGTGCCGACCCAGACCGCCTTCAGCCAGAGCCGCCGCTATGACGAGCTCGATCTCGACCGCTCGGCCGGCGTGATCCGCGACGCCGAGCACGCCTATTCGAAGGACGGCGGCCTCGCGGTGCTCACCGGCAACATCGCGCTGGACGGCTGCATCGTGAAAACCGCCGGCGTGGACGCCAGCGTGCTCAAATTCACCGGCCCGGCCCGCGTCTACGAGAGCCAGGACGCGGCCGTAAAGGGCATCCTCGGCAACGAGGTGAAGGCCGGCGACGTGGTGGTGATCATCTACGAAGGCCCGCGCGGCGGCCCCGGCATGCAGGAGATGCTCTACCCGACCAGCTACCTGAAGAGCCGCGGCCTCGGCAAGGCCTGCGCACTGATCACGGACGGCCGCTTCTCGGGCGGAACGTCGGGCCTCTCCATCGGCCACTGCTCGCCCGAAGCCGCCGAGGGCGGCCTGATCGGCCTCGTGCGCAACGGCGACACGATCGAGATCGACATCCCGGACCGCCGCATCGCGCTGGCCGTCCCGCAGGAGGAACTCGAGCGTCGCCGCCAGGAAATGGAAGCCCGCGGCCCCGACGCCTGGAAGCCGGCCCCGCGCCCCCGCAAGATCACGATGGCGCTGAAGGCCTACGCGGCCCTCACCACCAGCGCCGCCAAGGGCGCTGTCCGGGTGGTGCCGGAGTAAGCGGCGGCGTTTTTCGACACTGCTCTCTCCGTCATCCCCGGCGGCGCAACGCGCCGCGATGACGGCGAGGCATCGGAATCGTCGTGACATACTCCCCGAGGCGGTGGAATGCTCGTGACATACTTCCCGAGGCGCGGGGAGAGTCGGGCGTACCGTGGCGGTTGTTCGGCGGTGTGACGGAACCCGTGGCGGGTTTGGGCGCTTGCGTCCTAAACCGCTGGGAGGACCGCATGCCGCTTGCGAGCAAGACATTCACGGACGAAGCCACGGCGCGCCGCGCGATGCGGCGGTTGATTGGCGAAGGGTACGACAAAGCCGGCGTGCGGCTGCGGCGGCCGATGAACGGCGACAGCTTCGAGGTGTCGGTGGACGTCGACGGCGGCGACACCCATGCGTCGCGGCTGCTCGAGGAAGCGCTGGGCGCGCCGATGGCTGGCCAGATCAGCGCCATCGCGCGGGCGAACCCGGTCGGGGCCATGGCGGCCGCCTTCGTGGGCGGCTACGTGGCGCACCTACTGATCCGCCGCTGATCTTTCTCACTGGAGCTTAGCAAACCTCTCCGTCATCCCCGGCGACCTGCGCAGCAGGTCGGGAAGGGGATCCAGAGCAAAGGCGCTCACCCCTGGATCCCCTTCCCGGCGCTACGCGCCGCCGGGAATGACGGCGGGGAGGTTGGTCGATCAGCGCAACCCGCTCAGCGGCTGAGGCGGCGGTAGTTCTTGCCGACGTGCTTGCGATAGCCGGTCAGGACCTTGTGGCTGGAGCCGCCCGTTGCGAGCGTGACGCCCGCCTCCATGGCGGCGGCGATCTTCTCGTTCACCATCAGGGTCGCTTCCATCGCGGCGCCGGGGCCGCCCGCGCCGATCTTGGCGAGCCGCAAGCCGATCACCTGCTGCGCCTCGATCGTCAGCATGGCGGCGTCGAAACCGTAGCGCATCCAATTCAGCATTGTGGGTCTTCCTTGTCGGCTGTGTACAGCCTCAATCCCCGAGAGGTCGTTTCGTTCGCCGACTCGACACGGTGTCTTTGACGCAGATCATCCTACCACGTCAGCCCATAACGAACCGCTTCGTAGATAGCCGCATGAATGTTGCGCGACGCCACCGCGTCGCCGATGCGGTAGAGCGTGAAAGCCGCCTCGGCGTTGCGGGTCGGGAACGGCGCCGCGCCCGCCAGGAGGGCGCGATAGTCGACCTCGCCGCCGTTGCGGGATTGCGGCTTCAGCGCGATGTAGAGCTCGTCCAGCGGCGCGGTTCCGTGCTCCACCACCACCTGGTCGACGCGTCGCTCGTCACTCCAGAGCGGGGCGAAATCGGACGACAGGGTCGCGACCAGCTGGTTGCCGTCGCGCCGAACGGACCGCAGCCGCGTGTTGATCGTTAGCCGAACGCCGAGTTCGTGGAAAGCGCGCATGTAGGGCGCGTGGTTGAGGCCGCCCATCTCGGGGGCGAAGAACCTCTCGGGCGACAGCAGCTCCACGGCCGCGCCGGCCCGCGCAGCGACCTCGGCCGCGCTCATGCCCTGGTGGCCGCCGCTGTCGTCGTAGACGAGCACGTTCGCGCCCGGCGAGTCCGTGCCGGCCAGGATGTCCCATGACGACGTGACGAGATCGCCACCCTCGGCGAGCGGTGGGCTCTGCGGCGTTCCGCCGGTGGCGACGACGACCACGTCAGGAGCCAGCGCCAGCACGTCGGCGGCTTCGGCCGCGATGTTGAACCGCATCGCGACGCCGAGGCGCTCCAGTTCGGCGACGCGCCAGTCGACGATGCCGATCATGTCGCGCCTCCGCGCATTGCGGCACAGCAGCAGGATCTGCCCGCCGGCGCGCGGCGCGGCTTCCAGCACGGTGACGCGGTGGCCGCGCTCGGCCGCGACGCGCGCCGCCTCCAGCCCGGCCGGGCCGGCGCCCACCACCACGACGCGCTTCCCCGGCGCGGGCGAGCGCGGGATCACGTGCGGGATCACGCCCTCGCGGCCCGTCGCGGCGTTGTGGACGCAAAGCGCCTCGCCGCCCTCGTAGATGCGGTCCAGGCAGTAGGTGGCGCCCACGCAGGGGCGGATGCGGTGCTCCTCGCCCCGCATCGTCTTGGCGACGATGTGCGGGTCGGCGATGTGGGCGCGCGTCATCCCGACCATGTCGAGCTTGCCGGTCGCGATCGCGTGCCTCGCCGTCGCCACGTCGGCGATGCGCGAGGCGTGGAACACCGGAAAGCGCGTTTCGGCCCGGACCTCTCCGGCGAAGTCGAGATGCGGCGCGGACGCCATGCCGGCGATCGGGATCATCCGGGTCAGCGCCGCGTCCGTGTCGATGTGGCCGCGGATGAGGTTGATGAAGTCGAATTGTCCCGACGCCGCAATGCGCCGCGCGATCTCGACGCCCTCCTGCCGGCTGAGGCCCTGGTCCCAGTCCTCGTCCGCGACCATGCGGATGCCGACGATGAAGTCCGGCCCCACGGCGGCGCGCACCGCGTCGATCACCCGCCAGGTGAAGCGCAAGCGGTTGTCCAGCGATCCGCCATACTGGTCATCACGCCGGTTGGTGGCCGGGGACCAGAACTGGTCCATGAGGTGGCCATAGGCTTCGAACTCCATGCCGTCGAGCCCGGCCGCCTGCATGCGCTGCGCCGCGGAGGCGTAGTCGGCGACGATGCGGTCGATGTCCCAGTCTTCCGCCTCCTTGGGGAAGGCCCGGTGAGCGGCCTCGCGCACGCCGGAAGGCGCCAGCACGGGCAGCCAGTCGGCCTTGTTCCAGCCGGTGCGGCGGCCCAGATGCGTCACCTGGATCATCACCGCGCAACCCTCGGCGTGGCAGTCGTCCGCCAGGCGCCGCAGCCAGGGCACGATCTCGTCCCGGTAGGCGTGGAGGTTGCCGAAGGCCGCCGGGCTGTCGGGCGACACGATGGCGGAGCCTGCCGTCATCGTCAGCGCCAGCCCGCCTCGTGCTTTCTCGCGATGGTAGAGCCGGTAGCGGTCCTTCGGCAGGCCGTCCTCCGAATAGGCCGGCTCGTGCGCGGTCGACATGACGCGGTTCTTCAGCGTCAGGTGCTTGAGCTGGTAGGGCTGGAGCAGCGGATCGGCGGACATCGGGGCTCCGGGGGCGGATGCGCAAGCCCCACCGCAGGGGAGAGCCGCCGCAAGCGAACGGCTTGTCGCCGTACGACCATGGCTGGCCTTGCGTCGACCGCAAGGGGTCCGTCAGGTCCGACCGTGCAATCCGGGTTGTGCGCCGGCGCAACGCCCGGCCTCTTTCGCGCCGGCGCGAACGGACGCAAGATCGCCGCCCTTTCGGCAGGAGCGTCCCCCTATGACCGATCTTTCCGCTTTCCCGATCACCAAGCGCTGGCCGGCCCAGCACCCCGAGCGCCTGCAGCTTTATTCCACGCCCACCCCCAACGGCGTGAAGGTCTCGATCATGCTGGAGGAAATCGGCCTGCCCTACGAGCCGCACTTCATCAATATCGGGGCCAACGAGACGTGGATTCCCGAGTATTTGGCGTTGAACCCCAACGGCAAGATCCCGGCCATCATCGACCCGGATGGCCCGGGCCGGCGGCCCTTCGCGCTGTTCGAATCCGGGGCCATCCTGATCTACCTCGCCGAGAAGTCGGGCCAGTTGCTGCCGACCGACCCGGCGCGGCGCTACGAGACCCTGCAGTGGGTGTTCTTTCAGATGGCGGCCGTGGGGCCGATGTTCGGCCAGCTCGGCTTCTTTCATAAGTTCGCCGGCAAGGACTTTGAGGACAAGCGTCCCCGGGATCGCTACGCGGCGGAATCCAAGCGCCTGCTCGGCGTGCTGGAGACGCGCCTCGCCGGCCGCGACTGGATCATGGACGGCGAATACACCATCGCGGACATCGCGCTGCTGGGCTGGGTCCGCAACCTCGTGGGCTTCTACGGCGCGGGCGAACTGGTCGACTACGCCAGCCTGAAGAATGTCCCCGCCTGGCTTGAGCGCGGCCTCGCCCGCCCGGCCGTGGAGCGCGGCCTCAACATCCGGGCCCGCCCGGCTGGGTAAAGGGACGCAGCAGCATCGGGTGCGGGCGGCCAGCGGGTCGCCCGCCAACAAGCTCGGCCCGGCCATGCCCGCCAAGACCTACCCCCGCACCCCCGACGGCCGGTACTTCGTTGTTCGCGGCCGCCTGTGGCGCTGCTCCAACCCTGCGCTTGGCGAGGAGGAGCGAGCGGCGTTGACCAAGGCGCTCATGCGCGCGCGCCGCGCCGTGGGCGCCGCGCTGAAATCCGCCGACGCAGAGGCGCTCGCGTCGGCGCGCGCGGACGTGAACGCAGCCAAGATCGCGCTGGGCGAGCGCGGCCCGGCGTGGTGGACGGACGGCGCCGCGGACTACAACCGCCACCTCGCCCGCAACACGCCCTACGCGGCCTGGTTCGAATCGGTCCGGACCGAACCGACATGAAGCCGCTCGCGTGGACGACCGCGTCGGATTGGAGGATGATCGCGGCGAAACGCACAACACAGCGGGGAGAGGGTCGATGGCTTTCACAGGCAGCTGCCATTGCGGCGCGATCGCCTACACGGCGAACGAGGACCTCCCGACCAAAGCCATGGAGTGCAACTGCTCGATCTGCCGCCGCAAGGGCTACCTGCATCACTTCATGACGCCGGATCGCTTCGAGCTGAGGGGATCCCGCGAAGCCCTCCGGGTCTACACCTTCGCGAGCCACAATATCCGGCACCAGTTCTGCTCCACCTGCGGCTGCGCTCCTTTCGCGGAAGGCAAAACGCCGGACGGCGCCGCGATGGTGGCGCTGAACCTGCGCTGCACGGACGGGCTGGACGTCCACACGCTCCAGATCATCCCGTATGACGGCGCGTCCAAATAGCCTCGGCCACGGCCGCCCGGCGCGTGCCTTCGATAGGCGGCGCGCCACACGCTTTGCGCCGACGCGGCAGGCCACATAAGCTGGTCTCCTGTGCTGGCATTCCAGCGTCAACAGGGAGAGGTCCGGTCGCCAAGAGGTAGCCGGGTCCTTGGGGTCCGTGCTCGAACTTGCAGTCGCCGCCTTTCTGATCGCCCTCAACGGGCTGTTTTCGCTTTCCGAACTGGCCGTCGTTTCCGCCCGAAAGGTTCGCCTCAAGACCATGGCGGACAATGGTCGACCGGGCGCGGCGACCGCCCTGGCGCTGGCCGAGGACCCGGGGCGGTTTCTGTCCACGGTCCAGATCGGCATCACGCTGATCGGCGTTCTGGCCGGCGCGTTCTCGGGCGCGGCGCTGGGCGATCGCCTGAAACTCATCCTGATCGACTGGGGCATGCCGCCCGGCCCAGCCGAAGGCGTCGGCTTCGGCGTGGTGATCGGCGTCATCACCTACCTGTCGGTGGTGGTGGGCGAGCTCGTCCCCAAAAACCTCGCCCTGCGTAACCCGGAAGCTATCGCGTGCCTGGTGGCGCCGCTCATGAGCTTCGTTTCGCGGGCCGTTGCCCCCGTCGTCTGGCTGCTGGACGCCTCCACCAAGATCCTGTTCCGCTTCTTCGGCAGCAACACCGAATCGGCCGACGCCATCACGGACGAGGAAATCCGCACCATCGTGGCCGAGGCCCAGAGCGCCGGGTCGATCGAGCCGGACGAGCAGCGGATGATCTCCGGCGTGCTCAGGCTCGGCGACCGGGCCGCGCGCTCCATCATGACGCCGCGCACCGAGGTCGAATGGATCGACGCGGATGAAAGCGACAGCGCAATCCGCGAGCAGCTGACGACCACGAGCCACTCGCGCATTCCGGTCGGCGAGGGCGGCGCGGACAATATGATCGGCGTCGTGCAGGTGCGCGAATTGCTGGGGCCGCTGCTGCGCGGCGAGACGCTGCAGCTGAGGAACTATGTCCAGCAGGCGCCCATCATCCCCGATACGCTGGGCGCCCTGGATGTTCTCAACGGCCTGCGGGAGGCAAGCGTCCCGATGGCCCTGGTGCATGACGAGTATGGCCACTTCGAAGGCGTGATCACCCCGGCCGACATCCTCGACGCCATCGCGGGCGCGTTCCGCTCCGACGAAGGGCAGGGACAGGAAGAGGCGTTCCAGCGCGACGACGGCTCCTGGCTGATCGCCGGCTGGATGCCGGTGGACGAGATGGCCGACCTCCTGGGTCTGAGCCTGCCCGAGCGGCGCACCTACGACACGGCCGCCGGCCTGGTGATCAGCGAGCTGCAGCACCTCCCCAATCTCGGCGAAGTCGTCGAAACGCTCGGCTGGCGCTTCGAAGTGGTCGACCTCGACGGCCGCCGCGTGGACAAGCTGGTGGTGTCGAGGGTCGCGGGCGGGTGATGGGGGCGTCGCTGCTCAGTTGAGCAGCGAGGTTCAACCGACCGCCGCTCCGGAAACAGCACCGCCGCCCGGCGCGAGAGCCGGGCGGCGCGCTATGATGGTCAGGCCACGAAGCGAACGTCGTCGGCGGTGAAGCTCGACAGGGCGACGTTCTTCAACGTCAGCGTGTCGGTGGCCGAGCGGGTGATCACCAGATCGGCGCCCACCTGCCGGGTGGCGGCCCACACGGCATTCCAATCCGCGAACGCCGCGGTGGAGAATTGCAACACGTCGTCCCCGGCCTGGTCGAAATCGGTGATCCGATCCAGCCCGGAGCCGGCTCCGAACACGAACACGTCGTTGTCGGCCCCGCCCACGAGGGCGTCGGCGCCGAGCCCGCCAATGAGCGTGTCGGCGCCTGCGCCGCCGGACAGCGTGTCGTTGCCGGCGCCTCCATCCAGGACGTTGCCAAGGCTGTTACCGGTGAGCACGTTGGCTAGGCCGTTGCCAGCGCCGTTGAAGGCTGCTGCGCCCGAGAGCGTCAGGTTCTCGACATTGTCCGCCAACGTGTAGCTGACCGTGGCGGTTACGGAGTCGGCGCCCTGGCCGGCAAGCTCGATCACCACGTCGAGCGCATTGTCGACCGTGTAAGCATCACTGCCGAGCCCGCCGATCAGGGTGTCTGCTCCGACCCCGCCGTTCAGCGTGTCGTTGCCGGCGCCGCCGGAGAGCGTGTTGGCTGCGGCGTTGCCCGTGAGGACGTTGGCGAGTTCGTTGCCGACGCCGTCGATCGCTGCCGCGCCGGTAAGCGTCAGCTTCTCGACATTGGCCCCAAGCGAAAAGGACACCGATGACTGCACGGTGTCGGTCCCCTCGCCGGCGTTCTCGACGATGAGGTCCAGCGTGTCGCTGACCACATAGACGTCGTCGCCAAGTCCGCCGAGCAGCGTATCGGCGCCGAGACCGCCATTCAGCGTATCGTTGCCGAGGCCGCCGGAGAGCCTGTTGGTTGCTGAATTGCCGGTCAGCACGTTGGCAAGGTCGTTACCCACGCCGTTGATCGCGGCCGCGCCGGTGAGCGTCAGGTTCTCGACATTGGCCGTGAGCCCATAGGAGACCGAGGTCAGAACCGTGTCCGTACCCTCCCCGGCCGCCTCGGTGACGACGTCGAGCACATTGTCCACGTCATAGCTGTCGTTGCCGAGACCTCCAATGAGGGTGTCCGGCCCGCCGCCGCCCACGAGCGTGTCGTTGCCGACCCCGCCGGTGATCGAGTCTTCCTCGCCGCCGCCGGTGAGCCGGTCATTGCCGGCCGTTCCGATCAGCTGCAGCCCGGCCACGTTGCCGACGGCAATGATGAATGTTTTGTCGAAGGTGAGTCCGCCCGCGTCGGTGACGCGCGCGGTGATCGACAGGCTGGTCACCGTCTCGAAGTCCAATCCGGCCGTCTTCATCGTGATCACGCCCGTCACCGGATCGATCGCGAAAAGCCCTCCGGCATTGTCGAGCAGGCTGTAGGACAGCCCCGCCGCGCCGTCCGGGTCCAATCCCTGCAGCGAACCCACGACGGTTCCGACCAGGCTGTTCTCGAGAACCGAGCCGCCGGTGAGAACGAGACCGTTCGGGGTATTGTTGGCGATGTCCGCTCCCGTGACGCTGCGGTCAGCGAACCGGAAGGTTTCCACGTTGGTTACCTGGTCGACGCCGTCGAAGCCGGCTCCGCGCAGGTCTGTGACCGTGTAGACTTTGGTGACACTGTCTTGCCGGATCAGGTAGTCGGCGCGGTTGCCCGTGTAGGCCACCGTGTCGGCGCCGTCTCCGCCGTCGATGGTGTCGTCGCCGCCTCCACCCACGAGGCGGTTCGCCGCCGCGTTGCCGCGGATGACGTTGGCCTGGGCGTTGCCGGTTCCGTCGATGGCCATGATCCCGGTCAGGGTCAGGTTCTCGACATTGTCGGACAGGCCATAGGTCACGGACGCCAGAACGGTGTCGACGCCCTCACCCGCCAGTTCACTGACGACATCGAGCGCGTCGTCGACATCGTAGAGGTCGGCGCCAAGACCGCCGGCCAAGGTATCGGCGCCCGTCCCGCCAATCAGCGTGTCATCGCCGGCCCCGCCGCTCAGGCGGTTGGCGGCGGCGTTGCCGATCAGCAGGTTGGCGAGATCGTTGCCGGTTCCGTCGATCGCAGCTGTCCCGGTGAGGGTCAGGTTCTCGACATTGGCCGTGAGCGCAAAGGTGACGGAGGACTGAACTGTGTCGGTCCCGTCTCCGAGCGCCTCAGACACGACGTCCAGCGCATCCTCGACGACATAGACATCGTCGCCCGTTCCGCCGATCAACAGGTCCGCGCCGGCCCCGCCATTCAGCGTGTCCGCGCCGGCGCCGCCCGTGAGCTTGTTGGCCGCCGCGTTGCCGACGACTAAATTGGCGAGTTCGTTGCCCGCGCCGTCGATGGCGGCCGCGCCGGTGAGCGTGAGGTTCTCCACATTGGCGCCCAGCGTCCACGACACGGATGACCGCACCGCGTCGACCCCCTCGCCGAGCAGCTCCGTAACGACATCCAGGGCGTTGTCGATGACGTAAAGGTCGTTTCCGGTCCCGCCCGTCAGCGCGTCCGCGCCCGCGCCGCCATCCAGCGTGTCGTCGCCGGCGCCGCCGATCAGGGCATTGGCGGCCCCATTTCCGATAAGCGTGTTGGCGAGTTCGTTGCCGGTTCCGTTAACGGCCGCCACGCCGGTCAGCGTGAGGTTTTCGACGTTGGCGCTGAGCTTAGTGGTGACCGAAGCCTGAACCAGATCCGTACCTTCGCCGAGCTGCTCGGTGACGACGTCAGCGGTGCTGTCGACCACGTAGACGTCGTTTCCGGCGCCGCCGGCCAGCTTGTCGGCGCCCGCGCCACCCACGAGCGTGTCGTTGCCCGCGCCGCCGCTGAGCGTGTCATTCCCGGCGCCGCCGTCGAGCCGGTTGTCCGCGCCGTTGCCGGTCAGCACATTGGCCAGCGCATTGCCGGTCCCGTTGATCGCGTCCGAGCCCGTGAGGGTGAGCTTCTCGACGAAGTCCGAGAGAGCGTAGCTGACCGACGCCTGGACAAGGTCCGTTCCCTGCCCGTCATACTCGACGACGACATCGTAGACATTGTCGACCACATAGGTGTCGTCGCCATAGCCGCCCGTGAGCGTGTCGGCGCCAAGGCCGCCCGAGAGCGTGTCGGCGCCGTCGAAGCCGTTGATCGAGTCATTGCCCGCGGTCGCCGCCGCGGCCAGGACCTTGGCGCGCACCTGATCGGCCGTCCATGTCGCGTCCGTGAGGACGATGCTGTCGACGCCTTTCTCATAGTAAGGATCATAGCCCAACAGCGTCACGATTCCGCCATCCGCGCCGCCCGGCGCGCTCGGAGCGATCACCAGGATGACATCCTGTCCGATGCGGCGGAAGCTGACCTGCGCGGCCGAGACGCCCGTCAAGATCAGCTTATCGGACACGCCCCCCAACGGGTGGGTTTCATCAATGACGTCGTTGCCGTCGCCGCGCTTCCACACATAGGTGTCGTCGCCATAGCCGCCCGCGAGCGTGTCGGCGCCGTCGAAGCCGTTGATCGAGTCATTGCCCGCGGTCGCCGCCGCGGCCAGGACCTTGGCGCGCACCTGATCGGCCGTCCATGTCGCGTCCGTGAGGACGATGCTGTCG